>CAVKOQ010000154.1:0-4863 GCA_963657995.1 bacterium
AGAAATACGGTAAAGCCATCTGGACGATTTACGAGCTTCAGCCTGTTGGAGTGTACGACCTCAAGGATTATAACACCTACCATGATTTGGGATTGCAAGCAGTGGAAGATAACTATAAGAATATGTTCTCAGACACAGGGGTGGGACTTGCCTTCCACACACTGGAGATGATGAATTAAGGTGCCGACAGTGATGCCTGACCACATTAAAAAAGTACTGTTATGGGTACAGTGTATATTGAGACGATAAGGAGAAGAGACGTATGCTGAAGATACGAGATGCTGCGATGGAAGATCTTGTGCGGATCATGAGGATATACGGAAGTGCACAGGAATATATGATACAGAGCGGAAATCCGACGCAGTGGGGACATTCTTATCCGAGTGTTGCGATGGTTCGTTCTGACATCGAAAAGAAAACCTGTAAGGTGATCTATGACGAGCAGGGCGTACATGGTGTATTTGCATTGCTCGTGGACGGGGAACCGAATTATGACGATATCGAAGGACAGTGGCTGAATGATGACGCGTACCTGACAATTCACCGGGTGGCGGGAGACGGCCAGGTACACGGGATTTTTCGCTGTATCGTGGCGTATTGCAGACACATTTCCGGAAATATCCGCATAGATACCCATGCGGACAATCTGACCATGCAGAAGTTGATCGAAAAGAATGGTTTTACGCGGTGCGGCGTAATCTACGTGGAAGACGGCAGCCCGCGATTGGCATACCAGCGGGTGGAGTAGTGGATGTACAAGGTGTCTGATCCCACTGTGGTCCACATTACGTCAACTTAAGAATATAGAGATTGTAAACTGTTGTTGTTAATGTGTTTTTTACTGAACATTGTTGCCTGTTACCATTGACTATACTCGATGTATTTTTCGTCCTCCATATTTCATGCAGGCAGTAACAGTAGTCTCTGTTCCGCTTTTTATACCTGCATCCACAACATATAGTTCATCCGAAAGTGCCGCTATGAGGCGATTTCTCTGAGGGAACATGTATTGTCTTGGTTTGGTTTTAGGCGGATATTCGGATATGATGCATCCTTTTTTTGTGATTTCCTCATATAATTCCTGATGTTCTGTGGGATAGCATACATCCGCACCACATCCAAGCACAGCGATCGTATATCCTACACTTTTGAGTACCGCCGTATGTGCGTAAGAGTCTATCCCCTTTGCCATGCCACTGATAACAACACAGTTATTTCTAACTGCATCAGTGGCGATATCAATCGCCTTATCTTTGCCTTGGCTGCTGCATCTTCTGGCACCAACTATTCCCACACTTTTAGAATATTCATTTATTCTAAGTTCTCCCTTTGCATAAATTAGGAGCGGTGCATCCTTAAGTCCTGTCAAACGGCCAGGATACCGAATATCTTCCTTTGTAATGATAGAAAGCCCTGACAGTTCACAATCTCGGATGATCTTCTCTGCTTTTTCCATAACCGCGGCTGAGTCACGGTGGCTGATAAAACTCTCAAGTCTTCTTTCTCCAATTGCACTGTGTTCATGTTGAATCATATATTTGTTTTCAGACTCAATCAGAGAATTTTTATCAATATGGAAACACTCCTCGATGCCTCCACACAACTCTGTCAGATAATTTGCACTAACAGGGCCAAAACCTTCTATAAGTGTCAGTCTCAGATAATCAATTATCTTTTCCTCTCTCTTCATATCTTTAATCAGATCGTATACAGCTGACTGCTTGAAATATCGAGATCTCTACACGAAAGACTCCTCACGACATCCTGTGGCCTGATTTCTTCACTTCCCTCTATGTCAGCACAGGTTCTCGCAAGCCTAAGGAGCTTATGTATTACTCTTGCACTGTAACCATATTTCTCACTGGCTGTTTTAAGCATTTGCGTACATTCTTCATCAAGTTTGCAATATTTCTGGATCATGGACGTGGTCATCTGTGCGTTGCAATTAACTCCTGAGACATCCTTAAATCTTTCCTGCTGTATAGTTCTGGCTTTCTCTACTATTTCACGAAGTTCAGCAGACGAGCGACTGCTTTTTTTGTCGTTCAATTCAAAATAGTCTACATGTGCAACACTTTTCTGTATGTCGATCCTTTCCAAAATCGGGCCTGAAATCTTCCCCCTGTAGTGTATGATCTCGTAATCTGTACAGCGACATTTTTTTGACGGATAATATCCACATGGGCATGGATTCATCGCGGCTACAAACATAAAATTCGCCGGATAGGAATTCGTACCGTTTACCCTGGAAATAGTAACCCTTTTATCCTCCATCGGCTGACGAAGTGCATCAAGTGTACTTTTAGAAAATTCTGCTATCTCATCTAAGAATAGAACCCCGTTGTGGGCTAAAGATACCTCTCCCGGCTGTGCATAACTTCCACCACCAATCAATGCATTGAGAGAAACGTTATGATGAGGTGCCCTGAAAGGCCGCCTTTCCACAAGTCCCACACCGGCATCAAGAAAACCTGATATGCTGTGAATTTTAGTAACTTCCAATGATTCTTTTTCTGACATTCTAGGAAGAATCGAGGAGATTCTCTGTGCAATCATCGTCTTGCCACATCCAGGTTCTCCTATCATGAGAATATTGTGTCCTCCAGCCGCTCCTAAGACAATCGCATCTATCAGCTCATCTTGACCCTTCACGTCGGCAAAATCAAGTTCGCGCCCCATAGAAGTTTCGGAATTATCGTCAGTAGAATCATGTAAGCCAGTTGTGCTTTTAAACTTTTTTATAGACATATCGGAACTATCAAAAGGTTTACCGTCTTCGTCCGCTTCTTCCAGTTCTTTAAGATCAAGCCTGCCGTCCAGAAACCTCACGGTATCTTGAAGATTCTTCACAGGACATACTCTGATACCCGATACTGATGATGCCTCTTTTCGATTCTCATACGGAACTACTACGGAACCCACTCTGCACTTTCTCGCTTCCGTGACCATCGAAAGTACCCCGTTGCATGGCCTGATGCGGCCATCTAGAGAAAGTTCTCCTATAAAGGCATATTCCGCAAGATTTTTAGGTGAGATCTGATCTGTCTGAAAAAGAAGTGCTATTATCATCCCAAGATCAAAATGTGAGCCCCTTTTCTTTTTGTCACCTGGTGCAAGCGAAAGAATCACCTTATCCTTCGGTATATCATAGCCACAGGATTCTATCGCTGCCTGAATTCTCTCCCCTGCTTCCTTTATCGCCTGATCCGGAAGTCCTATAATCGACATCATCTGTTGCTGTCCACGTATCGTGGATGCCTCTATCTCCACCATAAATCCCTCTACACCAGTCGTCGCCATACTCTTTACAACTGTCGCCATAATATCCTCCCTGTTTGCTGCCATTCTTTACATTCGCCATTATCTACTGATTCCATAGAAGCCATATTCACTATCATCCGTTTTCGCCACGAAAGCTACATTCTCTATCATCTGTTGCTACCACGGAAGCCACATATCGTCTTCCTTCATCTCCTTCTGTATAAGCATCTCCTGCTCGGCATGAGAAATCTTCCCCTCCACAAACATCCGGTACTGCTCTCTGCTGTTGTTATGAAAGCACGAAAGCACACGTTCAGTATCGACGAGTGCTGCAATAAGGCTGCTCCCGTCCATTAACTCTTCCTGTCTATCAACAAAAAAACCGTAGCTGCTGTATTCATAATCAAGAGGAGTTCTCACCATCATCGCCTTTACCGGATTCAGATGTATATACCTGCTGACTTCAAGAAAATATCGTTCGTCTTCAATAATGCGTGCGGTGTATCTGCTTTCAAAAAGATGACCTGTAAATCGATATCTTCGATTAAAATCCATACTGTAGAAATGCAGAATTTTCTGCATGATCTTATAAAGCTCTGTCTCCTCTGTCTCTACAATCATATGAAAATGATTTGACATAAGACACAGCGAATGTAGCTTGAACGAATAAATGGTGCGTGTTTTCGCCACATATTCTAAAAATGAAATATAATCAAATCTGTCCTTAAAAAGGATCATCCTGCGATTCCCCCTGCTCATGACGTGATATGTCGCTCCGGGATACCATATTCTTTTCGGTCTGCTCATAATATTTACATACGGCCTCCATCCATTATCTAGAACTATTCCATTTTTATGAACTAACAGGCAAAAAACCTTACGGAACACTTTTTCCTCGTAATAAATCAAATCGCAACTTCTTACAAATCAAAAAATCAGGTAAATGTTCAGATTCTGTCTTTCAGTGCTTCCAGATATCCACGCAGTCGCGCCTGTGCCTTCGCATCCATTTCGTTATACTCCTCAATGAGTTGCCCGAGTTCGCTGTCTCTGCCCACCACAAACCAATCGGGTCTTTTTCCCCTTCTGCCATTATTATCTGCTCCTGAAAGCAGCCACTCCGGGCTTACATTCAATACTTTACAGATAATCATAATCTTCTCCGATGTGGGATTCGTGCCTTTCTTTTTCCACTCACTGATAGTGCTCGGCAATATTCCAGTCTTCTCTGAAAAGTCTTTCTGGGACATGGAAAGCTCTTCTAATTTATTAAAAATACGCTCGCTGATCGTCATAGTGTGTATCATCTCTCCAAACAACAAATCTATGTCATATATGTATAATTCCATTTTTATGAATTATACAACAAGAGAATAAGTGTGTCAATATAAATTTGTCTTAGTTGTGAATTCCCCTGCCACTGACAAAGTAGCAGAGAAATGAGAATATATGTTGATTTGAAGGATGGTAGACGATGGGTTATTCGTCGCTTACCCTAAATGGAGCGGCAGGATGTATCACCCGCGAAGTTTTATTTTATACCGAAGCAGAAACAGCACCGCCATATAAACAGGGAAGAATACAGCTGCTGTCATACAGAGC
>CAVKOQ010000155.1:0-4741 GCA_963657995.1 bacterium
ATCCTGCTCCATGCCCTTAGCCCAGAAACGCTCACGGCTTCTTCTTACATACCAGTTGCTCATGTCGTCTACAAAATCCTGCAGTGCTCTTGCAGCCTCAGGAATGCGGTAATTGCCAAGATCATCATCCACTTCTTTGACAAGACTGTTTAACTTGGATAAAAGCCATTTATCCATAACCGGCAGTTTGTCGTATTCAAGAGTATATTTTGTAGCATCAAAATTATCGATATTAGCATACAGTACAAAAAATGCGTATGTGTTCCAGAGAGTACCCATAAAGCGTCTCTGTCCCTCGATAACTGCTTTTCCATGGAAACGGTTCGGCAGCCACGGTGCACTGTTGATGTAGAAATACCAACGGATAGCATCTGCTCCGTAAGTCTCAAGTGCATCGAACGGATCGACCGCATTTCCCTTGGACTTACTCATCTTCTGTCCGTTCTCATCCTGAACATGGCCGAGAACGATAACATTCTTATACGGTGCCTTGTTAAATATAAGTGTTGAAATTGCAAGCAGTGAGTAGAACCATCCACGAGTCTGGTCAACAGCCTCTGAGATGAAGTCTGCCGGAAACTGCTGCTCGAACAGCTCTTTGTTCTCAAATGGATAATGATGCTGTGCAAATGGCATGGATCCAGAGTCGAACCAGCAGTCAATAACCTCAGGTACACGGTGCATCTGTTTTCCACACTGAGGGCAGGTAATGGTCACATCATCGATAAATGGGCGATGCAGCTCAACCTCACCGTCAGCCTCTTTATCCATCTCTTTTGCGTATTTTTTAACAACATCAGCATAATTCGGGCTCATGGATTTTAATTCAGCCTGACTTCCGATCGCATGCTGACAGCCACACTCACATTCCCAGATATTTAATGGAGTACCCCAGTAGCGATTTCGGCTTACGCCCCAGTCCTGAACATTTTCAAGCCAGTCACCGAAACGGCCTTTACCGATGCTCTCAGGAATCCAGTTGATAGTATTGTTGTTGCGGATAAGGTCATCCTTAACTGCCGTCATCTTGATGAACCATGATTCACGTGCATAATAGATGAGCGGTGTATCACAGCGCCAGCAATGTGGATAGCTGTGTTCAAATACCGGTGCAGAGAATAAAAGTCCTTTTTCTCTTAATGCCTTAAGAACCTCCGGATCAGCCTTCTTACAGAACATGCCTGCCCAAGGAGTTTCCTTTGTCATCTCGCCCTTGCCGTCTACAAGCTGAACAAACGGCAGATCGTATTTTCTTCCTACCTTAGAGTCATCTTCACCAAATGCCGGTGCGATATGTACGACTCCGGTACCGTCTGTGAGTGTTACATATGTATCGCAAACAACATAGAATGCCTTCTTATGCTGTTTTTCACAAGTTGATACTGCATAGTCAAATAATGGCTCATACTCTTTGTATTCGAGGTCTTTTCCGGTAAATGTCTCGACAACATCATAGGAAGCCTCTCCGAGAACAGTATCACAGAGTGCCTGTGCCATATAATAAACAGTGCCATCTTCTTTCATCTTTACCTTTACATAAGTCTCGTTCGGATTTACGCAAAGTGCAACGTTGGACGGAAGTGTCCACGGTGTGGTCGTCCATGCAAGAATATATGCATCCTCGCCCTTTACCGGGAATTTTGCGATTGCAGAGCGTTCTTTTACGTCCTTATATCCCTGTGCAACTTCGTGGCTTGAAAGCGGTGTACCACATCTCGGGCAGTACGGTACGATCTTGAAGCCCTTGTAAAGAAGTCCCTTATTCCAGATTTCTTTTAGTGCCCACCACTCTGACTCGATAAAGCTGTTGTGGTAAGTAACGTACGGATGCTCCATGTCAGCCCAGAAACCAACGGTATTGGAGAATTTCTCCCACATTCCCTTGTATTTCCATACACTCTCTTTACAATGTTCGATAAACGGCTCCAGACCATACTCCTCGATCTGCTCCTTGCCGTCCAGTCCCAACATCTTCTCTACTTCCAGCTCAACAGGAAGGCCATGGGTATCCCATCCGGCCTTTCTCGGAACCATGTAGCCCTTCATAGCACGATATCTAGGAATCATATCCTTGATAACACGGGTAAGCACATGGCCGATATGAGGTTTTCCGTTTGCAGTAGGCGGTCCGTCATAGAATGTATATGTCGGTCCTTCCTTGCGGCTGTCGATACTCTTCTTGAAAATCTGTTCATCTTCCCAGAATTTCTCAATGTTCTTTTCACGTTCCACGAAATTCAAGTTTGTCGGAACTTTGTTGTACATGATAAATTCCTCCTAAATAAAATGTTAACTGCGTTTTATTTCATAGGACGCACTTTCTTATGAAATAAAAAAGTGAACTCCTATCCTGTAACAGGACAAGAATCCACTTGCTATAACCACCTATTACTGCATACATCTATATGCGCTCCCTGTAACGGTGGAATCCGTCCTGACCTAATAAATTCTGGAGCATAATCTTCTTAATTGTATACTAAAAATCTAACCAAAATCGTTCAGCCGGATGCTCGGGAGTGATCTTCACTTCCGTCTTACTCGCAGCAGGCTCTCACCGTCCCTGCCTCGCTTTTGCTTTCTGTACGGGGTTACTGTCTCCGTCATAGCTTTTTCTACTTATTAATATAATTCATCAACAACGACATTGTATCTTTTTTCAACATCCTTGTCAAGAATTGTTTCTTTTGCTAATTTAGATTGTTATAAATTTGTCATTCTTTTTGCTATTCTGCATATTTTATGCTATAGTGAACGCAATGTTTAGCGTAAAATTTATGTAAAATACAGTGCTAAAGCAAAAACTATGATTTGACAAATACATAGCAATGTCAGTGGCTATGTAAGACTAAAGGAGAAGATTATGGAGCCAAGAAATCTCACCCTATTAACCGACCTGTATGAACTTACCATGATGCAGGGATATTTTCATGAAAAGGATGCCAACGAAACCGTTATTTTCGACGCCTTTTACCGTGCAAATCCGGATGGCAATGCTTTTTCAATCTGTGCCGGCTTAGAGCAGGTCATTGACTACGTGAAAAACCTTCATTTCAATGACGAAGATATCGAATATCTGCGTGGACTTGGTATTTTTGATGAGGATTTTCTTCAATACCTTCACGATTTCAAATTTTCCGGTGACATCTATGCTATTCCTGAAGGAACTGTTGTCTTTCCTCGCGAACCGCTCGTAAAGGTTATCGCACCGATCATGGAAGCTCAGTTGGTTGAGACTGCAATTTTAAATATAGTCAACCACCAGAGTCTTATCGCTACCAAGACATCCCGTATTGTTTTTGCGGCGCGTGGAGACGGAATCATGGAATTCGGCCTCAGAAGAGCCCAGGGTGCTGATGCCGGTACCTACGGTGCCCGTGCAGCTATGATAGCCGGCTGTGTAGGCACATCCAATGTTCTTGCCGGAAAACTTTTTGATGTCCCCGTCAAGGGCACACATGCACACAGCTGGATCATGAGTTTCCCTGATGAGCTCACTGCCTTCCGTGCCTATGCAAAGCTTTATCCGAGTGCATGCATACTTTTAGCTGATACCTATGATACTTTAGGTTCCGGTGTTCCTAACGCGATTAAGGTCTTTAAGGAAATGCGTGAGGCCGGAATTTTGTTATCCTTCTATGGCATTCGTCTTGACAGCGGTGACCTTGCCTATATTTCAAAGAAAGCCCGCAAGATGCTTGATGATGCAGGATTTACTGATGCAGTCATCTCCGCTTCCAATGATCTGGATGAGTATCTGATCGACAGCCTCAAGATTCAGGGAGCTGCCATCACTTCATGGGGCGTCGGCACAAACCTGATTACATCTAAAGACTGTCCTTCATTCGGCGGTGTTTATAAACTTGCTGCCATCAAGGATCGCAATTCAGGCAAATTTATTCCAAAGATCAAACTTTCCGAAAATACGGAAAAAGTTACAAATCCTGGGAATAAGACCATCCGAAGAATCTACGATCGTGAAAATGGAAAGATCATCGCTGATCTTATCTGTCTCGTAGATGAAGAATACAATGAAAACAACTCTCTTCTTCTTTTCGATCCTATCGAAACCTGGAAGAAAACTCAGCTTGCACCTGGTTCTTATACCATGCGTGAGCTTCTGGTACCTATTTTCAAAGGCGGTGAATGTGTATACGAGTCTCCGAAGGTTATGGAGATACGCGATTATTGCAAAAAAGAGCAGGAAACCCTCTGGGATGAGTCAAGACGCCTTGTCAACCCGCAGGAAATCCATGTAGACCTCTCCAATGAGCTTTGGCATATGAAGGCACAGCTTTTAGATAGCTACCATTACACCAATAATAAATAAATTCCTAATTTTGTACGAAAAAGGAACTTCCGGGGTTGACTCAGAAGTTCCTTTTTTAATATGATTATTTATCTTTTCTTTTGCGCTTTGCCGACATTACTGTGACAGCAGTGCAGCCCGTAAAAAGTAATGCAACCCAAAGTGCAAGATTATTATCATCGCCTGTCTTTGGCAGTCTTGATTTGCCACTCACTGAAGGATCTAAACCATCGTCTTCGGTTGGGTCTAAGCTGTCCTCCTCGGTAGGATTCAGGCTGTCATCTTCTGTTGGGTCTAAGCTGTCACCCTCTGTAGGTTTTAAGCTATCACTTTCTGTAGGTTTTATGCTGCCATCACTTGAATTATTTTTCTTATCATTGCTTGAATTGTCTTTTCTGTCATTCTTAGAATCATTCTTAGAGTTATCCTTAGAAT
>CAVKOQ010000156.1:0-4735 GCA_963657995.1 bacterium
AGGGACTGGCTGACGCTGGTCTCTTTTATGATGGGGATTGGCGGAGCATTCTGATTCGACAATCCCTTAGGAGCCATAGATCATGAGTCCGATACCTGTCAAGGGTCTCCGCGTAAGTGGCTTTGACAGCCTAACGCAGGCGGATGTATCAAAAATGATGGATCATATCAATTCCTACAAACGGAAAAAGCTGAACGATCGCAGTCCTTTCGAAACGTTCAGCTTCCACTACGGAGAAGGGGTGTTAAAGCTTCTGGGGGGTACTCCAGTTGTAGCTGAAGACATTTTGCTGAAGCCTTCTCTTCTCAAGTAAAAATCATAACAGAGCCGCCAACATCACCTATCCATACGCTACTACAGGGGTGGATTCTCCGATTTCAAAAAATCGAGAGGGAGTCGACCTCCCTTTGGCATGCCCGTCAAAGCTATCATACACAAAAATATCTATGCTGAACAGGTCGTATCTCGTTTACAAAAGTTGCATCTCGTCTTACAAACTGGCACCTTGTTTTACAACTCAGCGACTTGATTGACAACATAAAACTTCAGTTTTATAATAGATAGGGCAGGATTGAAAGTTGAAAGAGGTACCATAATGACGATAGCCGAACAGATAAAAGTGTTATGCGTAAGGAAAAATATCAGTGTGTCAGAGCTGGCGAGAAGGATGGGAACATCGCCCCAAAATTTCAACGCCAAACTGAAAAGAGAAACCTTTACCATTGGTGACTTGGAACAGATAGCCGAAGTGACCGACAGTGCATTCGAAAGAAAATTTATTTTGAAAAACGGAGATGAAATCTGATGGGAGTAACCATAAGCAATCCTGACTATAAAAAATACGCCGCCAATCGAGATGTAATATCTCTTTTTTCGGGAGCTATGGGTTTAGATATAGGAATGCAAAAAGCGGGCCTCAATGTAGTTATAGGGCAAGACTTCGATGCTTCCTGTGTCGAAACCATGAAGGCCAACGGTCACAATGTGCTTGGCGGTGACATCCGAGAGATAAAACCACAGGAATTGCTAGATATGACGGGACTTAATGTTGGTGAACCGTTTATGATGTGCGGAGGGCCTCCCTGTCAGCCATTCTCTACTGCTGGAAAGCGATTAGGAATCAATGATCCGAGAGGAAGTCTGTTCATGGATTTCATTAGGATGATTGATTACATTCGACCGCGTTTCTTTGTTATGGAGAATGTAAAAGGAATTATGTCTGCCCCGCTGAAACACGTTCCTACGGCAGAACGTGATGAAAGTGATCCGGAACAGAAGCTCGGTACTGTTTTGGACGTCATCTTGTCCGAATTTAACAAGCTTGGATATAAAACGGTGTATGGACTCTTAGATGCGGTGAATTATGGGGTGCCACAGTTCAGAGAACGTTTTGTTCTTATAGGAAGCCGAGACCATGAAGACATCTTCCTTCCGGTTCCAACACATTTCCAAGCACATCAGAATCCCGAATACAGGTGGCAAACAGTAGCATCAGCAATCAAGGATCTTGAAGAGGACAAGGGGGAATGTGCTACGTTAAGTCATGAAAGGAAAAAGTATCTCCATATGGTTCCGGAAGGCGGAAACTGGCGTGATCTTCCTCAAGAGCTTATACCTGTCGCGATGGGCGGTGCTTATGAGTCTGGCGGAGGGAAAGTTGGATTTTACAGAAGACTTTCCTATGCACAGCCTGCCCCGACAATAACAACATCTCCCGCGCAGAAGGCCACAATGCTGTGCCATCCCAAACAAGATCGACCATTAAGTGTGAAGGAATATGCAAGAATCCAACAATTTCCAGATGATTGGGCATTTGTTGGAACCACGGCGGCAAAGTATAAGCAGATAGGAAATGCAGTTCCGGTCGGACTCGGAAAAGCTATTGGGATGGCTATTATCGCGACTGCTGATAATACCGCTGTAGTCGAGACAAAACGATTCCGAGGAACGAGCGTTCATAATAAGATAAAAAATGCGCTTGAGATGGGAGGTAATACGAGTGGCTATTAATAATTCCTATGATGAAAAAGCCGTTGTAGAGGCGATAGCGAACGCTCTTGAAACTTTCTACGACTCCCTAATCGAAAAGATAGATGGTCTTGATATCGTCAAGGTCATGAAAAGAAAAAACCCATATCTGTATAGAGCAAAGGCTATGCAGAATGCATCAGAGATCGTGGAGTCTGTCTTAAGTGCATTTGTGAGTTCAAGCGAAGAAACCATTTTTGGAAACTGTTTTTTTGAGCCGATTGCGATAGCTGCGAGTGGTGGCAATAAGGCTCTTGCAGAAGGTATTGATATTATGATTCAGAATAATGATACCAACACCATATATGCAGTTGCTGTCAAAAGCGGGCCGTCAGTTTTCAATGCAGATAGCAAAAAGCGTCAAGAGCAGAACTTTATTGCTGCTTCCAAGCTGGCCCAGCAAGTGAAAGCCCGATATGAAGCTTACATAGGTTACTGCTACGGGAAGAAGAAGGAAAGCGGTCGAGGGAAGCCTAAAATGTATCAGGAACTTGCCGGAAAGCGTTTTTGGACAGAGCTGACAGGAGATGAAGAGTTCTATATAAAGATCATTGGTTTTATGGGAACACTTCCTGAGCAATATGTTGCATCGTATAAAGAGAGCTATAACAAAGCGTTTAATCGCCTTGTGAGGGAATTCTCAAACGACTTTTGCAAAGATGATGGCAGTATAGATTGGGAAAAGCTTGTTGAGTTTAATTCTGGAGACTAAGGGAGAAGCAAAATGGATGTAAGGAACTTAAATCTGGCTTCAAGGCCGATATCTGAATTGTTTGGAGATAATCCAGAATTATTATATGAGATGCCTAAATTTCAACGCGAGTATGTCTGGAAGAAAAATGACTGGGAAAAGTTTTTCAAGGACTTAACTTCTGAAGACAACGGTCATTTCTTAGGATCAATCATAGGCATTGAGCCGCCGACAATGTTTGAAAAGAATCCGCGGATCATAGTAATAGATGGTCAGCAACGGCTAACGACGATAAGCTTGTATCTTGCGGCACTCTATAATCATATCAGGTTTTATAAAGTCAACTTCAACGAGGATCAGCAGACGGATTTTAATACTTTAAAAAGACGACTGGTTCAGAAAACCCCTGGAAAATTTACAAGGGTCATTCCACAGAATCAAAACAATAACCTTAATGATTATCGCTGGTTGCTCGGTAATATCGAAGTGACTGTCGAGAAATATGAAAAGCCAAGAGATGCAGAACGGCGAAGAATAGTTCAGGCATACAATTATTTCACCAAAGAAATCCAAAAGTTCATTAAAGATGAAGATGACAAGCTCTCTAGGCTATTTGAACTTGTTGAGAAGGTGATGGCGGCGATTCTTGTTGTGATTACTGTAAAAAGCTATTCTGATGCATTCCAACTGTTTGAGTCGTTAAACAACAGAGGGCAGGATCTGAATAAGACAGATCTTCTGAAAAACATCGTTCTATCCAGAGTCAGTGATGATGTGCAGATCGATGAGTATGCTTATTCAAAGTGGACTCATATCATAGATAACATTGGTGAAACGGTTTCCGAACAGGAGCGATTCTTCCGGAATAATTACAATGCATTCCGAAGAGAGTTTAACAGTGGAGACATGTCCTATCCCATTGCAAAGAGCGCGACACAGAGCAATCTGCTGGATATCTATGCAGAGCTAATGCCTAACAATCCGAAAGAATTGCTTGAAACGACATGCGATAACTCATATATCTATGCCCAAATCCTGCTGAAGAAAACCGAAGGGCTCTCTAAAGAAATGCGAGAAAACTTGCGAAACCTGAATGATGCAGAGGGGACAACTTCGTATATCCTGATTATGCATCTTCTGAAAAATAAGGAGAACTTACAGCTCTCAGAGCAAGATATCATAAAAGTTATATCTGCGGCGACGAAATTCCAAGTCAAACGCAACATGACTAAATTCCCGCAGACAAACAAGATGATTCCCTTCTTTAATGGGATAGTCCAAGCGATTGATTCCGGCGAGAAAAAAGGCAACGAGGTTGTCCAATATTTGTGTGACGAGTTGCGAGATTTCTCCGCCTCGGATGAATTATTCGAGAAATCGCTAGGAGATAATGTTTATACCGCAAACAAATCGACTACGACTTTGATCCTTCGGATACTTTCTCATGAGGGAATGACCGCTGAAGATGAGCGAGATCTATGGAAGGTTGATGACAATGGAAATCCGATATGGACCATTGAACATATCCTTCCGCAAGGAGAAAACTTGCCGTCAGAGTGGATATCGATGATTGCTAATGGCGATGAAGAAGAAGCTGCTGAGATTCAAAAGAGATATGTTCACACGATAGGAAATTTGACCATTACCGGATTCAATAGTAACCTCAGCAATAAGCCATTTGCTGAAAAGCGCGATATGAAAAATGCCGCCGGAAAATATATCGGATACAAAAACGGTCTGAATCTCAACGAAGATGTTTGCGACAAAGATGAGTGGACAACTGAAGAGATAAGGAATCGCTCCAAGAAACTTGTGAAACGCATCATTTCTTTATTCAGCATCTGACGAACGTTTGTACTATAGCCTTCAAATGCAAAAAGATTGAGGGCTTACGTTAATTTTCAATGAAAAAGTGGGTCAATTTTACTTGACAATCAACAGGGGCTGACTGACAGTTCCTTTTTTAAGCTGATGCTTCCAGTAATTGTACTTGTGAATGGAGTAGCCATGCTGGGC
>CAVKOQ010000157.1:0-4725 GCA_963657995.1 bacterium
ATTCAGCAGATATGGTTAGAAGACTAAACGAAGTCAGTGCCGAGGGACTGGAAGTTTTGAGTTTCAAGGAACTTCCTGATACTGCAAAGAATGCCATGTCACAGGTAGCAGCAGCTGATTATACATTTTGGTTCAAAGAAGGATTTGAACCTGAGGATGGCAGTAGTATTGAAGAATTTTTCGAGAAATTTTTGACATTCTGTAAAAGTGAGACAATTCCATTTGTGAAGCAGACGAAAAAAGGAGAGAGAACAGTGGATCTGCGTCCATTGATCTGTGAGGTTAAACTTTCAGAACGCAAGGATTATATTCCGGCGATGGTAACAGACTGGTATGCGGATCTGGAGAACGAGACGGTTGAGGATGAAAAACAGGCAGGTGGAGTCTGTGTTTTCCTGCGGTTGTTATCAGGCAGTGCAGCCAATGGTAAACCTGAACAGATATTGCAGGCATTCTATGAAAGCCTTGGCCTGACCTACAGACCATTTGCTATTCAGGTAGAACGTGAAGAACTTTATGCTGATGCCGGAACTGAGGATGCACCCGAATACGTGCCGTTAGAGGCGTACGGAAGCGAGATAAGATAATGGAGCAGCTGATAGTAACGAAATGGAAGGATAGAAGTCTTACAGCTCTTCTCTGTGATGGAAACTGCCGTTCGTTGACTCTGGAATCTTCGGATGACAGTTTGCTTGGCAATATCTACATTGGCAAGGTAAAAAACGTGGTAAAAAATATAAATGCCGCTTTTATAGACCTTGGAGGAGGAAAGACAGGATACTTTAGTCTTACCGAGAACAAGATGCCTTTATTTATAGATGAGCTGAATCGTCTCACTATATCAGAAATGACCTCTAACAAGCGAAAGGTAAAAGCCGGAGACGAACTACTGGTACAGGTATCAAGAGATGCATTAAAAACCAAAGATCCATCGGTGACATGCTGTCTTAATTTCCCGGGCACATATATGGTTCTTACAGTCGGAAAACCGCAGATAGGATTTTCGGCAAAGATCAAGGATGCTGAGTGGAAGGAGAGAATAAAAAGTGCTTTGCTTGAACACAAAGATGACCGCTTTGGTCTTATTGTAAGGACAAACGGTGCATCTGTTTCAGTGGAAACACTCTGTGAAGAGACTGAAAAACTCAAAAAAAGCATGGAAGAATTGTTTTCAAGAGCAGCGTGCCGCACATGCTACAGCCTTCTTGAACAGGGAACTCCTTCGTATATACAAAGCCTTAGAGATGCTAGAATAGGAACCATTTCAAAGATTACTACGGATATTCCGGAGTATGCTGTCAGTATCGAAAACTGGATGAAATCAGAGAACTCACAGATGGACATTACTTCTGATGAACAGTCTTGTAATACAGAAAATCAGACAATGTCAGATATCATGAGCGAGATGCCTGAACTGGAAATATATCAGGATGAGAATCTTCCGCTGATGAAATTATATCGTCTTGAATCTGTCCTGAAAAATGCCTCAGAACGTCATGTATGGCTAAAATCAGGCGGATATCTGGTTATAGACCCGACAGAGGCCATGACGGTAATAGATGTAAATACCGGAAAATACACAGGTAAAAAGACAAAGTCAGAGACGATTCTTAAAATAAATCTGGAGGCTGCAAAAGAGGTGGCACGTCAGCTTTCACTGCGCAATCTTTCCGGAATTATTATTGTGGATTTTATAGATATGGATTCCAAAGAAGATCAGGATAAAGTTATGAGGATACTTGACGAGGAACTTTCAAGGGATCCTGTTAAAACAGTTCTTGTGGACATGACACGTCTTGGTTTGGTTGAGATTACCAGGAAGAAGGTACGCCGCCCGCTTCATGAGATTCTGTAGAGTTTTAAAAAAGTGTTAAGCTTTACATTTTTCTGTAATGTTTTTGACATGAAATCTCTCAGAAACTTGACGAAAACGGGATTTCATAATAAAATAAGGTATATCAAAAAAGTTCTAAAATTTTTTTGATTGTCGTGCAATAAAATGCGTATGTGCTGCATTAACTTATTGAACGGATGAAAATCATTCCTGCGCGGGAGAGCGTGGACAAAGACTAACAAAACATATCAAGTTACTCGAAATCTCTTGATGCATTACACTCCGTTACGAATTGTCCAGGATTTCCCGTGAGGATCATTTCGATATTGATTGACAACCAGCAATCAATATCGGGTAAAAAGCACCGGACTGCTTGCAGTGTCGGTGCTTTTTACATATGCATAGATAGATTAATAAATGCAAATGAGAAAAGTAACGGATTGACAAAATAATTCTTCGGATCTATAATGCAACACAGATGGTAAATGACAACAAAATAACGATATCTTCAGGGCAGGGTGTGATTCCCGACCGGCGGTAAAGTCCGCGAGCACATGGTGCATGATTTGGTGCGATTCCAAAACCGACAGTATAGTCTGGATGAGAGAAGAGAAGACGCAGATAAAAATAGATATGATTAATATCAATTTTGTTTTATAGACAATTGTGATTCGATTTTTTATAAAACAAAATTATTCATTTGAGATAATCAATATCATAGAACATATTTCATCAATATTAAAAGCCCTGAGGTGTGGAAAGATAAATTCACATTTCAGGGCTTTTTGCAGTTGTTTAGAACTAAATGTTTTGACTGTGTGTTCTGAACAAAATTCTAACAAAAAAAGGTGGTAGAAGTATGGAAAAAATTCACTTAAAAGTCCCCGGTGAAAAACCACAGGATCGAGAATATATGAGGCTTGCATTGGAACTTGCTAAAAAGGGAGAAGGATGGGTCAATCCAAATCCAATGGTAGGTGCATTACTGGTAAAGGATGGTCGCATCATAGGTGAAGGATATCATACAAGTTATGGAAAACTTCATGCGGAGAGAGAAGCGTTTAAGGATGCGAAGAATCGCACAGAAGATACATCCGGAGCAGATTTATACGTGACACTGGAACCCTGCTGTCATACTGGAAAACAGCCGCCCTGCACAGAGGCTGTACTTAACTCAGGGGTAAAGAGAGTGATTGTCGGCTGTACAGATCCCAATCCTGTAGTGGCAGGAAGAGGGATACAGATACTTCGTGAAAAAGGAATAGAAGTGGTTGTCGGAGTCTTACGTGAAGAATGTGAAAAACAGAACGAAGTATTTATGCATTTCATGCAGAAAAAATTACCTTTCACGGTACTTAAATATGCTATGACGCTTGACGGTAAAACAACCACTGTCACAGGAAAATCAAAGTGGATTACAGGCGAGATGGCCAGAGCACGTGTCAGGGAAGACAGAGGACGTTATATGGCAATTATGACAGGTGTATCGACGGTAATTGCGGACGATCCAAGGCTTACCTGCAGAAACCCGGAAAGAAGAGATCCGATTCGTCTTATCGCAGATACACATCTTAGAACACCGCTTAAGTCAGTGGTTGTTGCAACTGCACATGAGACACCGACCTGGATTCTGACTACGGTATCAGACACGCATAGACATAAAGATTATGAAGATGCCGGATGCAAGGTTATTATCGTACCTGAAAAAGATGGGGAATTAGATTTACAGGCTGTTATGAAACGTCTTTTTGAGGAGAAGGTAGACAGCGTCATGATAGAGAGCGGTGGAACACTTGCCTGGACATTTTTGAAAGAAGGACTCATAAACCGGGTACAAGCATATATAGCTCCAAAGATTTTTGGTGGCACCACGGGAGGTACACCTGTACGTGGTGAGGGTGTAAATCTGCCTGAAGATGCAGTTACAATGAAAAATATAAGTTCAGAGTGGATTGGAGAAGATCTTCTTTTGGAATACGATGCCAAATAGAAATACGATGCCAAATAGAAATATGATGTCAAGTAACGATTAGTTGTAAATTAGAGGTGAAAAATGTTTACCGGAATTATAGAAGAAGTAGGAACTATAAGGGAAATTAAAAGACAGAGTATATCGGCACGAATTACCATTGCAGCATCAAAGGTACTTTCAGATGTACATTTGGGTGACAGCATTGCAGTAAATGGTGTATGCCTTACAGTTACAGCATTTGGCAGTGATTATTTCTGTGCCGATGTGATGCCTGAGACACTCAATCGCTCATCTTTGGGAATGTTGGGAATAAAGAGTCGAGTAAATCTTGAGAGAGCCATGTTAGCAGGTGGAAGATTTGGCGGTCATATAGTATCAGGACATATAGACGGAACTGGAATTATCTGGGAGATACGGCGTGAAGGAAATGCGGTCTGGTACAAGATTCAGGCTTCTGAGAAGATATTGAGTCTTATAGTTGAGAAGGGCTCGGTAGCGATCGACGGAATAAGCCTTACTGTTGCCAGAGTAGACTCGGTATGCTTTTCAGTATCAGTGATTCCGCATACACTTGAAAAAACAGCCTTAGATTCCAAGAGAGCAGGAGATAGAGTTAATCTTGAAAATGACTGTATCGGCAAATATGTAGCGAAACTTATCGGATTTAAAGAAGGTGTAGGTTCGCCTGTGTCTAAGAATCCAGGAGAAAAGTCTGGAACCAAAAGAGATACTGACGACAAGTATAAAGGTACTGAAAGCGGCGGCCTGACAAAAGAATTTTTACAGCTTAACGGCTTTTGACATAAGATTATACGAGTAGGAGGAGAAGATATGAAGCAGTATGACACAGTAGAAAAAGCTTTGGAAGAGCTAAAAAAAGGACATTTAATTCTCGTAACTGATGACGAAGATCGTGAAA
>CAVKOQ010000158.1:0-4602 GCA_963657995.1 bacterium
GGACTGTCAGGTGCCCTTATTGCCGACACAATTCAATCATCGTCTTTGAGGATACCAGAGGACATGTGCAGACCAAATGCAAGGCCTGCGGACGCGAGACCGTCTTCAATGTATTGGAGATGAGAAGATTACGGAGATTGCAGCTCTACTATTCGTCTTTGAATGGTTGAGATGACAATAAATAACCCTATTAACACAATTTTATAAGTCATAGCTGTGCTGTGGAGCCGCTGACAGGCGAAGTCTTCCGAATGCCGCATGAGACAGAATTATGGGACAACCCATGTTCTGTTTTATCGGCACAGGATTTTTCTTCACCGTCATGCGGCTCCTTTTTTTGACCTTCCGTCGGTCCGGTTCTGTACCGGCTGTGCGGAAGGAGAAACGTATGTATTACGATCAGCATGTGTGTGGAGCAAGAATTCAGGAATTGCGAAAATCAAAAGGGTATACGCAGGAGGCTCTGGCTGAGGCGATTGATATTGATGCAAAACGCATTTCAAAAATTGAGCGCGGAGTAATATCGGCATCTTATAATGACATGATTCTGTTTTCGGAATTCTTTGGAGTAACGCTGGATTATCTGATCATTGGCAAGAGACAGGATGTGGATGCGTTGAAAAAGAGAGTGCAGGATGCCATTACGCAGCTTCAGGAAGCACTGATGTGAACTCGCAAAATTAGGTGGGCAAAGTCGCAGTTTCCGGCGTGTTATGTAAAACCGCATTCTTTTATACTTACTTTACAGCTAAGGCAACAAGGCTGATGAACTATGAAAATTGAATACTCATTCTCCAAGTACATTACTGACAGAACGAGCCTTCGACTGCACGCCATGATGCCCAACAGGGGCGAAGCGGAATCGCAGCAGCAAATGTCGGATTGCAACCGACGGTGGTGTAAAAGCCTGTCAGGGACAATGATACTTCCGTAATTCGCGGTCCGGCCATAAAGAAGGCGGGATGGTTAAATTCCAATGGAGCAGTGAAGCACACTGCCGCTTGTGAGAAATCCCCGATCTCTGGGGTGCCAAGAAAAAGTACAGAGAAACCATATTTTAAGAAAGGCTGTCAGAATAAAGCATTTGTATCATTTTCTGCCAGCTTTTATCCATAGATGATTATGGGATTGGAGGCAACCAGATGAAAGAAAACTGGGTTTACCGGCGAGGAGATATTTACCTTGCCAATCTTGGTGTTCCGATAGGATCAAAGCAGGGCGGTGTTCGTCCGGTAGTGGTTCTTCAGAACGATGTCGGCAACTTTTATTCGCCGACGATTACGGTTGCTCCGCTGACAACGAAGATTCAAAAGAAAAGAAGCCAGCCAACACATTATTTCCTTCGGAAGGCAAAAGGGCTGACAAGATCTTCGATGGTATTGGCGGAGCAGCTTGATACATGTGATAAGACCTGTGTGATTCGGTATCTCGGCAAGGTAAGTAAGGGACAGATGCGCGGAATTGATGAAGCTGTGAAAGTGCAGCTTGGATATTATATTCCGGAACAGGCAGAGAAAAAAAGACAAGGCAAATGCCGAAAGGAAGTGAATTTTGATGGTGGATAAATTGATTAAGCGTAAAGAAGCCGCTGAGATGTTGGGAATTAGCCTGGACACCTTGGATCATGCAAGAATGGAAGGGCTGATCACTTACGTTCAGTATGTTGAGAATGGCTGTGTTTATTTTACTGAAGTTGGACTTCAGGAGTATATTGCAAGGTCTACACATCGTGCAAGGCCGAAGGATAACAATCCGACTTTCCGAAAGAAGAGAACAGCCAGGAGCGAAATTCGACATCGTTGAGTATTGGCAGGTTATTCGCAATAATGAATATATCAGCTAAAAGTTTGGAGGTGTCGAAGATGGCAAGAAAAAGATATGCGATTCCTCAGTACGGAACCGTCATTATGGCGGGTAAGGAGTATTACCGAACTCGAATTGAGGATGCTGATGGAAAGCGGGTGGCGTTGTATGGCAGAACCCGTGAAGAATTATATGATAAGGTGCTCGAAGCGAGAGAGCAGATTGAGGATAATACATTTCGCAGATCATCCCCCACAGTAAAGGAGTATTGCGAAAAGTGGCTGTTGTTACAATCCGCGCAGGTAAGAGCCACTACTTTGACGGATTACACATCGAAAGTAAACCGGCATATTATAAAGCCTCTGGGTCATATGAATATAGCAGATGTTACAGCGGATGATATTCGTCTGGCACTGGTTCCGGTATCCAAAAAATCCGCGTCTGTGTACAAATCGGTTAATATACTTTATAAGAGCATTTTTGCGGCGGCAAAGGAAAGCAAAGTGATTCAGGACAATCCTACAATTTATTTGTCTGGAAAGAACGGGGGCGTTCCTCAAAAAGAGAAAACCCCTTTGACTGATGATCAGGTGGAGAGATTGCTGGATGCGATAAGAGGATTACCACCGTATGTATTTGTGATGATTGGTTTGTATGCGGGGCTTCGGCGAGAAGAAATTCTTGCATTGCAGTGGGATTCAGTTTTTCTGGATGAAGCAGCACCGTATTTGACAGTGTGCAGAGCTTGGCATACAGAGCACAATCGACCGGTAATAATGTCTGAACTGAAAACAAAGGCTGCTCATCGAGATGTACCGCTTCCTGATTGCCTGGCAAAATGCCTGAGAGAAGCAAAGGAGAATTCCACATCAGACTATGTTGTTGCGAACAGCGAGGGCGAACCGCTTTCATATACGCAGTTTAAGAGGCTCTGGCAGTATATTGTGACCCGAACCGTAAAGGAACGGAGTTACTACCGTTATGAGAATGGAAAACGAGTGAAGCATACGGTGAAACCGGTGCTGGGCGAAAGAGCTGCGCATAATGGAAATGTGGTTTATAGCTTAGACTTTGAAGTGACACCACATTTGCTGCGGCACACTTATATTACAAATCTAATTCACGCATCGGTTGATCCTAAAACAGTTCAGTATCTTGCCGGTCATGAGAACAGCAAGATAACGATGGACATTTATGCAAAGGCAAAGTATAACCGACCGGATGAACTGGCGGGCATATTAGAGGATACCTTTACACTGTGGGATGCAGAATAGGCCAGACTGTTTCATGAATGAGATCAAAAAGAGTAGGGATAATCCCTGCTCTTTTTACATATAGCGACATCCTTGAGAACTGGAGCAGCATTCTGGATAATTAAAGAGCAAAGATCAATTTGGATATATCAAGAAACTGGAGGAAGCAATAATGGCAAGAAAAAAAGTAGTGCCGGAATATGGAACAATTATGAAGAGGGGCGTTCAATATTACAGAACACGAATGCAGGATGCGGATGGAAAATGGATTTCGCTATATGCACAGACTCCTGAAGAGCTGTACGATAAATCCATTGAGATGAAGCGCAGTATTGAGGATGAAATATTCCGGAAGAATAATCCGACAGTAGCTGAGTATTGCGAAAAATGGTTGAAGATGCGCTCGGCGAGTGTGCGAGAAAACACATTGAGCGGATATGAGCGCACGATAAGAAAATACATTATTGGAGCTATTGGAGATATGTATATGGATGAAGTGACGACCGATGACCTTCGCTTGCTGCTGGTTCCAATCTCCAAGCAATCAGCTTCCCTGTACAGCAAAATGAATATGCTGATCAAATGTGTTTTCTATTCAGCAGAAGAAAGCAAAATCATCAGTTATAATCCGGCTGCGTCACTTTCTGCAAAAGGCGGAACACCAAAGCAGGAAAAGAAGGCATTGACGGATGAGCAGGTGAAAATTCTTCTGGATACAATCAGGGGATTACCACCGTATGTTTTTGTGATGATTGGGTTGTACGCAGGGTTGCGGCGGGAAGAAATTCTTGCACTGCAATGGGATTGTGTTTTCCTGGATGGTGCCACCCCATATATATCGGTAAGGCGAGCATGGCGTTCTGTAAATAATCGTCCGGTAATTTCAACAGAATTAAAAACGCCAGCAGCCAAAAGGGACATTCCCATTCCGGGCAAGTTGGTAGAATGTTTGAAAGAGGCAAAAGAAAAGTCAAAATCGGAATATGTGATCTCGGACAGGAATGGTAACGCTCTGGCTGAATCTCAGTTCGTGAGGGTGTGGAAGTACATAGCAGTTCGTTCTACGGAAGAACGCTGCTATTACACCTATGTGAATGGGCAGAAGATTAAGCATGTGGTAAAGCCGAAGCTTGGTGAGCATCAGCCGAACAATCCGAAGTTGGTATATACGATGGATTTTCAAGTGACACCGCATCAATTGCGTCACACTTATATCACGAACCTGATTTATGCTTCGGTTGATCCTAAAACCGTACAGTATCTTGCCGGACACGAAAACAGCAAGGTGACTATGGATATTTACGCTAAAGTCAAGTATAATAAACCTGCCCAATTACATGGGGTGATCAACAGAGCAATCGACACATCAAAAAAAGATTAGGGTTAAAATCCGACAAAAGCCTACAAAATCGTGGGTTTAAGAACTGGTGGACGAAGAGCAAAAGCTTGAAAAACCGCGTAAAATCAAGCAAAATCGAGCTTCGGTTTCGTGAAGTACGGCCTCAAAGCCGCTCGTCGCGCTCCGCAGTTCTCCAAGAGATAATTG
>CAVKOQ010000159.1:0-4599 GCA_963657995.1 bacterium
TACGAGTTTAGTGGACACGGTGTTTCATTGAACACTGGAGAAAAACAAGCGACTGCGAAGCAGGCATTTGTTTTTCTTGGTTGTAGTAGTGCTGCATCCTGAATAAGAGAGGACGGAGTAATGTATTATTTCATTATAAATCCCGCTTCACAGAGCGGCTACGGCTATGGGATATGGAAAAGAATAGAGCGTCGGCTTCTTAGGGATGGGGTTGAATATCAGGCATATCTGACCGAATACGCGGGACAAGCGACAGAATATGCAAAGGAGCTGACATCCCACTGCAAGGAGGCACGGGTGATCGTTGTTGTTGGTGGCGACGGAACTATGAATGAGGTTGTAGATGGGATTGTATCAAGTGACATGATTACTCTTGGTTATATTCCGGCCGGAACGCGAAGTGATTTTGCCAGAGAGCTAAGGCTTTCCAGACATCCCATGCTTGGCCTTCGGAGAATTTTTAAAGGCAGGAGGATACGCCAGATTGATTATGGTGTGATTGCATATGGAGACGATATTCTAAAGCATCGTCGTTTTGTTGTCGGCACGGGAGTTGGTCTGGACGCTGATGTTTGTAGCAGTATTCAGAATTCATTGATAAAAAATGTCTGCAATAGAATTCATTTGAGGCGTCTTCCTTATTACATTATAGGTTTTGCCAGATATCTTAAGGCAAAACCGGTTCGTGGATATATTTTGCTGGATGGAACCCGCCGTGTGGAGTTTAATTATATATATTTTATCAGTACACAGATTGGACACGGTGAAGGTGGCAGATTCCGGTTCACACCAAAGGTTACAGATGGAGACGGAACGCTTAAGGTATCTATTGCAAGCAATGCTTCAAAAAGTCAGGTTTTAGGGATCCTTTTAAGGTCAATATTTAAGTGTTCCCATAACCGTGGAATTAGAAGCTTTAGTTGCCGTGAGATTCAGATTCACACAGAAAGTCCGATGGCTGTTCATGTTGACGGTGAGAGCTGTGAATGTCAATGCGAGATTGATATTCGCTGTATTGGACGCAAATTAAAAATAGTAGGATAAAATCAGGAAAGGAATTTAATATAATGAGAATAGGACAGGGATATGATGTGCATAAACTTGTTCCGGATCGTAAGTTGATCTTAGGTGGTGTGACGATTCCGTATGAGAAGGGTTTGCTTGGACATTCTGATGCAGATGTGCTTGTACATGCAATTATGGATGCACTTTTGGGTGCGGCTGCACTGGGAGATATCGGACAGCATTTTCCGGATACGGATCCGGCATATGAAGGAGTATCAAGTATAGAACTTCTAAAGAAAGTGGGAGAACTTTTGAAAGACAGGGGCTATATGATTGAAAATATAGATGCTACGATCATTGCCCAGAGACCCAAATTAGCACCATATAGGCCGCAGATGGCTGAAAATATTGCAAGTGCACTTGAACTTCCTATTAATCGGGTTAGTATAAAGGCGACAACAGAAGAAGGACTCGGTTTTACCGGAAACGGAGAAGGTATTTCATCACAGGCGATAACTTTATTGACGGAAGTAGAGAATTATTGTTATGATAATGAGATGATGAATACCACCGGTTGTGGCGGCTGCGGTGGATGTGGTGGCTGTCAGACGGTATAGAAAATAGATTTAATTACAATTTTTATAGAAGAGGAGCAGCAAGGTTATGAAAATTTTCAATACATTGTCACGCAGAAAAGAAGAGTTTGTACCGCTTGAACCTGGCAAGGTTAAGATGTATGTGTGTGGACCGACTGTTTATAACTTTATTCACATCGGAAATGCAAGACCGATGATAGTGTTTGATACAGTTCGCCGCTATTTTGAGTACAAGGGTTACGAAGTTAATTATGTATCTAACTTTACAGATGTTGATGATAAGATCATCAAGAAAGCCATCGAGGAAGGAGTAGATGCAGAGACGATCTCCACACGTTATATTGCAGAATGCAAGAAAGATATGGAGATGATGAATGTCAAACCAGCAACCAGACATCCGCAGGCAACTCAGGAGATTGGTGGTATGATTGATATGATCAAGACACTGATCGAAAAAGGTCATGCTTATGCGGCAGCAGACGGTACGGTATATTTTAGAACTAAATCATTTAAAGAATATGGAAAACTATCACACAAAAATCTGGATGATTTGCAGTCTGGATTTCGTGAGATCAAGGTGACAGGTGAAGAGGGAAAAGAAGACTCGACCGATTTTGTACTCTGGAAACCGAAGAAGGATGGGGAACCGTTCTGGGAGTCACCATGGTGTGATGGTCGTCCAGGCTGGCATATCGAATGCTCTGAGATGTCAAAGAAGTATCTTGGAGAATCTATTGATATTCATGCTGGTGGAGAAGATCTTATATTCCCACATCATGAAAATGAAATTGCACAGAGTGAGTGTGCAAATGGCAAGGTATTTGCCAACTACTGGATGCACAATGCTTTCTTAAATATTGATAACCGCAAGATGTCCAAATCACTCGGGAATTTCTTCACTGTTCGTGAGATAAGCGAGAAATATGATTTACAGGTTCTGCGACTTTTCATGCTGAGTGCTCAGTATCGCAGTCCACTTAATTTCAGTGCGGACCTTATGGAGGCATCCAAAAACAGTCTGGAACGTATACTTACCGCAGCAGAGCGTCAGGCAGACTGTCTGAAATCTGCAAAAGATGGCGATATTACTGCTGATGAAGTTCAGAATAAGTTGGCTGTGGAAGAGCTTATTAAGAAGTTTGAGACAGCCATGGATGATGATTTCAATACAGCTGATGCGATCTCAGCCGTATTTGAGATTGTGCGTTTGAGCAATTCTACAGTTTCCGAAGAGTCTACTAAGGAATACGTTTCTTATGTTAAAGATACTATGGATAAACTTTGTGGCGTCCTCGGTATCATTACTGAGAAGAAAGAGGAGATTCTTGACAGTGAGATAGAAGAATTGATCGAGAAACGTCAGCAGGCAAGAAAAGATAAGAATTTTGCATTAGCTGATGAGATTCGCGGCAAACTTCTGGATATGGGTATTGTGCTTGAAGATACGAGAGAGGGTGTCAAATGGAAACGGGCTTAAATGCATTTAAAAACGCGTTGCATTTAAAATCATTTGAGGTCGGAGAATATTCACCTCTGGCATTGGCATATATAGGTGATGCAGTGTATGAATTGGCTATACGTACTCTTGTTATGAACCGTGGAAATATGCAGGTTAATAAGATGCATAAACAGACATCGAATCTGGTTAAGGCTGAATCACAGGCACATTTCTATATGCTTTTGGAAGATGAGTTGACTGATGAAGAAAAGTCAGCATATCGCCGTGGTCGAAATGCTAAATCATTTACGATGCCAAAGCATGCGACCATGAAAGATTACCGCATGGCTACAGGATTTGAGGCACTGATGGGGTATCTGTACCTTACTGAGCAATTCGACCGTATGGCCTTCCTTTTGGGAAAAGGATTGGAGCAGATGAACGAATTGTCGGAACAAAATGATTAAGAGGAAATAAAATGGAACAGGACAACAGATTTGAAGAGACGATCATCGAGGGTAGAAATGCTGTTTTGGAGGCATTTCGTTCAGGTAAGACAGTAGATAAGCTGTTTGTTTTGGATGGCTGTCAGGATGGACCGGTTAAAACTATTACAAGGGAAGCTAGAAAGCAGAATACTATTATTCACTATGTGGCAAAAGAAAGACTGGATCAGCTTTCTGAGACGGGCAAGCATCAGGGGGTTATAGTACAGGTGGCTGCCTATCGTTATGCAGAAGTGGAAGATATGTTAAAAATTGCAGAAAATAAGGGTGAGGCACCATTTATCTTTATATTAGATGGAATAGAAGATCCACACAATCTTGGTGCAATTATTCGTACAGCTAACTTAGCCGGTGCACACGGAGTGATTATTCCAAAAAGAAGAGCAGTAGGACTTACTTCCACCGTTGCCAAGACATCGGCAGGAGCACTGAATTATACGCCTGTGGCAAAGGTTACCAATATTTCTGCTACAATTGAGGACCTTAAAGAAAAGGGATTATGGTTTGTATGTGCTGATATGGGGGGAGAAAGTATGTACAAGTTAAACCTTACAGGTCCGATTGGACTGGTAATTGGAAATGAAGGAGAGGGCGTCAGCCGTCTGGTCCGTGAAAAATGTGATTTTATAGCATCGATTCCGATGAAGGGAGATATTGATTCGCTCAATGCTTCTGTGGCAGCAGGTGTGTTGGCATATGAGATTGTAAGACAGCGGATTGGAAAATAGACGGTTTAAATTGTATTGAGTTTTATGCCGGAATTGATTGAAAAAAACTAAAAAAACAGTTGACAAAGCTATCGTAGCATGATAAACTATCTGAGGCTTAGCGATGAGCCAGATGAATTTGACGCTGCTGTAGCACAGTCGGTAGTGCGTCGCATTGGTAGTGCGGAGGTCACGGGTCCGATTCCCGTCAGCAGCTCGATTAAGAAAACCCTTGACAATCAAGGGTTTTCTTGTTAATTCAAGCAACATAAAAGCGGGCATGGCGGAATTGGCAGACGCGCCAGATTTAGGTTCTGGTGGGAGACCGTGCAGGTTCAAGTCCTGTT
>CAVKOQ010000160.1:0-4592 GCA_963657995.1 bacterium
GCCCGACTATCCAGTATGGCCCTGGCGAAGGTGCACAATGCCATACTGTTGATGAGTGGCTGAAGCTTGATTCTTATCTTAAGGCAATTCTTGTCTATGCTAAGCTTATTCTGGCATGGGAAGAAACTGAATAAACATATATTAGTCAAGGACAAAATATTTTTTGAAACTACTGATTAGTTACAAACTTTCATAATTAAGAAAAGGAGAGACGATCATGAGCAAGAAAGTATTACTGGCAGGCGAGTCCTGGATGAGCTATACCACCCATGTTAAGGGATTTGATGCTTTTTATACATCTACATATGAGACCGGTGAAAAATGGCTCAAGGCAGCACTTGAGGCAGGCGGATATGAAGTGACATTTCTTCCTAACCATCTGGCCAATGAGGAATTCCCATTTACAATGGAAAAAATCAAAGAATATGATTTGGTTATTTTATCCGACATTGGTGCTAATACACTGCTTTTGCCGGGTGCTACATTTAACCGCAGTGAAAAGATGCCTAACCGATGCAATCTTATCCGTGATTATGTAAATGATGGCGGTGCACTTCTCATGGTGGGCGGTTATCTTACATTTTCAGGTGTAGATGCCAAGGGAAAATGGCATGATACGGCTGTTCAGGAAGTGCTTCCGGTAGAGGTTCTGACTGTAGATGATCGTATGGAACACTGTGAAGGCGTAAAACCTGTGACTGTATCTGAGCACGAGGCACTTAGCGGCATTCCTACAGATTGGCCAGAAGTTTTGGGATATAACAAGGTAATAGCAAAGCCTGAGGCAGCAGTACCTGTAACAGTTGAAGGCGATCCGTTCATTGCATTTGCTTCTTATGGAAAAGGACGAAGTGCAGTTGTCACAACAGATTGTGCACCTCACTGGGCACCGCCGGAATTCTGTGAGTGGGAATACTATAATAAATTATGGCAGAATATTGCTGGCTGGCTGACAAATAAATAATTGCTTCGGAGGTGGATGAGTGAGAGCAACCATCAAGGATATTGCCGCTGCGACAGGATTTTCCGTGACGACGATCTCACTGGTTCTCAATGGCAAGGGATATAAGATCTCGGATGAGACAAAAAAACTTATTCTGTCAAAAGCAACAGAGCTTAACTACCGTCCCAATCAGCTGGCAGTAAGTCTCGTAAAACGCCAGAGCAAAACTATTGGATTCATAGTGCCTGATATTTCAAACGTCTATTTTGCCAATATGGCGAGGGCTATTGATGAGGCTTGCCGTGAAAATGGATGGAGTGTTATTCTTTGTAACACGAATGATGATTATGATCGAGACAGAGAATACATAGATCTTTTGCTTGATAAGGGAGCAGATGGAATTATCTTTATCATGGCAAAGGACAATACAAGGGAAATGGCAGCAGGAGAGATCGATTATCTCGAATCTATCAATATTCCGTATGTAGTAGTTGACAGAATTCCTGAAAAAAGAAAATGCCCATCTGTTGGTACAGATCATGAGATTGGCGGATATCTGGCGACTAGACATCTTATAAGTCTTGGACACAAGCGGATAGCCTGTGTAGTAGGCCCTCGCGCAACCCAGATGGATTCAGAAGCACGCTATCATGGATACTGCAGAGCGATGAAAGAAGCTGGTATTCAGGTAGATGAAAATCTTGTGTGTGTAGGTGAATATACACAGGAGGGCGGTGCGGCGGCTGTCAGACAGCTTATCTCACAAGAATTTACAGCAATATTTGCCTGTAACGATGCCTCGGCATACGGTGTTTGCAGAAAATTAAAGGAATATGGAAAAAAAGTACCTGAAGATGTTTCGGTTGTCGGATATGATGACGTTTTTTATGCAAGAATGCTTGAGGTGCCGCTTACAACAATCCGTCAGCAGGTTCGTGAGATGGGAAGAGAGGCGGTTCGCCTTCTGCTTTTGCAAATAAGGGAAAATAAAAGACCGGAAAATAAGGTAATATTTGCACCGGAATTGGTAGTACGTGAAAGTACAGCTCAATATAACTAAAACCGGACAAGGAGGGGGAAGTGTGAAGGTATTAAATTTTGGCTCTCTGAATATTGATTATACATATCAGGTGGACCATTTTGTTAGAGCAGGAGAGACGATGTCTTCTGAGTCTTTGAAGGTATTTAGCGGAGGCAAGGGACTGAATCAGTCGATTGCACTTAGCAAGGCCGGTGCTGATGTCTGGCATGCCGGAGCTGTAGGAAGAAAAGATGGAGATTTTCTTATTGAGGAGATGAAGCTTGCGGGTGTAAATACTGAGTTTATTGAGCATATGGACGGTCAGACCGGACACGCGATCATCCAGAAAGACCCGGAAGGACAGAACTGTATTCTTCTGTACGGCGGAGCTAATCAGCGAATCACGAAGGAAATGGTAGACTGGGTTCTCACACATTTTGAAGAAAATGATTTCCTGATTTTGCAGAATGAGATCAGTGAGATTGGATATATCATGGAAAAAGCACATGAAAAAGGTATGAAAATTGTGCTTAATCCTTCTCCTATGAATGCAAAGATTCTCTCATATCCGCTTGATTATGTGGATTACTTCTTATTGAATGAGGTAGAGGCGTCGGATATCTGTGGAATCGGTTCTACCAAGGATCCGAAGATATTGATGGATGGTCTGGTTAAACGTTTTCCAGATGCAAAAATAGTATTGACGCTTGGCGGAGATGGTTCTGTCTACCGTGATGCAGATACGATTCTTCACCAGGGAATATATAAGGTCCCTGTTGTGGATACTACTGCAGCTGGTGATACATTTACAGGCTATTTTATAGGTGGGCTGCAATTGGGAGAGGATCCGAAGACAGCTCTTGACCATGCTGCTAAAGCTTCCGCTATAGCAGTATCCCGCAACGGAGCGGCTCCGTCAATTCCTGATAGAGATGAGCTCTTGGGCGAGATAATAAAACGGTAACGGAATCTGCATGACCTTGTTTTTTTTATGATAATATAGTAAAATACCACTTGGTGGTGCTTTCAGGAATTCGGTCTGGGGCCGTGATTTCTAAGGCATCACCTTGCTTTTTTCTTATATGTAATTGCTATGCAACATTATGTGGAAAAAGCATACTACGTAATAAAAGGGAGAAGGTAGGTATTAAAAGATGGAAAGAGAACGTTTTTCCTCACGTTTGGGATTCATCCTCATTTCTGCAGGCTGTGCCATAGGCCTTGGAAATGTATGGAGATTTCCGTACATCGTAGGTCAGTATGGAGGTGCGGCTTTTGTACTGATTTATGCGGCGTTTCTGGTTCTGCTTGGATTGCCGGTTATTGTTATGGAGTATTCCGTAGGCAGGGCAAGCCAAAAGAGTGCAGCACTATCGTTTGATGTTCTGGAACCTAAGGGAACAAAGTGGCATTTTGAAAAGTGGTTTGCGATGGCAGGCAACTATGTACTCATGATGTTCTACACGACAGTTGCAGGCTGGCTTTTACTCTATGTATTCAAGATGGCAAAGGGAGATTTTACCGGACTTGATGCAGACGGAGTAGCGGGTGAATTTGGAAATGTACTTGCAAATCCGGGTATTATGACAGTGTTCATGTTGATCTGCGTAGTATTCTGCTTTTCAGTATGTGTGATGGGACTGCAAAACGGTGTTGAAAAAATAACAAAGGTCATGATGGTTTGTCTCTTGTTTTTGATGATTGTATTGGCAATCAACTCCGTGAGAATGGAAGGCGGACGTCCTGGACTTGAGTTTTATTTAAAGCCGGATTTTGGAAAAATTAAGGAAGTAGGAATTGGTCAGGTTGTCTTTGCTGCCCTTGGACAGTCTTTCTTTACACTTAGTATCGGAATTGGAGCCATGGCGATCTTTGGAAGTTATATTGGCAAGGAACGAAGCCTTACAGGTGAGGCAATCAATGTTTTAGTACTCGACACATTTGTGGCATTTATGGCCGGACTTATCATATTCCCGGCATGTGCAGCTTATGGTATCGAAGCAGGTCAGGGACCAAGCCTGATTTTTATTACTCTTCCGAACGTATTTAATCATATGGCAGGCGGAAGATTCTGGGGCACGATGTTCTTTGTATTTATGACATTTGCTGCGGCATCAACTGTTATCGCGGTATTTCAAAATATTGTATCGTTTGCAACTGATCTTACCGGCTGTTCTGTTAAAAAGGCAGTATTGGTTAATATGGTAGCAATTGCAATACTTTCACTTCCGTGTGTGCTTGGATTCAATATATTAAGTGGATTCACACCATTTGGAGAAGGCAGCAATGTGCTGGATCTTGAAGATTTTATCGTCAGCAACAACTTGCTTCCTCTCGGAAGTCTTGTTTATCTTTTGTTCTGTACAAATCGTTATGGATGGGGATTTGATAACTTTTTAAGTGAAGCTAATGCAGGAAAAGGTATAAAATTCCCGCGTCAGGTGCGTTTCTACGTGACATATATTATTCCACTTATCATACTGTTTATATTTGTGCAGGGATATTGGAGCAAGTTCTTTAATTAAAACATTAGTGCCTGTCACCATTGAGAAAGGGGCTGAAGTAGATCCCAAAGGTTGGGCTGTTCGCCCATTAAAGCGGTACGCGAGCTGGGTTCAGAACGTCGTG
>CAVKOQ010000161.1:0-4580 GCA_963657995.1 bacterium
GTTGATGGCTTTACGAAGTGCATTCCATTCCACAATGCGGCGATAATCGCCTTGGCCGAGGATGACCTTTTTGCCAACAATTCCGGCTTCGCTGTCATCGATGCCCAAATAGGTGAAATCCCATCTGCGCTTAAAAGCAGTATCCATCGGGAAAACACCTTGGTCAGCACTATTCATGGTAGCCCAGATGAACATATTGTCTGGGATTCGGATTTCGGCGTAATCATCGGGATTGCCGCCAAGTTCTCCTGCCAGATACTTTTTGATGTCCTCGGATGCCTGGATCGGATATTCACTGACCTCATCGTCGCCACGGTCAAGCAACTGGAACACATCACCGAACACGGCAGCAACATTAGCACGGTTGATTTCCTCGATTATAAGCAGGAACGGTTTGGGTGCATCGGTTCTGCTGTTCTGGAGGGCCTTCACATAAGTACGCATAAACGGGCCAGGCACATAGGAATAAGTAATGGCATCCTTGCCATCACTGTCTTTGCAGGGCACAGGCTTATATGTACCAACAAAATTGGCATAGGAGTAGTCTGGGTGGAAGGTCACACGCTCGTATTCACCGCCATCTGCGAGCAGCAGATCCTTTTCGCGGTTCAGAGTAAAACTCTTACCAGTACCAGGAGCGCCGAAAAGGATACGGTTACGAGGAAATTCACTGTGATAACCAGTACTATAGCAAATATCCCGGGTAGGCTCAGCTTTACGTTCAAGCAAAAAGCGATTGTAGAGATCAAGCCCTGCAGACAAGGAACCATTACCACGACTACGGTTGAACTCTTCGTACGTATCCCCGGATTTGATGGCAGTAACAGCTTTTTCCAAAGGCTCGGCATCTGCAATTTCAAAAACAGAAGTGAATGGGGCTATGGCATCTGCGAACTGAGTAGAGACTGCCTTCAGTGCGCTAATATACTGACTCCTGGTATTTTCAGAATACAGTTCACCGTTTGCTTTGGGGAGATGAGACAGCCAATCCTTAAAAGCGCTCTCATTATCGTTTGAAACGTCTGTACTACTGGTATCTTTAGGGCGTTTTTGTATCGCAATATCAATCAAAGCTGACACAGGATCGGTAATGCCAGAGTAAACATCAGGGAACTGCTGGGCAAGCAACTCCATGAGAGTTTTCGTTGCTTCGGTACACTCTTCATAGTTAAAGGCACGGATGCCGAGGTAAATGTCAGAGAAGAGTTTAATGACCCGTGTGATTTCCTCGCTGTAAATATCTGTATTATTTGATAAGGCAATGATGTCTGCCATGCGCCTCTCAATATTTAATTTGAAATAACGTCCTGCACGATCTGTGGTTTCCTTACTTACACCGCCGCCAAAAATACAATCTTTGACAGTGAAAACAGCTTCATTTTCCGCGCCGGTACTTGTACTACATTCAAGCCACATTGACTGAAGCCAGTAATTATTTGCGCTTAAAATGGATAATTGCAAATTACTCGGAGTTTTTACACCACAAGTCGGCGGTAGCATCATAAATGAGGACACTACCTTACTTGGAGCGATACGGTCAGTTCCAATGCCGAGTTTCATTGACGTCGAACCGTTTCCACGCGGCTTAATCTCATATTTTGCCTTTTCATCATTGACAATGACGGAAAGTTCCTCACCCGCTTTGGATCTGAAGATGTATTTAAAAACCGCAATTTTCCCATTCAAAGATTCTGGAGAGGTCAACTGGCCGTTTTCGTCATAAAACCGACCGCCCAAGAAAGCCTGACCTCCACCACTATTTGCATTGTAGGTGAAATGAAAATCTGCTTCATGCCCAGAATATGTAGCATAATCAGCTATTTCGTTGAAATATGACATATACACACCTCTTCCTATTCTTAGTCAGAACAATACCGTTTAATACAATTTGCCACATAACTGGCCAGGGCAGGTGGGACAGCATTACCTATAGCAAGTTCTACGTCTGTTTTCGCACCAGGGAACTGAAAAGAATCCGGGAAAGTTTGGATATAGCCTCGCTCGCGAGTCGTTAAAGCGCGAACTCCATCGTGTATATCTGCTTTATCCGCATGATGGCGCTTATAATTTTCCGGGATAGGTCTGTTAATACCTCTAATCGTCGCAGCAGGCTCGTCTATCGAGAATACAGCCCTGCGATTGTAACTTCTCGGATGCATATAATAAAACTCCGTTTCTAAGGTATCGCCAAGGTAGTCACGGACTGTCATCTGCTTGTTTGACAGATTTGAGATAAGTACCTCATCAAGAAAACCGTTCTTTTCACCAAGTTTTCCAATCAGGAAAAATCTCTGACGCTTTTGTGGAACACCACAACGACTTGCGTCTAAAACTCGTGTGGTGATGCCATACCCTGCATCTAAAAGCATTCGTTTGAGCACTGTGACGGTTGAAAAGCGTTCAATATTATAGACGTTTTCAAACACTACCCACATTGGTTTTACTGCACTTACAATTTCAGCGAACCGAATTGTCAGGTTCGCGCGTTTCCCCAATTCTCGTTTTCCCGCTATAGAATAGTCTTGGCACGGGGGGCCTCCCATTATAAGGTCAGGACGCAAATCAGTTATCTGCTGTATAACATCATCTGTTCCCAAATCTTTTTTATAGATAGGATGAGAGAAATTGTGTTCATAAATTGTTATTGCAGCATCCCAGTTGTCAAATGCTGCGACAACGTCGAAGCCTGCATTCTCAAAGCCCAAAGACATACCGCCACAGCCCGCAAATAAATCAATTACTCTCATCAGTGCCTCTGCTTTCTTCGGAAATAATATACTTCATAAGCGCTGAACCAACATACTTCGCTAAATTGACTGGAACGGCATTTCCAATCATGGAATTGATGTCGGATTTTCCCCCTGTGAATTGAAAGCTTTTTGGGAACGTCTGTATGTAGCTTCGTTCCTTAGGGGTTAAACAACGCACTTCTGCAACTGGAACGGGGTCATTCGGATGCCCCTTATATCCTTTGGGAATGGGACGATCAACTGCCCGGATTGTCATGGAGGGTTCATATACGCTGAAGACACCACGACGATTATAATTAGTCGGGACGCGGAAGTAATAATCGATTCCGAGTGAATCCCCAAGATAGTCGTGTATACTCATTGGCTTTTGAGCCAGGTTACTCTTTAGTTCTTCGTCTAAAAAACCATCGGGAGCTCCAAGCGCACCTATGACAAACATCCTTTTCCTTGTTTGCGGAACCCCGCAGTATGCGGCATCCAAAACCATTTGAGTAAGTCCGTAGCCAGCAGCACGAAAATTAGCGATAACGCTCTGAAATGATTTAGTGTTTCGTATTGTGGCTACATTTTCCATAACAAAGTATTTAGGATGAACGAGACTAACAATTTGGGAATAGCAAATTGAGAGAATTGCTCTACCACGACTTTCATCTTGAAAACCCGCAGTCGAAAAATCCTGACATGGTGGCCCACCAATAATTAATTCCGGTGTATATCCTGCAATCAGTTTTGCAGCTCCTCCGACATCCATAAGGTCTTTTTCAATAATTGGATGGTCGAAATTATTTTCATAGACTCGAATTGCAGCTTTCCAGTTATCAATACCAGCGACAATATTAAAGCCAGCATTTTCAAAACCGAGAGACATTCCCCCGCAGCCGCAAAACAAATCAACACATTTTTTATTTAACGACATAGTTATATCCTTCCATGTGTTAGTCCATTGCGCTTTTACCGCTTTTAACCCATTCCTCCAGTTCGGAACGTTTGAATTTCCACTGTTTTCCGATTTTGTGGGCGGGGACACTTTTATCCTTTATCCACTTTCGTAGCGTAACGGGCTTTATATTTAGAAACAACGCAGCATCTTCTGTGCTGATATAATTTTCATCGACCAAATTAGACATAATTGCGCACCTCATCTTCGTATGTTTGCGTAGCTTCGCTTTTATATTATATCAGATATTTATGTACTTTTCAAGCAGTTTGAGCATTTTCTTATCCGTTTCCGCTATTGAGTGATATTTGCGATACAGAAGGGTGTGCTCCAAAAATTCTATTGTAAATACAGTCCAATAAAACGGACACTGCTATGTAAGCTACAAAAATTTCAAGAATTTTTTCTTTGGGTGGACACAGCGTGTCCGGCAAAACAGGGCTTATTTACATCATACAACTTTACCGCTCCCTCTCCGATGAGCCGATCCGCTCCTTTGGAGAGGGATTTTTGTGTTTTTACGCCCAAAACTGGCGGACACGCCGCGTCCGGGTCAATTGGCATCCTTTCTTCTATAATTAAAGCACAGTCAGACGGGACGCCCGTTGGCTGAACAATTCAATTATTCAAAGCCTGATTTGCAATAAGGGCCGAGGATACAAATATTGTCACCCCACCACATTACGGTGGGGCTGCAATATCGGTACCCTGTTCTTGTTGCGCCCAAATTAGGCTCCAAGGGTCTGTGTATCGAATTGCACAGACCTTTTTGTGTCCTTCTGCCCTCCGCTGACCAGGTGGAAAGGACAACCTATGAAATCCAATGAAAATCAGAAGCCAACCCGTGAGTACAAAGTCTACATCCACCGTCTCAAGACCTGGGTGGAAGTAAC
>CAVKOQ010000162.1:0-4543 GCA_963657995.1 bacterium
TCAATGTATTAGTTTCTATGGCAGGAAAGGGTGCAGTCCTTCTGGCAGAGGACGGAAGCGTCTACGAGGCAGAGGCACCGAAAGGAACACTTAAAAACGGAGTTGGAGCTGGAGATTCGATGGTGGCAGGCTTCTTAGCCGGATACGGGGAGAGAGGAAGTTATGAACATGCTTTCCATATGGGACTGGCAGCGGGAAGTGCAAGTGCTTTTTCAGAACAGCTGGCAACAAAGGATGAGATAGAGCAGGTATTTAAAACATGTAAAATTACAAAAATCTGATGCTTAAGTATAATGGCATGAGATTTTAAAATTAGATGATACATATAACATATAAACAGTACACGTATATGGAGGGAGCAGATATGAAGATTACTGATTTATTGGATCCGAGAAGTATATCGCTGGATGCAGCACCCGCCAGCAAATCGGAGACACTGGACAAAGCAGTAGAGCTTATGGCAGCCAGCGAGAAATTGTCAGATATAGAGGCATTTCGCAAACAGGTTTATGCCAGAGAAGAGGAGAGCACAACAGGTATAGGAGAGGGAATAGCGATTCCTCATGGCAAATGTGATGCGGTTAAGAAACCTGGATTGGCAGCTATGGTCATCAAAAATGGTGTTGATTTTGATTCACTTGATGGAGAACCGGTTACACTGCTTTTTCTGATTGCAGCACCAAATACTAAGGATAATGTCCATCTTGATGTACTCAGCAAGCTTTCAGTACTTATGATGGATGAAGAATTTGCAGATTCACTTAGAAATGCATCTTCCGTAGAAGAATTCCTTGCCATCATCGACAAGGCTGATGCAGAGCAGGCAGATATTGATGACAGATTGGCAGCAGGTTCCTCAGATGCAGAATCAGAGAAAGCAGATGATAATGCGATTTCAGGAGATTCTGGTATCGAATCAGATAAAGCAGGTCTAAAGATTCTTGCTGTAACGTCATGCCCTACCGGTATTGCACATACATATATGGCGGCTGAGGGACTTGAGAAGGCGGCTCGTGCCAGGAACCTAAAGATTAAGATTGAAACACGTGGTTCAGCTGGAGCTAAAAACGTCCTGACTGCAGCTGAGATTGAGGCGGCTGAATGTATCATAGTGGCAGCAGATGCACAGGTTCCTATGGAAAGATTTGATGGAAAGAAAGTTATCGAATGCCAGGTTTCGGACGGTATAAGCAAGGCGGCTGAGCTTATTGATAGTGCGTTATCAGGAAATGTACCTGTTTATCATGCAAAATCATCATCAGGCAGCAGCCAGAAAACAGCAAAATTGTCAAATTCAGGAAGTGTCGGACATCAGATCTATACACAGCTTATGAACGGTGTATCACATATGCTTCCGTTTGTAGTAGGAGGCGGAATACTTATTGCAATTGCATTCCTCATTGATGGATTCAGTGTAGATATGAATTCGCTTCCGATTGACCAGCGTGGCAATTTTGGTACGATTACTCCGCTTGCAGCCTGGTTTAAGAATGTCGGTGGTGTGGCATTTGGTTTTATGCTTCCGATACTGGCAGGTTTTATAGCTATGGCGATCGGTGATCGTCCGGCTCTGGCAGTTGGTTTTGTAGGCGGTATGATTGCTTATCAGGGAAAATCCGGATTCCTCGGTGCTCTGGTTGCAGGATTTATCGCAGGATACGTAATTCTTGCACTCAGAAAAGCATGCAGTAAGCTTCCGGAGGCACTTGAAAAGATTGCACCTGTTCTGATTTACCCGGTAGTTGGTATATTGATTATCGGTATTGTTATGAGCTTTATCGTAGAGCCTGTTATGGGTGCGGTAAATATGGCACTGAACAATGGCCTTAGCAGCATGGGAAGTTCAAGTAAGCTTATCTTAGGCTTTATATTGGCAGCCATGATGGCGATAGATATGGGTGGTCCATTCAATAAAGCGGCATATGTATTTGGCACAGCTGCTATCGCTTCTGGAAACTACGATGTTATGGCAGCAGTTATGATTGGTGGTATGACACCACCGTGTGCCATTGCACTTGCAACTATGCTCTTTAAAAACAAATTTACAAAGGAAGAGCGTGAAGCAGGACCTACAAACTTTATCATGGGTCTGGCATTCATTACGGAAGGTGCTATTCCATTTGCAGCCTCAGATCCAGTACATGTGCTTCCGGCCTGTATCGTGGGATCAGGTGTTGCAGGAGCGATGAGTATGATGTTTAACTGTACACTTATGGCACCGCACGGTGGAATCTTTGTATTCCCGGTAATGGGAAATCCGCTGTTCTATCTGCTGGCATTGGTAGTTGGAACTGCGATATCAACGGTACTCTTGGGAGTCCTTAAGAAAAATGTAGAAGAGTAAAATTGACATAGGCATCATTTATAGATTATGATAATAAAAAATGGAGGGAAAAGACATGAAAGAATTTAAGTATACCATCACAGATCCAGAAGGAATTCACGCTCGTCCAGCAGGCGAACTTGTAAAAGCAGCTAAGCAGTTTGCATGTGCAATCAAGCTTACAAAGGACGGAAAGAGCGGTGACTGCAAGAAGATTTTCGGTATCATGGGCCTGGCTGTTAAATGTGGACAGGAAGTAGTTCTGACATTTGACGGAGAAGATGAGGATGCAGCTTACGAGGCAGTCAGCCAGTTTATGAAGGAAAAAATGTAAGTAATACTTTAAAATGAAACGTCGAATCTCGTAAATAAAAAAGAGACCGGCGGGAAAATGCCGCGGTGTAAATAAACATTACATGGCGGCATTTTTTTCAATTCATAGAAATGTGTATCCTATGAAATATAGGAAATTGTTATGCAATATTCTTTTAAACAGTGAAATGTAAAGGAGACAGGTCATGAATACATATCATGGAAAAAGTGTATTTGGCGGTGTGGCTATTGGTAAGATATGTGTATATCGCAAGGGCGAGCAGACCGTAAAACGTGTAAAAATCGAAGATTCTGCAGCTGAAATCGAAAGATTTGATGCGGCTGTTAACGAAGCGATAGAGCAGCTTAAAGAGTTATATGATAAGGCAGTGAAAGAAGTAGGAGAGGCCAATGCGGCGATTTTCGAGATTCATCAGATGATGCTTGAAGATGAAGATTATCTAGATGCTGCCAAGAATATTATTGAAACACAAAAAGTAAATGCGGAGTATGCGGTAGCTGTGACAGGCGACAATTTTGCCCAGATGTTTGCATCAATGGATGATGAATATATGCAGGGACGTGCCGCCGATGTAAAGGATATATCTGAGCGAATCGTACGCATATTGTCAGGCGGATCAGGTCAGGGAGTTAACACTGATGAGCCTGTAATCATTCTGGCTGATGATCTGGCACCTTCTGAGACAGTTCAGCTTGAAAAAGATAAAGTGTTGTCATTTGTAACTGTGCACGGATCTGTAAATTCCCATACGGCAATTCTTGCCAGAACTATGAGTATTCCGGCATTGATCGGAACAGATGTGGCACTTGATGATTCAGTTGACGGAAAATTTGCAATTGTTGATGGAACAAACGGAATTTTATATGTAGAACCGGATGATGAGACACTTGAAGTTATGAAACAGCGTCAGGAAGAAGAGGCTGAGAAAAAGAGGCTCTTACAGACTCTTAAAGGACGTGAGACCGTAACTCTTGATGGTAAGAAGATTCGTCTTTATGCTAACATAGGTAACAGTAAGGATCTGGCATCTGTTATTCAAAATGATGCTGCAGGTATCGGACTTTTCAGAAGTGAGTTCCTGTATCTTGAAAAAGAGACATTTCCTACGGAAGATGAACAGTTCCAGGTATACAGACATGTGGTTGAAACTATGGCTGGAAAGCCTGTTATCATCCGTACACTTGATATCGGTGCAGACAAACAGTGCGATTATTTTGAACTTAAGAAAGAAGAAAATCCGGCGATGGGATGCAGAGCTATCCGTATTTGCCTGACAAGACCGGAAATTTTCAAGACACAGCTTCGTGCACTGTTTCGTGCCAGTGCATATGGCAATCTTCAGATCATGTATCCGATGATCACAAGTGTATGGGAAGTGGAAGCTATTGCCAAGATTGTAGCAGAAGTTAAGGAAGAACTTAGTTCCTCAAATATCCAGTTTGGAGAGCCTAAACAGGGTATCATGATTGAGACACCGGCAGCAGTTATGGTAAGCCGTGATTTGGCGAAAAAAGTGGATTTCTTCAGTATCGGTACAAATGATTTGACACAATATACTCTGGCAGTAGATCGTCAGAATCCGGAATTGGATGCATTTTATGATCCACATCATCCGGCAGTACTTGCCATGATAAAGATGGTTGTCGATAATGCACATGCTGAAGGAATCTGGGCAGGCATCTGCGGAGAACTTGGTGCCGATACGACCTTGACCAAAGAATTCCTTAAGATGGGAGTAGATGAGCTGTCTGTATCACCGGGACGTATATTGCCGATTCGTAAGATTATTGTTGAGAGCAGCTGTTCATAAGCTGCTCCATTAAACATATAAGTTTTGAGAGGAAGATAAGTCATGCTGACAGAGAAGAGATATGAACTGATTTTGG
>CAVKOQ010000163.1:0-4539 GCA_963657995.1 bacterium
ATTTTTCTATATTTGTTATTCTTTTTATTTTGTTGTGTTTTTTTAGAATATTCTGATTATTATTCAATTTCCCTTTATAAATATCTAGCACAGCACAGCTTCACCTAACTTACCAGCTCCTTGCTGACAGCACGACTGCATCTATAGGCATTTTTCTTTACCTAACTTCTCTGATACCTTTTTTGCCGTTTCTGTAATTGCCAGTCCGCCCTCGCTTGTTTCTCGAAGTGATGCCGGAAGTGCATTACCTATTCTTCGCATAGAATCAATAACCTCATCAACCATAATCACGCTTTTAATTCCAGCCATAGCCATCTGTGCGCTAGTTACCGCATTAACCGCACCTGCTGAATTTCTTTTAATGCAAGGAACTTCTACCAAACCACATACCGGATCACATGTAAGACCGAGCATATTCTTCAAGGCAAAAGCAGCCGCATTGGCTATACACTCGCTGTCTCCTCCCTGCAAATAAGCCAATCCACCAGCCGCCATCGCACTCGCCGATCCAATCTCAGCCTGACACCCGCCAGATGCACCTGCTATACTGGCATTTTCCGCAATCACCACACCAATACCAGCACATACAAAAAGGGCCTCTACCATGCGTTCTTCATTTTCTTTGCAATATTCTTCATAAGATAAAAACACTGCTGGAATTACACCACATGCACCAGCAGTCGGTGCTGCCACAATTCGTTTCATGCACGCGTTGGATTCTCCCATTTTTAATGCCTTTTCCATCACAAGGCCTATATATTCTCCAGTCAGCGAAGTACTTGATGCATTGTATTCCATCATTTTCTTGCCGTCTCCACCTGCCATGCCACTTGCAGATTTAAGTGTTCCATCATATTCCATGTCTGCCTGACGCATTGCACGGTACATGTCACGCATAGTTTCAAACGATTCATCTTCTGTTACCTCACGTTCCTGAACATCTGCCATAAGAACTACTTTCCATAAAGGAATATCATATTTATTTGATAAAACAATCAGATCATTAATTGAATGATATAACATTTCCATATTTCATATTTTCCTTTTCATATTAGTAAAATCATAGAATCTTTTGACAAAGCCAGTTCATCAAAAAAGTAATGAGAATGCAGTATGCTTTTTTCATTTTTTATCTAAGACTTAAGTATGTCACCTTTTGTATTCCCTCTTGACTTCGCAACCATATAAGACCTTCTTCAGGTACTTCTTGATCACATTCGATAACCATCACAGCCATTCCTCCGCGTGACGCACGGTATAGCTGCATTGTCGCTATATTGATTGATTTGTCTGCCAACATTTTCGTTACATTTCCAACATGTCCCGGCTGGTCATAGTTATGTACAACCAATGTAGGATAGCTTCCAGAAAAATTAGCATCTATACCATCAACTTTTGCAATGTTAATACGTGAACCCCCCAACGATTCGCCTACAACACTGAGATTTCGTCCTGATATTCCCTGCAGTTTTAGCTCTGCTGAATTCGGATGTGCATCTTTTAAATTTGCTTCTTCAAAGGCAAATTCAATGCCCATTTCGTTTGCAATCTTAAAACTGTCCGGTATTCGCATGTCATCCGGCATCATTCCTAAAAGTCCTGCAATCAATGCTTTTTCAGTCCCGTGTCCGGTTCCGGTCGCCAAAAATGAGCCATATAACCCAATTCTGGCCTGCTTTACCGGCTCTCCAAGCAGCTTTCTGGCCACATATCCAATACGGACAGCACCAGCCGTATGTGAACTTGATGGTCCTACCATAACAGGACCTACAATATCAAATATATTCATATTTATTTCCTTTTCTTAGACTGTTACAGATAGTATAAAAGCTGCTGTGAAACACGAATTACGTTTTTTCACAGCAGCTCTTTTACCATCTGCCTTATGCATGACACTATAAATCAGTGAACATACAATCTTATGCCAGTTTTTCTCCTGTCAGCATTTCATAGCTCTGAAGATATTTCTCGATTGTCTTGTCTACAATCTCCTGTGGAAGTGTCCAGTTATTGCCAGGATTAGCAGTCAGCCAGTCACGTGCAAACTGTTTATCAAATGACGGCTGAGAATGTCCCGGCTCATATCCTAACGCTGGCCAGAAACGTGAGCTATCCGGAGTCAGCATCTCATCACCAAGAACGATATTGCCATTCTCATCCAAACCAAACTCAAACTTCGTATCTGCAATAATAATACCCTTTTCAAGTGCGTATTCTGCACACTTTTTGTAAAGGGCGATTGTATAGTCACGGAGTTTTTCTGCATATTCTTTTCCCTTGCCCGGGAAATATTTCTCAAGATGGTCTACACTCTGCTCGTAAGATATATTTTCATCGTGATCACCGATCTCTGCCTTTGTGGATGGAGTATAAATCGGCTCCGGCAGTTTATCTGATTCTTTCAAGCCCTCTGGCAATTCAATGCCACAAACCTTGCCGGTTTTCTGATAACTTGCCCAGCCGCTACCTGTAATATATCCACGTACGATGCACTCAAGTGGAAGCATCTCCAGTTTGCGGCACATCATACTTTTGCCTTCATACTGTTTCTGCTGGAAGAACTCTGGCATATCTTTTACATCTACTGAAATCATGTGATTCGGGATAATATCTTTTGTCAGATCAAACCAAAACTTGGACATCTGTGTCAGAACTTTACCTTTATTGGTTACTTCATTATGCAAAATGTAATCAAAACAACTGATTCGATCCGTCGCTACCATAATAAGGCTATCGCCATTGTCATAAATCTCACGGACTTTTCCTTCTTTAATTGGTTTCATCTCCTGCATTTTTTGCACCTCATTCTTATTTTTTATGGCAGAACACAGAGCCTCCCCTATATCACAAATGTACAGCTCTGCTTCTTACTATCTGATAAGTTACCACTTATACACCCTTATTGTCAAGACTCCTAATCCAGTCTTACCATTTTGATCATCTACACAGATTGTTGTTTATGTGCATCACGAGTTTCTTCGACCAAGGTAAGCAAAACAGCATCTGCCTTTTCTAACCTTGTACGGTAAGAAAAGACGGATGCTGCAAATTATCGATATATAATTATATTATTTTAAAGCTGAAAATCCACGCTCAAGATCTTCAATAATATCATCGATATGTTCTGTACCGATTGACAGACGAATGGTATTCTGCTTGATTCCCTGATCTGCCAATTCCTCATCAGTAAGCTGTGAATGAGTTGTGGTTGCCGGATGAATAACAAGGCTCTTAACATCCGCTACATTAGCAAGCAGTGAGAACAGCTGAAGGTTATCAATAAACTTATGAGCCTCTTCCTGTCCGCCCTTGATTTCGAAGGTAAAAATAGAAGCTCCTCCGTTCGGGAAATATTTCTCGTACAGTGCATGATCCGGATGATTCGGCAATGACGGATGATTTACATGATCAACCAACGGATGATTTGACAGGTACTCAACCACCTTTTTGGTGTTTTCTACATGACGGTCAATACGAAGAGACAGTGTCTCCGTTCCCTGAAGAAGCAGGAATGCATTGAACGGGGAAATTGTAGCACCCATATCACGTAAAAGGATAGCACGAATATAAGTAACAAATGCTGCCGGACCTGCTGCATCTACAAAGGATACACCATGGTAGCTTGGGTTCGGATCTGCAATTGCCGGATATTTTCCGCTTGCTTTCCAGTCAAATTTACCGGAGTCTACGATAATACCGCCAAGAGTGGTTCCGTGTCCACCAATAAACTTTGTTGCTGAATGTACAACAATATCTGCTCCGTGCTCAATTGGACGAATCAGGTATGGTGTACCAAATGTATTATCAATAACTAACGGCAGTCCGTGTTTATGTGCAATTTCAGCGACTGCGTCAATATCCGGAATATCACTGTTCGGATTTCCAAGTGTCTCAAGATAGATAGCTCTAGTGTTATCCTGAATAGCGCCTTCTACCTCTTCCAGATTGTGTGCATCAACAAACGTAGTAGATACGCCAAAATGTGTAAGTGTATGCTCAAGAAGGTTGTAGCTACCACCGTAGATTGTCTTCTGAGCTACAATATGTCCTCCATCTGCTGCCAGTGCTTCAATAGCGTATGTAATAGCTGCTGCACCTGATGCAGTTGCAAGAGCTGCTACACCGCCCTCAAGCGCTGCGATTCTCTTCTCGAAGACATCCTGAGTAGAGTTTGTAAGACGTCCGTAAATATTGCCGGCATCTGCCAGACCAAAACGTGCTGCCGCATGTGCAGAATTTTTGAATACATATGAAGTAGTCTGATAAATCGGAACTGCTCTTGCATCTGTAGCCGGATCCGGCTGTTCCTGACCTACGTGTAACTGAAGAGTCTCAAATCTATAGTTGCTCATCTTTAAAGTACCTCTCTTTCTTTTTCTGGAAGTTTGTCTTACTAATTTTATATTCATTTTTTAAATTGGGCAAGCCCTTTTATTCTTATTTTTACTTCAGCAGAGCGTTTTTTTCATAGGACGCATCTTCCTATGAAAAAAAACGGAAGCTTAACCTACTTTAAGCTCCCGGACAAATGGTCTGTAT
>CAVKOQ010000164.1:0-4488 GCA_963657995.1 bacterium
TCGCTCCATAGTTCATAGTAAGCCTCCTTTCTTAGCAACCTTGCCGCGAAGAAAATCGTTCAACATCGTACATTGATCCCATTGCAGGCCGGTCCATTATATGGTCATCACTATTTGAACAACTTTCTGTCTTCTTCCGGCCTGTCGAAATACGCATCAAGATACTGGGAGAGTATTTTCTCCGTTGCAACCGTTTTGCTCATGCCCGTTTCCTCGCAAAACTTTTCAAGTCTATCGTGGATCGGCGTTGCCAACTTAATATTCAGGATCTTTGCATCTTTTTTCTGCCTGGGCATTTCAGCTTACCTCCTCAAGTTCATCAGCCTTGCGATTTTCGATATATTCTTTCAAATCCTGATGGAGCTTGATCCGCGCGTTGAAAATAGAGACTTTATAGTATGCTGTCAATTTATCCGGCGAGGCACTGTTTTCAAGTTTGTCGAGCCGCAGCCCATCGATTTCGTTTTTTCCCGTCGAAACATACAAAGCATACATTTCTGTTTCATCGATGCCTACGTTTTCTGCAAATTCGTGAATATTAGCCCGTATTGTCTTTTCCTGATACTCCTGAATATACTGCAGGAATGTTTTGCCATCGACCAACGCAAGCGTACCTTTTTTAATATCCTCAAGGATCTGCCGTGCATATTTCTGTTGTTCTTCTGAAAGAACGCCGAAATTAGCTTCCATCTCGTGGATCGCTGTCATCTTTTGGGCATCCTTCTCAACATTCACCACGTCTTTCATAGTGACGATCTTAAACTGCGCCTCCAGATAATCCGCATCAATTTTGTCCATTTCCATCGTGGAAAGATTTGTATCCAAAACATATCCCGGTTTTGCCTTTGAACCACCGCCGCCTCTGTTAGAGGGCAAGTCATTGTATCTCATGGTGAGAATACGATATGTTTTCTCGTCAAAATTCAACTTTGCATCATATTCATTGTTCCACTTGAAGCCCTGCATCTTAGCAGAACGATGCGTAGTTTTCAGCACATAGAACTCCTTGCGGAACATCTGGCGGTCTTCGTCTGATTTCGGAAGGCATTCAAAGTTTTGGATCTTGTCGTGGGCGAAGATCTCGCAGATACGCGCATAGGTCTTGTTCATCTTCTCGATGTTCTTATCAATATTTTCGACCTCAACACCTACATAATCCCCCTGACAATAAAGCTTGAGCGCTTCCTTGATGTTTCGTTTCATAGTGTATGGTTTGCGATAGAACTTGACCATGCCCCAAGGTTTCTCATTAGGGTTCAACACTCGGTTCGTACGAGAGATCGCCTGAATGATGTTGTCATTGTCCATAACCTTGTCCAGATAAAGGACGTTAATCCACTGGGAGTCGAATCCCGTAAGCAACTGGTCAACGACAATAACGATGTCAATCGCATTCACATGACTGTTACCCATATGCTTATACGAGCCCTTATGTGCCAGTCTGTCGGTCAGATCTTTCTTGAACCCCGCATACTTCGGATCCGTTTTACGGTCAAACTTCGTTCCGAACGTGTCATTATAGTTGCTTACAATATCTGCAAGAGCGTTCTCTTTGATGAAAACCGAATCAGCATTGGTGTTGATGTTAGGATCAAACAGCGAGGTCACATGCAGATCAGGTTCTGATGTTCTTAACAGTTTCCAGTATTCATACGCTTCCGGGATAGATTCTGTCGCCAGTATTCCGTGGAAACGGGTGCCATCCTCACCAAATGCGATGGTCTTATAGTTTTCGCGAATATCCTTTACAACCAACTTTCGATGGTCGTCGTTGTCATACTGCTTGCCCGGAAGATAATCTTCGATCCCTTTCAGGGAATTGCCTCTTTTATCCCGCTTGATTTGCCCATATTCATCAAGCTCTGACGCCATGGGCGTCTGCTGTGTCAGACGACGATACAGTTTCCAGTTGTCTGAACCAACTTCGATATCATCCTTACTGGTCGCATGACATTCAGCAAGAGCGACCGCTTCTTTCAGCTCCTTATCCTCATAAGTCCTGACCGCTTGCATCCAGAATCCCAGGACATTGCCGTCTCTGATACCTGATGCAAGCGAATAGATCGCAAGGCATTCCCCAAAGACGGTTTCCGTAGTGAGCTCGCCGGGCTTCATGTTTCCCGCAAAGATAGGTGTTCCCGTGAATCCAAAGAACAGCGAATTGTAGAATGTGCGCTTTACACGTTCGTGCATGACGCCGAACTGACTTCGGTGCGCCTCATCGATTATGAAGACGATTCTCTTGGCCTTGATAACATCCAGTTCCGCTTCCCGCAGTTTGGCCATATCGTCGTTGATCCTGGATATCTTCTGAATAGAAGTAACGATAAGACGCTCTGACAGTTTGGTACTCTCCAGTTTCTTAAAGAGGTCTTTGGAACTTACTGTCTCGCATACGGATTCACCTTCACGCTGAAAACTGTTATATTCGCTGGTCGACTGTTCATCTAAAACTTTGCGGTCGACCACAAATACGACCTTATCGACAAAGTTCATATCCGTAATCAACTGCCCCGCCTTAAAGCTGGTCATGGTTTTACCGCCACCGGTAGTACACCAGATAAATCCGCCTAACTGATTATGATCTCCCCATTTCTGCTTCGCCGTTCGACTGACAATAGCACGAATAGCGGCATACTGATAACTTCTGCATACTTTCAGGACATCCTTTGCCGTGTCCGCAACTGTGTAATAACCGATCAGTTTATGGGCTTCCGGGATGGAGAGGATGTGGTATTCACCCGTGATCAGTTCACGCCAATCTTTGACGATATTGTTATCCCGATCTCCCCAGCGGAAGAAGAAAGCGGGATTGAAGGCATTAGGGTCTCCGGCATTAGCAAAGAACATCGCATCTTCCGGTGTCATAGCCCAGAATACCTGCACAAGTCCCATAAAGCCATTCCAGACACCTTCGTTGGCATATTTAATGATCTGGTTAGATGCTTCGTAAACATCGACCCCCGATGCCTTTAATTCAATATGAATGACCGGCATACCGTTGATCAGGAGGGTAATGTCACCCTGTCTGTCATTGAACTGCCGATCTGTGCTGAAAACAGTCTGTTCCGCGATTTGATAACGGGAACTTCCGCCTGCGATCTCTGCGGCCGAAAACAGCTCAAGATAGACTTCATGACCTGCGTGCTGCGTATCGGGCGAATCCCCATCCCGCTTGATCGCGATGGGCCGTCCGTTGATGAAGTGATTGGCTTTAACCGGTGTATTAGCCTGCAGTTTCACCACATCAAGCACACGATCCATCTCCTCCTCGGAGAGTGGAACGTTATTCAACGTTCTGCGATTCCGTTCGAACAGAATGTTTTTCCAGTTATCGATAAGCTGCGGAACCGTTTTGTTCTTCAGAACTTCCTTTTCCCATCCCGCTTTAGTAAGAAGGTCTACTACATCGGCTTCGAAATTTAACTCGCCGGTAGGACCGGTATATGGTAATGGCATTATGATTCACCTCCAAACATTTTTGTGAGAAAGGCTTTCTTGCACTCTAAGAGTTTCTCGTATTTGCGTTGGTGAAGAGTGATGAGGTGGTCGAGGTTACTGAAATAGGCTCCTATTTCCTTTTGCTCTGCTTTATTTGGGAAAGGAATTTCCAGTCCATTTACTTGTTCTAATGACAAATTAGGCTGTGCTCCCACCGTAGGATTTCGTTTTATAAAATCTTCTACAGTTTTACCTTTTAACACAGTTGTCACATACTCAATAACTCCTTCTTTTAATCTTATAATCGCCAGAGCCTGATTCGTATTAGCTGGCAAAATGTTTGATTTTACAGTGCTTACGCGCCCTAATGTTCCTGCGATAGAAAATAGAATGTCATTCTCTTTTAATTGTGACCGTTTAAGATATCCCTCATGTTCTTCCATTGAAATCCGAGAAGTATTTGTTACCTCTCCATTGTCCGGATTAATATTTTCAACCTTAATAAAATTAACCTCACCTGCTCCAGATTTATCTTTTGGTGTCGTTCCTTTTGTGATTAAATCGGAGATTTCTCCCAACTTACGCTGTTCCCACGCATCAGTAAAACCATCGAAGCGAATCTCCGGCACATTGCTACCCTGTTTTGGAAACATTCTTTCGAGCATCGACTTCTTCATCGCCTGCAGCTTCTCGCACTTACGCTGGTGAAGGGTGATGAGGTGGTCAAGGTTGGAGAAATAAGCTCCTATTTTTTGCTGTTCCGCTATATTGGGCATTAAAAATCCAAATGAAGTCACTTCAGATGTAGATATACTTGCCTGATTTACTGCAGGCTTCGCCATCATTCTGAACCAATCTCTTGAGCTTTCTTTTTTTAGTAAATGAAGCAAGAAATATACGTCTGTAATTGTCTGGTTTGCCCTGATATTCAGCAAGTTCATTCCGTGATAAATTTCTCCTAAATCAGAGCTATATATGGCTGTATTTGCAATGTATGGAAGGCTATTTATATGACTAAATAGTATATCCCCATCTTTAAGTCTATAC
>CAVKOQ010000165.1:0-4413 GCA_963657995.1 bacterium
TAGTCTTCGACCAATATGATGAGGATGTTCTCGTCTTTGAGACACCGGCAATGCAGCATCATCAGGATGGTATAGCCATCTTGCTCCACTTACAGAAAGATAGGTACAAGGAGGATGGGCAATCATCAAGTCCCACTTCTCTCCATTTGGCAGGTGATAGTCTTCTCCATTTTCCAACTTGCCACCTCTGTTAGGAATCACTTCGAGGACATTTTGATGGAAATGCCATTCTGGATGTCCTCCGCTACATTCTAAAATATCGCAACTGAAAGCATTGTGCCCCCTCTCCCTGAAGGCTTTACAAATGGCTTGACTTTCTTCGCATGCTATCAATATATTCATTTTACTTCTTGTTATCTAACACATTAACAATGCCTTCCGCTATAGAATAAGCAAATTGCACCGGTACGGCATTCCCTATCATCTTATAGTTATATGCCTTGCTTCCCAAAAACTGATAATCTATAGGAAAAGTTTGCAGGCAAGCTGCCTCACGTACCGTAATGCTGCGTTCTTGTTTTATATCGGGATGAATAAACATAAAACCATCCTTACTTAGATGCGCAACAACGGTATGAGCCGGTTTATCCCATTCCAGATTTTTATATTTTTGGAAAAGGGTAGAATGGCCGGTTACTTCCCTATAGTAATCAATCATCTCTTGATGGCTGATATAATTCATTCTATTAGATATCCACTCTCTAAACACCATTCTATCCCGACTACTATGATTTCTTGCATCATGCTCTGTAATCGAAGGATCCGGATTATCTGTGTGTGATTTAGTGATTTTCCCTACTTTAATTTGAGAACTTAATGGATATAGTGCGGGAAGATTTCCGATAGCATCTTTAACTGTTAGTCTCTTACCGCACTTTTGGGCTGAAATCGAACTATATAGCTCATCCAATGTCAATGATGAGCCTTTTTGCACTCCAAGAATAATAACTCTTGGTCTTGTTTGCGGGACTCCAAAATCTAGGGCATCATAAACAACAGAAGGTAATTCTTCAGGAGTCTTTATATCATATCCTATTGATGAAAAAGCATCGAAAATTCTATTCTTTACAGGGATACCACCTGGCTTCGCGCTGAGAAGGCCTTTAACATTCTCAAAAACAAACACTTTAGGCTTGAACGTATCTACAACTTTACAGAAACTCTCGAACAGATAATTTCTGTAATCATCTTTCATTGAATTCTTATCGGTTGCCCTGCCATGAATAGAATACGCTTGACACGGAGGTCCGCCGATTATAAGGTCAACTTTCTGTTTGCCCACAATGCCCTTCAAGCCATATTGCTGGATTTTACACCCGTTGTAGCTGCCGTATTTATTTTTGGAGTCCTCAGACCATTCGCCATTAAGAAGCTCTTCTGTCCTTTGCATATCAAAGAGTATTACCTCTTTTTTAGCTTGATCTTCAGTGTAGCCCCATTTGTCTGCAAGCCGATAGCGTAATGTATCAACCATCGGCTTTTCCCATTCTATATGGGCAAGTGGCTTATACCGGCCTGTCTTCAGAAAACCTTCAGACAAGCCTCCACAGCCTGCGAATAAGTCGATGAATGTATATTTCCTTTCCGCCATCGTATCTAATCTTCAAAGTATAAAATGACTGTGCTTAAACTTCCCCTGCATCCTTCATCCCCGCGGTCTGGTTCAGACCGATTCAATTGCGAACACAGTGTATTCGCAATCGGGTATCTACAGCAGAACTTCCGGCGCATTCCATCGTTTCATAAAAACAACAATCTCACAAATTTAGTCATTTTTCTGATTTCTTTGAATCCTATTGTGCCGAAATGAACGGCGGAAAGGTTCAATGGGACGCCTGAGGTGTCCGCACCCATCTGTGCAACTATAAAACTGACAGGCTGCGCATTTTGCGTGTCCTGTCAGTTTTGTCGTTATTGAGTATTTTCACTGCTTGTCCTTCAGCTCATTTTCGATGTCTTCTATGCTTGGGAGAGTCTGCGAAATCTCCTTCGGGTATAGTTTTGTTAACTCATACGAAGAAATTCCCAATGGCTGCCACTGATTCTTCTCCACGGTCCATTGTGCCACAAGATCATTCTTTTCCTTGCAGATGAGTAAACCTATGGTGTCTCCATCATCCGGACCTTTAATCAGGTGATTGACGGCTGCGCAATAAAAATTCAACTTGCTGATGAATTCTGGCTGGAACTTGACGGTTTTCAGTTCACAGACGATATACCGGTGCAGTTTGATGTGATAGAACAGCAAGTCACAAAAGAACTCGTCACCATTGACCTCTAGACGCACCTGTCTACCCACAAAGGCGAATCCACTTCCAAGTTCAAGGAGGAAACGATAGATGTTTTTCTCCAACGCTAATTGAAGGTCTTTTTCTTTGTAATCCTCGGTCAGAGTGAGAAAGTCAAAATTATAAGGGTCTTTCAAAACTTCTTGTGCAATGCTGCTGTCCGGAGACGGCAATGTGGTGCTGAAATTCGTTATGGCCTTTCCGCTGCGTTCGTATAAATCGGTACTAACAAAGTTTTGAAGCAATGGCCTTGACCAGCCATTCTCAATGATCTTTTGCGCAAAGAACACAGCCTTTTCAGGTTGTTTCTTAAAATGGTCAACGAGAATCTTGTGATGTCCCCACGGTATGGAGAATATAACTTTCTCCAAGTTATCCCCAAGTTGGGGATAAATTGCAAAGCATTGATTATATGTCGAGTAGAAATACTTCATATATGTGAGATTCGTAACAGAGAATCCGTGGGAACTCGGTATTCTATGATGAAGATCATAGCTGAGACGCTTTAAAAAGCCATCTCCCCAGCGGCTCTCCGCTTTCTTTTCCACAATATCCTTTCCAAGACTCCAATAATAGCGGAGCATTGCCTCGTTGACTTTTATGGCGGCCTTGATTTGGCTGCTACGGTATCTCTGAACGAGCTGTTGAATCCACTCCAGATATTCTTTGTCTTCCAGTATGTTGTCAATCTCCTTCATAATGTGAATTGTCATAATTCCCTAAAGTTTGCCAAAGTTAGGGAAAAATCTTCGATGCTGCTCTTCTTACTATTTCTTCCGATACTTCCCGTGGGCGATGTTCTCCAGCTGGCCGGTGTCGCACCGGCGGCGGATGATGCGGTCGGCGGTGCGTTTCATCTCTTATGACGACCTGGAAGTTTACAGAGCCATCTGTTCAACTATAAAACTGACAGGCTGCGCATTTTGCGTGTCCTGTCAGTTTTTTGCATTACTGATGTGACCACAAAAAGTTGGACACAACCAATGGGGTATTTATGTATAAGAAACATTCGTTCGAAGAGAAGTTGCGTTGCATGAAACTTCTTGACGAAGGTTATCCGATGCGGCGGCTCTCCAAGGAGTCGGGTATTCGTAGAAATCAACTTTACAGTCTGCGTAAACGTTACCTTGCTTATGGTGAGGATGGATTAAGACGAAAGGATCGTCATTTCGCATCTGAAGCGGAAAAAGCGTCTGTTCGCGCGGAGAGGATGGAGAAATCGCTACCTTTGAAAGAGATATGCCTGAAGTATGGTATATCCGAAGGTGCCATCTATAGTTGGCGCAAGACAGAAAGTAAACGACAAACACCCATGACCAGACGCAAAAAGGACGCGCCACTGACAGAACTGGAGGAACTCAGGGTTCGCAACGAGTACCTGAAAGCCGAGAACGCACTGTTAAAAAAAGTGAAAGCCTTAGTCGAAGCAAGGGATGCCCGTCTAAAAGGGACTGGGCACAAGCCATCCTCGAACTAAGGCACGAATACAATCTCGAGATACTACTCAAGATTCTAAAGATGGCAAGATCAACCTTTTACTATCACGTGTCACACCTATCAGAGGCTGATAAATACGAGGACACGAAACAGCACCTGTATTCCGTATATGAACAACATAAGGGCCGGTATGGATATAGAAGAATAACTCTTCAATTACGGAACGAGGGCATCATGATCAACCACAAAACCGTTCAACGATTAATGATTGATATGGGCCTGAAAGCCAAGGTTAAGCGGGTTAAATACCGTTCCTACAAGGGAGAGGTCGGGAGAGTTGCGCCGAACGTGATTGCGCGAAACTTCAAGACGACAGGGGTAAACCAGAAGTGGGCGACAGATATCACAGAGTACAAGATAAATGATGAGAAAGGCTATCTCTCACCGATTCTGGATATGAATAACGGAGAGATAGTTGCGTTGCATGAAATCCCGTCATCCGGATCTCACCCTTGTCATGAAAATGGTTGATAATGCTGTTGAGAGAGAACGTCCGCCGAGGGGATTGATTCTCCATTCAGACCAAGGATGGCATTATCAGCACAAAGCGTATTAGAACAAGTTGAAAGATAATGGTATGACGGCGAGATTATATCCGCCCGAAGCAAGAACGTGCCTCGCATATTGC
>CAVKOQ010000166.1:0-4406 GCA_963657995.1 bacterium
GGCCTCTGAGTAAGAGGCAAATCCCCAACTTGGGAAGCTCCACCTTTGGAGTGGGATTCCGAAGAAGGCACCTGCAGCAACAGGTGTCTTTCTTTGTGTTCAATATATCACACTCAGATATAAATTTCAACCCACTTTCTGTCGCTGCCTGAGGAGGTCTGTTCTTTCCAGCTGACCATCATTTCAGATAGTTATCAAAAAATGTAATCTGAAGTTCTTTGGTCGCATCCTGGAAGAATTCTCTGGTTCCATGGCCTGCACCCGGAATTACATAGTAATCCACTTTATCTTCCATACCTGCCTCTACAATTTTCTGATACAGACGCTCACTGCTGGCCTCAACCGGAACAATCGGATCATTGTCACCATGAAGGATCTGAATCGGACACATATTTGAATTTACCATATTTACCGGACTAGCCATTGCTCCGCGTTCTTTCATAGTTGCCGGATCTCCCCCCAGCAGACAGCCACCATGGGTCTCTTCTACCTTATGCCAGCGGAAGTTCGGATCGGAAAACTTTTTTTCCTCCTCTTCCATCAGGGCCGGAATATCTACCGGTCCGAACATGTCACTACATGCCTGAACCTTGGAAGAATAACCGCTGCACTCCTCACTGTCAAAGCCATCTTGGTTCATAGCTGCCGCAGCAGCCAGATGCCCACCCGCAGAGCGTCCAAAGATTCCGATTTTTTCCGGATCAATCTCAAATTCTGCAGCATGAGCACGGATAAAACGGATTGCTGTCTTCACATCAATCAGCTGATCCGGATAATGTCCCTCAGCACTGCTGCGATAGTAAATGGACACAACCACATATCCGGCATTTGCAAACTCTGTCATCTCACCCAGCATCAAATTTTTATCGCAGCCTTTCCAACCACCGCCAGGAATCCAAACCAGTGCAGGCTTCGGAGAATGATCCTCTTTTGGATCATCCTCTCCAACAGCAGCACGCATCTCGCTGTTTCCATTCTGAAGCAACACGGAAAGTTTCAAATCCAGAGGATTTCCTTCCAGATCCTTAACCGTAGAATATACAATGTTATCCATCAGCGTCAGTGCTTTTTTGCTGGTACCTGGATTAAAAATTGCTTTCATAATCTTTCTCCTCGTCATTTAAATATCTGTCACAATCTTCTAACCATAAATCGGGAAGAAGATATTAATTCCAATAATCAGCGCTATCATGGTAAGTAACAGCAGCGGCAACGTAAATTTCAATGTTTTCAGCGGATTCTGGTTACCAATACCGAATGCCATCATCGTACCAGAACAACCTGTCGGCATTACAAATGCCATCCATGCAGATACACAGCAGCAAAGCACTACAGCCTTTACATTCATACCGCCTGCCAGTGCAGTGGATGCTGCAATTGGGCTCATAAGAGCCATAGTTCCCATATTTGACATAAAATTGGTCATCAGGGCACATGCAACACAGAATACAATACTTACAAACAGTCCGCTCGGATGTCCACCAAGAATTTTTAAAACAGTCTGCCCAATCAGCTCACCAACACCTGTTTTTGAGAGTGCAGTGGAAACAACGCTCATTCCGGCAACCATCCATACCATATCACAAGTCAGGGTTTTCATAACCTCCGGAATTTCCAATACCCCAAACACAATCAAAACCAGAAGTCCGGCAGACGGGATGACATTTGTAATATCACTTCCAAGCTGATTGGTGAACATAAAGCCCAGCATAATTACCGCAAATACACCAAAAATCATGAACTCATTCTTCTTAGAAATTGGTGCTGCGTCTTTTACATCTTTTACCTGAGACTTATCGAAGGAACCGTTCGGGATCAGACGGTAACATAAAACACAATAGATCGTTCCTACGATCAGCGGAAGGATACCGGCTTTAAAGAAATCAGTAATACCCAGGTAATCCTCTGGACCAACCAGTCCCTGATAATAGGAGGTAATAGTACCAGGCATGGTTGCACCCATACCAATCGGAAACTTGGAAGTTGCCAGACAGTTGATCGTTGCAACCAGGAATAAGAGTCTGGATGGAGAATACTCACCATCCTCATCAAAAGTCTGGATAAACAGAAGCATAACCGAAATGCACGCAACCTGTCCCATTAACTGAGACAGAATAATAGTCATTCCACACATACCTGCAATCAGAAGCAGGCCACTCTTGCCCTGCAGCTTTCCCATTACACCTCTGAGGCGGTGAATCAGGCTCGTTTTTCCCAGCGCACTTGCCACAACGATCATCGGTGCGATCATCAGCGTTGTACTGCTAGAAAGGCCAGAAAAGGCAGTCTTTAAATCTAATACCCCAGTAAAAACAAACAAAACACAACAGATCATTGCCGTAACGCCATATGGCAGCTTATGGGTCAGAAGCATGACAACCATAAAAATCAGGATGCATAACGCCATCATCATCTGTACATTCATCTCAATTTCTCCCTCATTACATTTCTTGATAAAAAACGATAGACTACGAGCGCTGTTCATGATCATTGGCCTTACAGAGCACGGCTGCATCTTCTTTTATCTTTCTTGATTATAGTGAAATATTACCATTTCGTTATCAAATACACAATCCATCTTTCACTATATATTACATTACAAAAAACTATACTTTATTGACATTTCAAAAATCATGAGATATCCTCAAAAGGAGAAACTAATGAAAAGGAGACTCACTGTGCAGATTAAGAATATGTCCTACATCATTGCTCTTGCCGAATGCCAAACACTATCCGGTGCCGGAAAACGCCTCGGAATTTCACAACCTACCTTAAGCGTCTTTTTATCCGATCTAGAGCGCGAACTTGGTATGGATTTGTTCGTTCGCGATAAAAAAAAGCTGCTTCTGACACCAGCTGGACGAATCTATCTGGATGCTGCCAGACGGATTCTCGCCACACAGGAGCGGACTCTGCAGTCTATCCAGCAACTTAGTTCCACTGCGCCAGTTGAGATTCGGATTGGGGTTACTCCACTGCGCGGTTCTGAAATTGCTTCCAAGATCTTTGCCCGTTTTTCCGCAAGATATCCACATGTCCGCCTTCTGCTTCAAGATGGCTATATGAATCATCTGCGAAAAATGGTTCTCGACGGCACCTGTTCCTTTTCCCTCGGCACCTGTTTCGATACAGAATCCTCAGAATTCGATTATATTACCCTGTTTCGTGAGGAAGTTGTGATTATTGTTCCGTCATTCCATCCATTGGCACAGCGCTGTACCGATACAGCAAATGACTCTTCCAAAAGTCTGCCACAGGCTACACCACTGGAACTTTCAGATTCTCCCTTTATCCTTATGACTCCTGGCACCAGCATACGAAAAATCTCTGATTATATTTTTGCCCAAGCTGGATTTGCTCCGACTGTTGTATATGAAAGCGGCAACAACACAGTTGTACAGAACATGGTTCGCGGTGGTTCCGGAATCGGATTCCAGCCCCGCTCCCTCGCACGTTTAAATGATCACGATATAGCTTACCTTTCCCTCTCTCCTCGCGTTTTTCTTGATCTGTGCATCATCATGAAAAAAGGAACCATATTGACTGAAAGTGAACGGTACTTTGTTTATCTGATGATGCTCAATGACCTGGAGGTTTCATACTACACACCCGACTTCAACGAAACTGCCCGCGCTATCTGGAATGAATTTCATATTGAGTAAGAAAGGAACACTGCCATGACATTTCAAACCTTAGATTATATCATCGCAATTGCCGAAGAACGTTCCATATCCCGTGCCGCCGAACGTCTTCTGATCTCACAGCCTGCCTTAAGCCGTCAGCTAAAACGTCTGGAGGAGCGGCTAGGCACAAAACTTTTCGTACGTGAAAGCAATGAAATGCGCCTGACCGATGCCGGAAAAATCTATGTCAACGGAGCTCGCTCCATTCAAAATATCCACGAGCACGCTCTGGATGATATCCGCAAACTTTCCCAGTCCGGCAGACACCAGATCACTTTTATTTATAATAACATTCTGCTCCCGGATTTTTCTGTGAATATTCTTCCGGAATTTCGAAAGCTGCATCCGCATACCTTGATCAGTACCATTGATGGTAATGCCACCATTGCCAAGGATTACCTTTCCAACGGCATGGCTGATCTTGCAGTTGTTGCAACTGGAGAAGCTGCCCACAGTATGCTGGAATTTATTCCACTTCGCAAGGAAGAACTAATGCTGGCTCTGCCTATCTCCCATCCGCTGATTTCCTTATTTGAAAAAGAGGGAGCCGACCTGTCACTACTTGCCGATGAACCATTTATCCTGAATCAGCACAACAGTTTTTTTCACTCTCTGGAACAAAATCTCCTTTCTGGACTCCCCTTTACACCAGATATTCTTTGTGAAATCAGTGATATTAATGCAGCAGCCAATATGGTAGCTAATCAAAAAGGAATTGCTTTT
>CAVKOQ010000167.1:0-4259 GCA_963657995.1 bacterium
CCACCTCTCAAGAATGAGGGGCAGGGGAGTTGAAGTGTCGAAGACACTTTTTTATATATGCAGGAAAGTCGGGATTGTTATAGGCAACATTTTCTGATGCATCTGAATTTAAAACAGTACTTGGACATACTTCCATCATAAATATCTCCTTTGCGAACATTTGTTATATTATTATGGCTGATTCTGGTATAAAAATCAATAAAATTTGTTTATCTTTATATTGTGCACAGAAAGTGCTATCAAAAAATTGAAAAGTTGTTGATATTTTTGACAGAGCTATGGTATAATTTAATTGATTTTTAGGACTTCATAACAAGAAGTGAATGAATGATTGGAGAGAACTATGAGCGTACTGGGCAGAAAATACTTGACAACTGCATACAATGCCGAGCATACTAGCACAGCACAGCAGTAGAAGTGCGCCTTTTTTTCGGACAATTATATAAAATGCAAGACAGCGTGATATGGAAGATTTCATATTATGCTGTCTTTCTTATTAAGTTTTTTATATATGGGAATTATAAAAAAAGATTAAATGCCTTATTATGGTGATGAAGTTGTTCATCTGATGATGGACAGATTCCATAAAGCACTCAGATATGAATGACAGAAATTAAGGAGGACGAATGCATGAAAACAAAAAAATTAGTAGCGCTTGCAATGGCAGGTGCGATGATGGCTGGCACTTTTGCTACGGCAATGCCTGTAATGGCAGAGGGTAATAATACGACAACAGTATCCCTTACAGTAGCCCCTAAGAATACATATACGATGGCAGTACCGGCACTGCACTTAATTCAGATGGGACGGTTACAGCATTGGAAGGCGGCGTGACAATCTCTTCAGATAACGATATGGCAGCTGATTACGCAGTTAATGTAACTGTATCGTCTGCAAATGACTGGAAGCTGAAATCCAGTGAAAGAAATGCTACGATGGTTAAAATAAGGGTGAGAGGAAGTTTGGAGGTAAACAAATATGGAACAAAAAATAGATTTAGACAAAGAGATGTCAAATGAAGAGATTCAGAGACAGGAAAGATTAAGAAAGAGGGACTCGGGAAGACAAAACAAGAAGCGTCCGTTTATGGAAAAGAAGACGAAATCTATGGCTGATGATATGTATAACAATATCAATACCAACACAGGATGGAATGCGGCGGCAAATGCGTATATGGACCCTGATTCTGAGATTGATCTGCTTGATCTGGCAGGTTTTTTATTACATCATCTGCTTATCATAGTGATATGTATAGCAATTGGTATTGGGGCAGGACTTTTTTATCATGAGGCTATTCTTGATAAGAGTTATCAGGCGGATTCATCCATCTTTATTGTAAACAGTGACTCGGTACTTACTGTTTCAGATTTGCAGGTTTCTTCAGAATTGACAGTCGATTATCAGAAGATCCTTGAAAGCAGGGCGACCCTGAAGGCCGTTATTAAAGACCAGAAGCTGAATATGAATTATTATCAGCTGAGGAATATTATGACGATTGAGAATGATACAGAATCCCATATCCTCACGATTCGGGTAACATGTTCAGATCCAAAACTGAGTAAAAATATTGCAAATTCCATCATGAATATCGGAATTCAGCAGATTCGCAATGTTGTACCTGGAAGTGAACTGACAATTGTGGATAGCTCTGAAGCTGAAGATGTCAAGGAAGTTACGATGAGCAAGAGCAAGTGTCTGATGTATGGATGTCTGGCGGGATTTGTACTTTCTGTTGGTGTTCTTGTTATTCTGTATCTGATGGATTCGACATTAAAGGATGAAGAAGACGTAAAGAAATGGATGCAGATACCGATACTGGCATCGATTCCGTATCTTGGAAAGAAGAGAACGATAACTACTGAAGAATTACCATTCCCGGTAACGGAAGCATTCCATATTTTATGTGGTAATATCCAGCTGAGTGGATATAAGCTGCAGGTTATCGGCGTTACCAGTGCGATGCCGAACGAAGGAAAGTCTTCGGTATCCTATCATTTCGCAAAGAGCATGGCAGAATTTGGAAAGCGAGTGGTGTTTCTTGATGCTGATATGAGAAAATCAGTGTTGGGACCGCAGCTGTCGTCTATTCTTAAAACTAGAGTATCCACAAAAATGCTTGGCCTGAGTGATTATCTGTGTGCAGATATTGATGAGGAAGATATCGTATACGAGACGAAGACACCGGGATTTTATGTGATTGGTGCCGGAAAGGTGCCACCGAATGCAGCTACCCTGTTGTCAGGAAGAAGATTCAGTAGGCTGATCGCAAGACTGAGAGAAAATTATGATTATATTATAATCGATACTCCTCCGGTAAATGTTGTGGTAGATGGAACGTTCATTATGAATGATTGCGATGGAAGTGTGTTAGTTCTTGGGGCTGGCGAGACGGAGAGAAAGAAAGAAGAGAAGGCACTCCAGACAGTCAGACAGACAAACGCCAATTTCCTTGGAGTTGTACTGAATAAGGCACGCTATACAGGCGGACATTATGGATATGGATATAAATATAGTTATGGTTATAGCTACGGTCATGATTCAAAGCGTGAGAAGACAACAGCAAAGAAACAGAAGAAGAGACGCTGATAAATGGGGCAGAGGGAATGAGTAGACGACGAAGAAGCAGAACCGAGAAAAAAAGATTATCTTTGTATCTCTGGTAGTGATGATACTTGTTGTTGCGGGAATCTGCTTTGGGATCATACAGTGGAGGCATAAGAAAGAACAGACTTCTTATACAAGCTCGGATTCCCAGGACAGAGGAAAAGGAATTTACGAAACCACATATAATGGTGACAAATATTTATATAACAATGACATTCTATCAATTCTTTTTATCGGTATTGATTCATCGGAAAAGATGGAGCAGACGGAATCATTTGGTGAGCAGGCTATTGCAGACAGTATCGATCTGCTGATCTTTGACCGTGGAAGCAAAACAATCCGTCTTGTTCCGATTAACAGAGATATGCAGACGGAGATACATAAATATTCTTTAGCAGGATATGATCTTGGGACTTATGAGACCCGGATCGCTTATGCCTATAGTTATGGTGATGGCGGGGAGAAGAGTGCGAAGAATGTAATTACAGCAGTCTCAGACATATTCGGGGGGTGTTCCGATTGATAATTATATTGTGACGAACCTGTATACGCTCAACACATTGAGTGATCTGTTTGGTGAGATAGAAGTTACAGTTCCTAATAATGATCTGGAATCCTTATATCCAGAGCTGACAGAAGGCACAACGGTGAAATTGTCAGGCCAGCAGCTGGTAGATTATCTTCATGTGAGAGATACCAGTGTAGAGTTCAGTAACCGGGGACGTATGCAAAGACATGAGAGTTTTATTGAAGGATGGCTGAATCAGGTGAAAGAGTTATCGAGCAGTGATATGACAACGTTGTGGAACCGGTTGAGTACGGACCATGGATTCATGCAGACCAATATTTCACAGACGAAGTTCTTGAAGATGATGGAATATACACATAAGTATGAATTTGATAAAAATACAGTAGAACTATCCGGAGAATACAAGGAGATTGATGGAAAAGATGTCTTTTTCACAGAACCAGAAGAAAGAGAGGAAAAGAAAATTGAAATCTTTTATGAGAAAAACAAAATTTAGAAAGATCGTTGCAGGATTTTGCCTGGCCGTGTTATGCACGGGGTCTGTGCTGACTGTGCAGGCAGCACCAAGCCCGAGCAACTCAGATTTAAAGCCAGAGGTGGTAAGCCCGTCACAGTCTGGTTCAAACTCACAGACAACAAATTCTGACTCGGACACGAATTCAAATACAGGCTCAAGTACAACTGTGACGAATACATCGAATATCACAACAATTGACAGTGACACAGAACGTTATGAGAACAAGGCAGTAGCAGATGCGGTGGGTAAAACTGATATGTAATGACTTTTGTCAAGAGTAAATCAACAAAAACATAACAAACTTTATTTAATTGTTTCTGGAAACATCCAGAAAGGGCTCCGAAGTATCAGTTCCCGGCATTGGCCACTCTGATATACGTGGATTGGTTACCTACAGGTCAATGGTCCGCCGTGAACTCTACCGTCTCACCGCGTGGATCACAGCAATACTGTGCCAACAGAGTTTTGTCGTAGATAGTTCGAACCTAAACATGTTCGAAGCCCTTTCGGGGTGTTTCCAGTAAAAAATTGCTAGTTACTAGTCGGATGATGTATGCGGCATGGGCCGTTTTACATCATCTTGATTATCATTTATAACACCATATTGGT
>CAVKOQ010000168.1:0-4228 GCA_963657995.1 bacterium
GAAGAGACCCAGGCCTTATGCTCAGCATTCCTAAATGCTGAGCAATTATCAGAATGCTGAGATATAAGCGCTTTTTTAATCAAAAGATGAGCATTATCAGATTAACGTAATCCGCACATTCTGGCCATTTCGTCATCGTTTCCGCTCCATAAAGGAGTTTCGTCATCGACTGGAGTTGGAACAGATTCCATTGCCGTCCTCAACTGCTCTACAGATGGTTTTGCATAATAAGCTTTGGTTGTATCTGTTCTTGCGTGCCCTAAAACTGTAGAAACAAGTTCAATCGCAACCCCGTCCTGATAAAGATTAGTTGCCCTTGTTCTTCGAAACATATGGCAGTGAACGCTGTCCGGTAAATCAACCCCCGATGTGCGGACCTGCTCAGCATATTTTTTTACAATACGCTGAGCATTTCCCACGGACATGTGGTTAGTTACTCCTTTAATGGTGGTGTAGAACAGATAATCATCAGGTTTCAAAGAGGGATGATATATCCGTAAATACTCTTTTAAGTGCTCTGCTGTTTTATCAGTCAGCTGTATTGTACGTTCTTTGTTTCCTTTGCCGGTTATAAAAATACTGGGGTACGTTTTATTGATGGCAACGTCACTGATGCGGATATTGATCAGTTCACTGATTCTTACAGCAGTATCATACAGAAGGATCAGTATAACTCTGTCGCGTAAACCAGTTTTGGTGTTTGGTGGCGCGGCCAGGATTGCTGATAACCCTTCCTCAGATAAGATTTTTTTCTCTTCTTTGATAGATTTGCATGGTGAAATCTGATCAACTGACAAAGCAACAGACTGAATGGACACATCCTGATCAGATGCGTAATACAGATACGATCTGATAGCCGCTACCCTCACATTAACAGTAGAAGGCTTGCATCCTTTAGCTAAAAGACATTCCCGAAAACCGTAGATGCATTCTTTTGTACAATCGGAAAATAGAAAGCTGTTTATTGATTTTCCCAATTCATCTTTAACATAATTCTTAAAGATAGTAAGAGAATCGCGGTATGATTCAACAGTTTCCGGACTTCTTCCGGCCTGTTTTATAAGATATTTATTAAGGAAATCCCATGTATAGAAGAAAAAGAGTCGCTTCAGAGAATCCTTTTTATCTTTATTCCTCATAGGGTATCACCTCCGGAATCACACGGCCTGAGGACTCATCCTTATCACGAATTACATCAAAGGCTTTCTCTACCAGATGATAATAATAATAAGTTTCCTCCGGGCTGCTATGTCCAAGATACCTGCTGAGATATGGAAGCATCTTATTCGTATCAATTCCATCTGCCATCCATTGATTCAGACGGGTTACAACAAAAGCATGTCTCAGACAATGCGGGGTTGGATGTTTCTGTAATCCCTGGGCATAAGGAAGTCTGGACCAGTATCGGTTAAAGCAGGATTCTACTCCGGTGCTGGAAATCGGTTTTTCAGGATTTCCGCCAGGAAACATCCAGATACTGTCCGGGAATTCTTTTTCAATGCTGTTTTTATATTCAGAAATAACAGCTATGCCGTCTTCCGGAAGATAAACCAGTCGGTCCTTATTGCCCTTGGATTCCAGTATGGTCAGTATCCCGTTTTCAAGGTCAACATTTTCACGCTTTAAAAGACGTCCCTCGGACAATCTCAACCCACAACAAAAATAAAGAAGAAACAGGATCCTGCATTCTCCGTTTAATCTTTTCTGAATCTTATTATGAGAAGTAGGAGTGTTCATCTCCTTTAATAATGCAGCGACTTCTTCTTTGGATGGGATATACAGTATTGGGCGATACGACTTACAGTTAAAACTCGTGGGTACAAAAGCCTCTTTCCCGACAGACAGCATATAGATGCTTAATGCCTTCATAATGGACATTCTGGAATTATGGTATGCCTCACTTTCTCCGGTTCGGGCCTCGGACCATTTCGCAGCCATTTCATATGAAATAGTGGAAGCGTCAGGAAACTCTTCCAGGCAAAAAGTATCCAGGCGTTTTAAAAGCAATTCGCCGTGATGATAGCCAAAACCGTCGGACTTTTTCTGGCTGATCAGTGCTTCCATATAAGGTGCCAGTTTGCTTTCGTATGAATAATTCATGACAGTACACCTCCAAAATTCAACGGGCAGAGACGCATGCCTGCTTCATCACGTTCCAGATATACTTCCGCTGTTTCCTGTCTGGCATGCCCTAAAGCATTAGATATATCATCCAGCTTGTTATCGGCCCGGAGCAGTTGTGTTGCAAATGTTTTACGTGTCATATGAAAACCCTGACCTTTTTCAAGATTGTATCCATAGGTGTCAAGGATTCTTTTTAAGGCTCCGCGACAGGCAGTCGTCACTTTAAGAGGAACGTAGGGAGCAAGATGGTGGATAAAGATATATCCGTTTCCTTCTTCAGCAGACTGAGGTCGGCCCTGGGTGATGTATTTATACACAGAATTACCCACATCGGTTGGCACCGGCAGTGTTATAGCAGTTCGTGTCTTCTTTTGAACAAAGGATACCGTTCGTTCTTTCCAGTCAAAGTTGTCAAGCTTAAGGTTAAGGATATCTGCACCGCGGATTCCCATTCGCAAACCCAGCATAACAATAGCAACGTCTCTTAATTCGATGGGAGAAGATGCAGTTTTTCGAAAGTCAAATATACACTCAACCATTTCATTGCTTAATACATCTACGATGTTTCGATGCGGAGCATAACTGGTGGGTACGGCATATTCCAATGTCGCAGGGACAAGATCCTGCTCAGCCATAAACCGGAGAAGCTGTCGGAGTTTGATACTGTATGCGTTTTTGCTTTCAGGTGTTGAATGCATATCCTGATTATGAAACGAAACTACCACCTCTGGAGTTATCTCTTTGCACTCATATATTTTCATCTGCTCCAGATATAGAAAGAAATTGCGGCTGGATGCCTGACACATTCCAATTGTTTTTGCTGTCATGCCGTCCCGTCGTCTGGACTCCATAAAGTCCTTCAGGATAGTTCCACTCCATTCGGGAAGCAGATCAAATGCGTTTGGACGGTTGATATTAACAACATTAGTAATAAGTGGCCCTCGTAAAAAATCCCGAAAAAGCTTTACTGCATGTATGCGGTATAAACTGGGAGAGTTATGGTTTTCCCTGGTATTCGGATACTCTGGCAAGACGTTTGCAAACCAATGAATCGCTTGCTCCGAATGCTCGATCCGATTAAATTCCAGAAACAAAAAATACCAGTTCAGGGCATTCCGATAGCACTCTTTGGTTGCTTCCGTGTAACGCCATTCATTCAAGGCCTCCATGAATTCATCCACCCGCTTTTCCAAAGCAGTACAGGGATGGAAAGCGTCGCCTTGATGATTGATTTTCATTGCTCTGAGTTTTTCAGCATTAGAATTAAATAATACAAGTGAATAGCACGCAGGGACATCGCCTCTTTGAAAGAGATACTTCATTAACGCAGTCATTGCACCGACAGCATTTTCCAGATTACAGACAAGACATTCTTCGAGTTGGCAATAATCCCAAAAGGCAATCAGCGTATCTACACAGATAGATTCGGGTTCTTTGATACCACGCAAAGATGCCTGTCTGAAAAATGTCTTAATCGAAACAGAATAATTATGATAATAACCATGGCTTTGTGTGACATCAAAATAGTTTTTCAGCTCGTATGTCAGCCGATAAAAAGATTCAGACATGCCGCTTTTGCAGAAGAAATCCTCTTCTGTTCTGCAGAAAGGGGAATTGATATCTCCAAAAAGCTGATAATGCTCCAATCTAAGCAAGGCGTTGCGATATTGAGTGTAGCTTTCGTATGACACCTGTTCCTTTTTTAAATTGAGCCAGTCTAAAGCTGTCTCCATCGAAAATGGGACATTATTGTTTAAGAGGTACTTAAACAATTCATTGTAACAAGTTGTATGCGTGGAAATGTTTTTGCATACACTGTCAGGCTGTTTCATGAGATTTAGAACTGATGCAACAGCCTTTAGATAATCTTTTTGCATTTCAAATGCGCTCCTTTCCAGGTCTCTTTAGAAAGAGAATCCTATGGAAAGCGTATCTGATAATGCTCATCTTTTACGAGAGAAAGTGAGGAAATATGCAAACTTATTTAAAAAATCAGCATTTTAGAAACATGGGCATAAGGCCTGAAATGTCAACATTAACATTTTAAGCAGAATCGATTGCCTATATCGTCTGCAGGCATTATGGCATTGAAGCGGACGGGTAT
>CAVKOQ010000169.1:0-4223 GCA_963657995.1 bacterium
GTGATTTTTCCTGTGGATATGGGAATATTTACCAAAAAATCAAGATACATGTCGTTATCCTCTTAAGATGTATTTACGCCTTAAGAAAAGTATAGCAGAAAGCCCTGCAAAAAGTAAGAAAAACAGCCTATGTGCAGGGCTTTTAAAACTTCGGTTAAATCAGAATGATTCAGGTGTAAAAAATTCACAAATGTCTGTACGTCTTGTAAATATCAAATTTTCCTTATCATCTGAACCATTGGACGAGAACCATCTTTGCTTAAGTTGACTTCTTGAAATTCATTGTTCGTATAAAATTCAATCAATTTTTTGTCATCCTGACACTCAATCATCATATATCTTCCGCCAACAGCATCAACTGCAGTAGCTATAACATCATAGGCATATTGCAATAGTTCCCTTCCGGAAATGCTGTCCTTTGGAACATTTGAATTTCTTGACAACTGACCAATCAAGTAGCACGAAAAATCCCTGATTGGCTCTCCGTGTATTTTCCCATTTAAACCATCTATCTCTTTTCTTTTCCTAATCGACCAATCCTCTGGAACAGATAATACTTTTTGAGCTATTGCAATATAGCCGTATATCATTAACTGATCCAAGTAAAAGTCATCTGATAGCATTTGTTCTTCATCACAGATTAAGTAGGTGCGAGCTTTAGAGAGCTTTTCAAATTCTACTGCTCTGTTATGCAGAAAACTATCAATATCCTTATCCTGCTCACAACAAAAGGAAGACAATATATGACTAAGCAAACCATTGTCTTCTCCGGTTTTCTCCATTAACGAGGAGAGCGTAATCGACACCGGCTTAATAAGTCTTCACCCCTTTTTCTATCCTCATAAGAAAAAGGGTGCTCAGATATCGGCTTTTTAGGAGAATTGTCATTCATGATTTTTTCCAGGCGTTCTAATGATCTAGGATCACTAATTACAATTTTTCTTTCGAATGTGCTTGTAGCCATATTCTTCACTCCTTTCCTTGTTTTTATAATACTATAGGTTCAAGTCCAAATAAGTGCCCAACAAACCTATTGTCTGAACTTAGACTACCACAAGTGCAGGTTCATTTCAAATCTCCCTTTGTGTGTCAACATCCTCTCATTTTACACCTTAAAAATCTCGTTTTGTCCAGAAGCTTTTTTTCAAAGCTTCCCTTATATGTCAACTTTCTATTATTTTACACCTTAAAAGTCTCGTCTTGTACATTTTGCATAAAAACGAGACTTTTTTATTCCTCCCGCTGCGGCATCAATCCTCTTCGTACTCATCCTCCCAGTCGTCGTAGGCTTCACTCCTTGACCTGTACATGGATTTGTTGTCCTGATAATAGCTTTCGGGATCCTCGTCATAGAAGTCATCCCTCTTCCCGTACAACTGTTCGTAATGTTTGTGGCAATAGCCCTTCCTGTTGCTGACCCCCTGGTTCCTGCAGCCCGGATAAATACAGGTCTTCGAAGAAGAGCCCGCCTTTGCCGAGTCAGAAGATGAGGAGCTTGCCTTCGATCGACGCTGTTCCTCCATTTCCTCTTCATGCTGTTTCCTTTTCAGTTCTGCCAGCGCCGCATCTACCTCCTCGCCGGACCGCCGCACCTCCTCCCAGGTCGATGCCCATCCGTGCGCTTTGCCTGTCGAATTTTCCGAAAACGAGGTATAAAGACCGGAATCATCCCGCCTGCACAGCAGCATATCCTCGGAAAGTGTGTTCTTCACCGAGCGCCACTTCCTGTGTTCCTCCGCGGTCAATTCCTCCGGCTCCTCCGCATAATTAATGACAATGTTACTCCATCGCACATCCCTGTCTTCCACGCCGCTGCGGTTCGACTCACCTTCCTTCAACGTCGAAACGGTCAACTGCCCCCAATATCTCCAGTTGTCCAGCTGCTCCTGACAATCGCTCAAATACGCATACATGGCGATATCGGCCACCGGATACGTTCCGCTGTCCGTTTCAAATAGCAGCTGCACCTGATAGTTCTCCTCGCAGATCCTTGACTGTCCATCCGATTCCCAACCGCCATATATCTCATTTACCGGTGCGATCTCAACCGATACACATTTCAGCCACGCTGCAGGAACTTTCAATTCGTAGAATTCTGTTTCAATCATCGCATACGCGGAATCCTTGGTTCGATGGAAGGTCTTCTCTTCTTCCTTCTGCCAGTAACAGACATAGCCTATGACCGCAGCTACTGCTACCGCCGCAGCTACCATACATCGGAAGCGCAGACGGCTGCGGTGCCTTTCCTTCTGCTGTCGCTCCTGTGTCTCTTCCGTTCCACAACAACGGTTTTCCTCCATAGTTTGCTCCCCCCTTCCAAATTCTCTTCGTCCTCCCTCTGCCGTCACCACATCGAATGCTACGGCGTGAAGAAAATCCGCAAAGCCCCGGCACCCGCAATGTCACAAAAACATCACCATATAATGGGGGAGAGACAGTTTTCCGTCGACTTCCCCGATATTTCCATTTATCACCTTGTAGGCAACAGAGGGCTTGTATTTCTCAATATACCGATTCAGTGACTTTGTTGCGGTATTCCCCGCTTTCACCTCGATCGGAAGAATTTCTCCTTGCTTCTCGATAATAAACTCCAGCTCATTCTCATCGTCCGGCTTATGATAATGGAGTTGATAGCCATTTTTCACCAACGTCTCCGCTACGAAGTTTTCGTAAATTCCTCCCTTTGCAAATCCGGTCAATGTGTTGTTTAAAACCGCAAGTTTCGTATTAAATCCGAACAATGCCATCAACAGACCTGTGTCATTGATATACAGCTTAAATTCGTTTTCCTTTTCGTTATAGCGCAGCGGCAGCTGCGGCAGCATTACATTTTTGCACAAAAACGCCATATTTGCGTCCACCAACCATTGAATGCTGTCTCCATACTTTTTGGAGGTCGATTTTTTTTCCACCTCAGAGTACTTGAATTTCTTATTTTCACGTGCCAGCTGACTCGGAATGGAATCGTAGCACCGCCTTACCTTTACCTTTTCTGCGCCTTTCGCGTGCTGCGCAATATCGTCCTCATAGTCACTCAAAAGTCTGCTCTGAATGTCCTGAACGCGGTTAAAGTCGTGGTGCTCTGCAAAATCGGCAACCACCTCCGGCATGCCGCCAATCACAATGAATTCCCTTACCAGCGCCTCATATCTTTTGTGGATATCTTCAGGTACCGCTTTCCTTTGCTCGAATCGTTCTCTTAAATATCCGACCGCCTCCTCGGAATATCCATTGGCCCACAGAAACTCCTCAAAATCCAATGAATACATCGTAATCGGGATTTCATACCCTACCGGGATGGACTGCACCTGTTCAACATCCCCATCGTCATCTCTTCCGTATGACAGTCCCAGCAAGGATCCTGATGCAATCACATCACATCTGCCATCCTCCGCCAGAAATTTCAATGCGGTCCGGGCTGCGGCACATTTCTGAATTTCATCCAAAAACACGAGGGTTCTTCCTGGAATCAAACGGATTTTCGGAATACTTGCCGTCATTCTTTTATAAATCTCTTCTCCAGAAAGGTCGCCGTTGAAAATGTTTTTTAATTCCGGCTGCTGCAGAAAATTAATTTCGATGTAGCTCTCGTATTCTACCTTGCCGAAAGCACGAACCGTGTATGTTTTCCCCACCTGTCGTGCTCCCTTAATCACCAGACATTTTCGCTTTCCCGAACTGTGGTCCACCGAATTTTTCCATTCCAGCAGCCGACTGTACACCTTTCGTCTCAGCATATTTTCTCCTCCTGCCCTGGCACATCGATTTTTAAATAACTGGCCACTTTGCAAACGATGTACCAGTCTGAGTATACCATGATACCGGTCGAAATAATGCCGATTTCAGGATGTCGGTTTTCTCAATTTATGCCGCTTTTAGGATGTTGCTTTTTCCGAATTATGCCGCTTTCCGGATGTCCGTTCTTTCGAATTATGCCGCTTTTAGGATGTTTCCCTTTTCGAATTATGCCGATTTCAGGATGTTGGCTCTTTTTCCGGACCGCGGTCCGGTTACAGCAATTTTGCAATGATTCTCAGCAGCTTATTCTAAAAGCCAGTCAATGACATTCACAACTTTTATGCCATCATAATTTCCAAGTGAAAATCGATCCAGTGTCAGAACAATTTTATCATAATTATCCTGAATACTCCGCAACGGTCTCATCTCCCTCTCAAAGGTTTCTTCCGCCGTCATATCAGCAGTCACCTGATAATAGGTAAGCA
>CAVKOQ010000170.1:0-4149 GCA_963657995.1 bacterium
TACGCCGCACACTCGTGACCTCGGTCGTGAGTGTGCGGCGTACTCATTAATCATGTCTTTTCTGCTTCAGTCTACTTTTTATCTGTTTTCTGTTCCAACAGCTTGAAGGAATCCAGATAATCGCGCTCAACTTCGCTGAGGGTACGGGCCTTGTATTTTTTGTACTCGTCGGTTGCCTTGTCAATTGCCTGCTTATGGCTGACACTTCCATTACCAATCAGCAGTTGCTCTCCGCTCATGGTCAAAATTTGATCAAGATGCTCCGACCAGTTCTGCATGGTCATTGCCTGTTCTCGCTCTGCCTGTCGTTCCGCAAAATCCAGATAGCCGGACACGAGCTGCCCCATAGCACGAAGTTCTTTCTCGTTCAGATAGTTCTTGGCAATTACCGCCTCTTTCAGCGTGGGCTGACTGCCCGCAAAGGTGGTCAAGCCCATAAACTCTTTCTCCGCATCGGCGCGTGTGTAAATGACCTCCGCTGCTGTTTTCCCGTGAATAGCATAATGAATTTTATTTTGGACTTTCTTGAAGAACTGGATGGAGATTTCCGCCTTGGGGTCATAGTCAATACTGGTCGCATAGATTTCAAGCACCTGTCGATAAAACACCTTTTCGGAAGCGCGGATATCACGGATACGCTCCAGCAACTCCTTGAAGTATCCGCCACCACCCAGATTTTTCAGGCGCTCATCATCTAGAGCAAAGCCTTTTCGCAGATACTCCTTCAAAATCCCTGTTGCCCAAATACGAAACTGCACGCCGCGCTGTGATTTCACACGGTAGCCGACAGAAATTATAACATCAAGATTATAGTAATCGACATCATACACTTTCCCGTCGGCGGCAGTGTAGGCAAATTTTGCCCATACTGCTTCCTTTTGAAGTTCTCCTTCTTTGAAAACATTTCGCACGTGCTTGCCAATCACACTTCTATCACGCTGAAACAGCTCTGCCATCTGGTCAATGGACAGCCAAACCGTATCGCCATCGAAGGTCGTTTCAATTTTTGCCAATCCATCTTCTGTTGTATAGATAATCATCTCGGACTGATTGTTATCTTTATTCTTTCCGTTCATGTCATTCACTCTCTGAATCTCCCACGACTAAAGTCGTATGGTTCACGGTCAATAGCTCTATCGAACTAAGTATAGAACTGTAATTAATAACTTATACTTACCTGTCTGCAAAATGCAAGAGATACTAATATAAAGGATAATTGCAGCGTATTATTTAATCAAGGAGGATCAGAATGTAGAAATCGTGGATGCAGTAAGCGCTTTCGCTAAGTTCAGAGAACAGCACAGATGAAGCAGTATAATCGTATTGCAGAAGCAATCTAATCGCTGAATATCTTGCCTGCACGCTGTGTACTGGTGGAGAATGAGCCAGAGCGCACCCAGGAAGCGGCAAATATCATGGTTATCTGTCCGAATAGACAAACGCTTTTGAGAACGAGATAGAAAACGAGGGAACGCTCAACAGACTATCCCGTGTTACGTTTTTTTTCACAGTATCCTCAAGAGTTATTCAGAGCCGGTTTCCTGATCTGTCCGCAAGGCAATATATTTTTGCTTAGGACTTGTCGGTTTTTCGGGTATTGCCAGACGTATATGCTTTTCCTCAAGCAGTGGGGTCAGATATCTGCTTGTTAAATGCTTAAGATCAGTTAGGCTGCAATGATCGGCAATCTCCCTTTTGGTGCGAGGTTCCCTGCAAAAGTCTACAATAACCTTTGATAGTTCATCTTGAGGAGTAGCTTGTGGGGTTACTTGTTGGGTACCATGTATGTCGCCATATATGGTACCATGCATGGTACCGTGTTGGGCAGATTGCAGTGTTACTTTCTCGTATTTTTGTTTGGGGCTTTGGGGCTTTTCTGGTATTGTCAGACGTAAATACTTTTGCTCAAGCAGAGGTTTCAGATACCTGTTTGTTAAATGATTAAGGTTAGTTAGTTCGCAATGATCGGCAATTTCCCTTTTGGTGTGAGGTTCCCTGCAAAAGTCCATAATGGTCTGTGAAATTTCATCCTGTATGGTGCCTTGCGGGGTGTCTTGAGGGGTAGCTTGTGGGGTTACTTGTGGGGTGCCATGCATGGTGTCTGGTGGGGTTATTTCCCCCCTGAAGTCGAATCGTACCGTCATAAAATGGGATGTGAAATAAAATATATTTCTGTCATATGCCGATAAAATTCTTACCATTCCTGATCCGGGCTGTTCCACAAGATCCAAATCCTTAAAAACCCTCATCAGTTCGCGGTTTCTCGGCATGGAGCGGCAACCGAAGAAATCCTCCTTAGACAGTCCCATAGGCAGGCCGCCATAAGAGGTAATCTCAATACGATCAGAGAAAACCTCAAAGACGGGCGGAACCTCCAAGGAGTAGTCATTGTGCACAACAGCATTGATGACGGCCTCCCTCAAAGCAGCGGCATTGACCAGCCTCTTTTCAATGCGTTGCTTCCATGTAATTTTTGCAAGAGTCCTGTTTTCTACATTTAAGCGGTCAAGCACGCTATTTGTTGCTTTGATCAGCGAACAGCAGCCGTATTCCTCATTCTCAATCAGATTATACTTGTCTTTGCCTGCATATCTTGTAACTTTCATTGAAATTCCGTTGCTGTCGGCAAGCAGATAGGCCACATAATTGTATTTGCCGTCTTCTGTGAGCAGATCAAGATTTTTTGCGAAATCATCGTTCAGGGGTAGCCCCTTTGTCTCGTAATAGATTCGCAGTTGTTCAAACTTCAGATTTTGTCTTGGGGAAATAATATTTTGCAGGGAATTTTGTTCTTTTTTCATACAAGTCGTAAAATAAGATGCTTAAGTCATAAAATCAAATATATGAAAAATCAATGAAGCATATGCTGATATTAAATCTTCTGATGATGCAATAATTTTACAGTGAGAGTTTTAATGATTCTTTCTCATAGATTGTAAATCTTACATAGGGTATATTGAAGTACAATGGAGCCTGATGCAATGAGCGATAAGATACTATGTGAAAAGTGTGGAACTGAAATGAAGCATCACCATAAAGACAGCACTTGTGGCATGTTGTGCCCTAAATGTGGCTGGGGATGGGTTACAACATATTCTTCACCAAGTAATTTAGACGAGACCGTGTACACGATTAGTTTTAGTAAGCCCGAAAAGACAACTGCCGCTATGGTCAGGCTGTATGCAAAATTGGCCGGATTGAATTTCATGCAGGCAAAAAAAGCCTTGGATGAAGGTAGCGCCAGCTTTTCTGCATTGGCGGCAGAAATTCAAAAACATATTGAGGATATTCACTCTGCGGAGCTGCAATTTTCTTGTACACCAGCCTGTCCCTATGCCATTAACGAGGTGCACAGTGGGTAAGGTCATGAGCATTGAAGAATATACCGACTATCTGCTGAACTGCTGTTTCGCAGACGATTCCTTCGATCCCGAAGATCACGAGGATCACTTAAAAGCATCCTGGGAGTTGTTTGAGAAATATCCCTGGGAGGACATATATCCTGTCTGGATGCGGCATCTTCACACTGAATGTCTGACTCCTGCGGATGTGATCAATTTTGTAAACCTTTACATATACTACGAGGCGGAAGAGCTGGAAATTCCCGACCCCTTGAATTTTGTCAGCTATCTCTATTATCGGGTTGATATGGATTTGTACTGGGATGAGGCCGGAGATTTGTTTGAGGGACTGGCTATCAACATTCTTTCAAACCATGGCCTGATAGATATAATGACTCAATTTGAAATTTTGTGGGATTTGGGGTTGCGCACATAGTTGGTATGGCTAAGGTCGATAACTTTTAAGAAGAAGTATTCGTCATCTGGATACCCATATCCCTGTCTGCGCATCGTTTTAATTTTGTTGTTGAGCCCTTCAATCTTTCCTGAGGAGATTTGGTATGTTGCATGAGTGACGATGCCTTCGATGTGATTGTGGAGAAGTTTCTGAAACCACTTCAGATGGCTATCTCCTGATGCTTCGCACATATCTTCAATATCCTTGATATCCTGCCGCATTTGTTCTTCATCCTTTCGGGTAAATGCCTGCTTCAGTTTTTCCTTAATCCAATCCACGGTAAAAAGCAGTTCGTTTTGCTTGAGAAGTTCATTATATCGCTCCTCCCTTCCACCTTTTTGAACAACGTCC
>CAVKOQ010000171.1:0-4062 GCA_963657995.1 bacterium
CACGGTGGTGTGAGAGGTCGGCTACTCAACTAATGGGTAGCCTCCTACTCGATTGTTGCTTGTTTACTTATTTCGATGTATAATTAGTACAATACATATATTTTGTCATTACTATTTATAGGCAAAAAAATAAAGCCATGACATAAGCCATGACTTTAGATAACAGGAAGGAGTTCTCAAATGCCCCAAATCAAAGAAAATTTCTTCGAGAATATATTATTCAAATTTGAATCGTGTAGCTGTGACTGCGTAGAAGACATCGAACATGTTGCTCCCGGAATGGAGCCTATCAGACGATTTAAATTACAGGCAATACCAGAACATCCAATCACATTTGGATATGCTGCCAAGGATGGACTTGTCCGCATTGCTCCCAATGGCACCATTGAGGAACGAAATATCCTTGGTACGCTAATGTCCCTAGCTGACAAACCGTCAAATAAACTGTCTGCATTTCTGAAGGACAATGGATTCCTCTTCCCTATTTCAACAGACCACTACGAGGAAATTGAAGAGGCAACTCTATACGGATTGATTGACAGGTTACAAATGACTGTTGAATTAATGACAGCCGCCAACGAAATAAGGAAGGATTATAAAAAAATTTGCGATTTGACCATCGGTTTATTGTTCGCTGCTGACCAAGTCATTGAGACTTCGGCAGCAAAAGAAACTTACAATAGTTGCCATCATTCATATACCGATATAATAAAAAATCCGCCAACTGCTCTTTCTTACAGGCGCGAACAAGAAAATTTCGAAGGAGACTGCTTTCACATCAATGATTCGGTTTATGTGTCTTATAATCTGAGCATTGCCGATTACAATAATATCATGGGTGGATATATGACTGTTCCCGGTTATCAGAATGGTTTTTATCAAAATCTAACAGCAATGCTCGTCAATTATGAAATACAGGATATGAACAAGAAAATATCAGACTTTCTCTTCCATTTTCTTTATGACATGAACGGAGATAGTTCAGCTGAATTCTCTGAGGAAATGAAAAGCGTTCTGATTGAAATTGCAAAATTTGTCATTGGAGAAGAAATCAATGCCAACCTCGATGGCATCCATCCTGTATACAACACGGATACCATGGCACCGTCATGGAAAGTAGACTCTCTCCTTTGTGCCGCCTATTTTTCAGTCTTTTACCTGAAGCCGGATCTGGAACTATACCGCCCATGTGACAATCCACGATGTGGTCGATATTTCCTTGTAAAAACCACATCTACTCGTAACAGATTCTGCAGTCAGGAATGCTGTAACCGAGTCACTCAAGATCGATATCGCAAAAGGAAAAGAGAACGCGACGGGAAATAAAGAAACCCTCCGTCTGCATTTTGTCTGTGCAGACGAAGGGTTATTTTTATGTTTGTGTCTTACCACCAACCGTATATGGTGCTATTGGCTCAGCGACTCTTGTTGTTTCCGGTTTCGATTCCGTATATGACACCGGTCTTGCTATCGGTGCCTCACCTGTAGATTTAATTTCGTTTCTTCCAAGAACGGCCTCAATGCATTCAGCCAGAGCCACTTTTTCTTTCATAGGCTTTCCAGAATAATGATACATAAGATATCTCGTATCCATCACAATCCCTTGAATCCGCTCATAGTATTTTCTGTTGTATCGCCAGTCTCCAACAGCCTCGCCAATGTTTCCCACAACGGATGTTAACTTAAAATGGTTTTTAGCCATGTTGTACGGCATGATAAAAGCATTGAACAAATTTTTTGTGTCAACACCCTTATATTTCTCCAGATACTCACCATATGTAATCTGCTTATTGATGGATGAACCATTTGGCAGGTGATCTGGTATGCCCGTCCATCCATACTTGTAGCATTTCGCATCAAGAATATAATACTTACCATTGTAAATCATGATGGTATCCGGCATCAGTGGCCTCTTTTCTTTATATTTTCCATAATCCAACAGCCACCTGGACCTCGGAAAATATTTTTCCTTATCCTTTTCGCCAAATGCCCTATCGATAAGTTTCTCCCATACATGGTCAAAATCGTCTGTGCCAAAATAAAACTGCTTGTCTGATGTCTGCTCGTCCATATACTCAAGCATATCCTTCATGCCACGGAATAGAGATTTCTTCTTATCATCGTTTGTGGTAGCAAGTTTGCTCTGAACTATCAGAATAGATGTCTTTACATCCGGATGCGGCCCCGGCTCTTCCGGCATATATGGAACATATAACCATCCAAGACGCTTAAATGCTTCATATACGCAGAATCTGTTTATCTGCGTGATTTCCTTTGTATCGTTTGGGGTCGATGAGCGAACTTCAAACTCGGTGAAAACAAATGAACTTATTCCGTTTCTGCTTTGAACAAGCGGCATGTGTTTCCTCGCAGTTCTCGCCCAGTCCTGCTTTCCGGTCGATGCGGTAACATAAACCTGCTCTTTCTCAACATAATACGTTCCACCAATTGAAAAATAATACTCAATGACGTTCTTATATGCATTGATTGGAAAATCTACAGACTGCGGGGCTGCAAATTTATTAACGGCAAGTAATCGGTCATCTTTTGTGGTGAATTCAGAGAGCACTTGTATCAAATGTTTAATATCTGTTCTTATTTCAGCATCTGATTCTGGCAGTTCGTATCCGATAGGGAAATAGACCATAGCATCATCAGAGTCAGCCTTGATTCCAACAAAACGATCTCCATCTTCATTGGAATTTATGTGACAATGCTTTTTTATGTCATATTCCATTATTGAATTTAAAGCTGAGCCTAAATCCATCTATCCTCACCACCTTACTCTTCTGAAGTTCCCGTAAAAGCATCCTTTACATTATCTTTGAAAACATTAAATCTATCCAGACCTTTCGCATACATAAAGGCGCGGATAACTTGTTCCAAGCTTTGGTATTCTGTTACCTCAAAAATTACCTCACGGTTAAACTTAAATGCATCATCCCATAAGTACTTGATTACCTTTTCCGGGAACTTCCGATTTTGCTTCATCGCATCACGAATGACAGTGATTTCTTCTTTCTCTTCTGGTGCGAGAGAACCCTTACTTTCCTTCTTGCGAAGAGCATCGTATTCTTTTAAGTCTCCCATTTTATCATCGTATTTGAGATCACGAAGATGAACAAAGTATGCACCGAGCCTCTTATCCTCAGCCGATGTCATTCTTGCACTGTTGCCAACAACAATTTTGTTAATTTCGGTACAGAAATTTTTCCAGGTAACCGTGGTATCCAAGATTTTTGCATCCGCAAGCGCGGGATCAACGTTAGCAAAATCATTTTCGATAAGACGCATATCCCATCTACGCTGGAATGCCGTGTCTAGGGTGAAAACATTCTGATCGGATGTATTCATGGTTCCGATGATGGAAAGATTAGATGGAACGCGAACCTTCTCTGTTTTTCTTTCCTTACCATACATCTCTTCAGCAATATTGGAATTTGTTATTCCGTACTCGCTTGTTCCAATTGGATAACCGTCATCATCAATATCACGAATTTCCACCTTACGATCAAGTAGCTGGAATACCTCGCCAAAGATAGCCGGTGCATTACCACGATTGATTTCCTCAATAATAAGGATGTATTCCTTGTCTGGGTGGTTATATGCTTCACGGAGAATATTGGTAAATGGACCAGGTGTAAATTTATAACTCACCTGTCCATCTTCTGCCACCGCCGGAAGAATCTGACCGATAAAGTCAGAATAGGTATAATCCGGATGGAACACGAGTCTCTCGACTATGCTACCAGGCTTGCAGTACTCATGTTCGATGGTCCAGCTTTTGCCAGACCCAGGGACGCCATAAAGGAGAACATTTGTACCAACAGCAAGCCTTTTTTCCTCTAAGGGATTATTATAATCTTCGACACCACTTACAACGCCACTGTGAGTAACCTCTGTTTCCCCATAGTGTAAGTCCTTGTAATTTTCGATGTAGTGATAAATAAATTCTGGACGAAATGCCACTAAATTCTTCCCTGTGGTTTTGTCAACATAATATCCTGCATTTTTTGCAGGCATTATATCTGTCCTCATATTTACACGCAGACTAGGATTGGC
>CAVKOQ010000172.1:0-4048 GCA_963657995.1 bacterium
CAGCTAGCCATAACAACGTATGCATTCGACAGATAGTCTTATCGGTATTTCTTAGGGGTGAATTTCTTTGCTTCCTCCTTTGTCTCAAAGAAGAGATCAATCATAAGCTCTCTAAAATCTTCTTTGTCTTCTTCGCTTAGCTGACCGCCAGCGAATAAAGCTTGTGTTTGCTCATAAATTCGTTCGGCTTGTGCTTTGCCACGTGATCCGTACATCTTTTTTGCTTTCTCCAATACCTGGGCTTTATTCATCTCTTCAGTGAATAGATCATCGTCCATGAAAAAATTGGTTCCAACTTCTAGTGCGGCTGCTAGCTTCTTTATTGCTTCAACACTGGGCTGCCTTTCATTATTTTCTATGTAGCGAATGGCTCTAGAGGATAATCCACAAGCTCTTGAAAGAGCTGCAATCGTAATCTGCTTAGAAAGTCTTAGTGTTTTTAGCTTTTCACCTATGGTAGCACCAGGCCCCACGGTTATTTCGGAATCAAAATCTCTGCTGCGAGTATTTCTATTTTCTTGGTTACTCATGTAACGGCCTCCTATTCATCGTAATAATGGTAGCGAAGTGTGAACTACTGTTCAACCCATATGCCTAATTATAACCGTGAACTATTGTTCAGTCAAGAGGCAAGACGAGGTGAAATGGAGGTGAAATGCATAAAAACACATAAAAAAATGTGAGATGGTATGTTACCTGACTTCAAATAGACGTGGAACTCAAACGAAGGGTTCGTATTGCAAGGAAGATATGGCGAAAGATATGGCGAAAGATATGGGGGAAGATAGAGCGGACGGGGACGTGATGGAAGAACAGCAGATGCCGGGGTGACACCTGCTGAGGAATAAGATAGTTTTGAATTAAAACATGTACTCAAAGGGATTTTTGGTGATTTTCTGTGAAGCAGTTTTATTTTTAAGTTCGGTTAACAGTGCTTTTATGTTGTTGTATTCTTGAACAAATGGGCTGCTTTCAGATTCAATTGATTTTTTGAGTGTGCGAAGATGAGGTGTAGTATAAATTTCTGTCCAGTCTAATCTGTACACTTGTCCGATGACTTCTGGTTCCCCGTATATGTCTTCATATTCGAATGGTACTTCGCACGCCCACACATCTTCATCGGTATCTTCGCGATAAACCATCCTATCTGATATCAGATAGAATATATCTTCGATTTGGTCTGGTATAACACTTGCCAATTGTACATTGTAGTGGTCGACGATAAAGGCATAGAGATTAGAATTTGGAAGCTGACTGTCATCATCGGCATAAGCTTCTCCATCAGCAATCTCTAGATTCGGATAGATTTTTTCGAGGAAGGTCCACAATCCGTTTTTGTTTTCACATTCAGAAATAAACTGCTCTAGGTATGGAAGAATCAGGTATTTTTCTACTGCCTGCGGCTTCATATCAAAGAGCATTGGAAGCGCCATGTCATCCTTCTTTGTTGTGTCGTTACAGTCGAAGATTGGAATGAGGTACTTTAGGTTTTCATCCAGCTGGTTGTGGAAGAATTTTGCACAGAAGTATTCCTGGAAAGAACGGTGGATGAAGCCGTAGTTCATTCCATCTTGATACATAATGCAGAGACTGTTGAGTGAATCATAAATGAAGTCATCCACAGTGACAGCGTGCAGGTTATATTTGTTGCTTAGGTCAGTGAAGTACATTTCCATATCAGAGTAGGTAAATGATATCTTTCCATCGCTGTAGGTTTTGGCACAGAAATATGAGAAGTACTTTGCATATTCATCATAGTTCCATCCAGTTTTCATTTGCCGTGTATATCCATCCTTGGAAGCATCGTGCCTTTTAGAAAGGACCGCATAGGCTTCTTGATAGAATACATATTTCACCGTAGGTACTTCAGCGTCCATTTCAAATGTTAGCATCATGATGGATAACAAAAGTGGGTTATCTGAAAAGCCTTTGTGTGACCAGTATAATTTGTTTTCAAGAAGAGACCGGAATCGTAGCTGTAATTTTGGGGCATCCGCACGGTAATTAAAACGATCTACAAGGGTGAGTGCTTGCTTCAAAGTAAATGGTTTAAGATTCATTACAGTGAATCGGGTAAATGTTTGGAAATTTGAATATGGTCTAGATGATATGATGAAGGTGTTGTTTGAAAATCTATCGATAAACGCATTCAATTGCTTGGTAAAAAAGGTCAGATGTTTTGTTGGAATTTCATCGAGACCATCAAAAAGCAATAGAGCTTTACCTGTGGATAGAAGGGCAATAAGACCTTCTGCTGTAATACCATCCCACAGATTATGGACCATATCAAATATATAATCAGCAAGAGTCGAGTAACTGATTTCGTAATCCTTAAGTGGAACAAACAGAGGAATCTTACCTATGCTATCGTAGTCACGAACGGCAGAAAGAGCAAGATTTCGCATCATCATTGATTTTCCAAGACCGCCGGTGCCACTGAGCATGATAAATCGAGAAACATCAGTCAGTTTTTTTAAGCTGACATCGGATAATCTTTCTACTACATACGAATATTTTCTGTTGGGGTCTTTCTCATTCCATTCCACATCGTTTGGAACATAATAGTCCTTAAATGGAGTGAATGCCTCTTTATGCAAGATTGTAGGAAGGCAGTCATATTTTTCGCTCAACTTCTTCATATATAGACGCTCTCCATCAGGGATAGCGGGAGCCACCGATTCTGAAGGAATACGCATATTTTGGAAAAAGACAGCGTATGAGGTAAAGCGTTCCATGAAATCAGTCTGCTTGATTTCACAAAGAGACGATTTTCCTTCCGTGTTATTGTTCAGTAAAACCGTATACAAAAATAATCTGGCGAGAAGAGAGCGAAGGTCAATTTTTTCGGCGGTGATGACATTAGCCACAGTATCTCCGAGGCATTTGATGAATACGGAACGATGCTCTTTTTCTAGAGTTTCATCGTTCTCTATCAGATGATGCATCGCACCTACTGCGGCTGTTTTTTTGTCTTCAGAGATAAGGTTCATAACAGGCTCAAAGTTCATGATTACCTGGGCGGGTAGGATGTTTCTGGATAAAGCAATGATATTTGTTTGTGGACCGTCTACGGCTCTGATCGGACCTTGAGAATTCTCTACAGTTACCACTGGGAAATTTCGCTCACAGCACATCAAGCGAGATACAGGAGTGTCATTGTCTTTATCACCATATCTATTATCAGGATCTATCGTTCCAACAAGCGTGGATACGAGGATCCTGTTTGTCGTTCCTGGAACAGAGCACCGCTTAAGAATATTTGCGTATGTTCCAAAACATAAAAGCATAATTATCACCTCACAAAGTGTTGGCAAGTCCTTGTCAAGTCATGGTAAGTGAATGTCAAGTCATAAGCCCAAAATAAAAGATTTTCCACATAAAATGTCAAGCTCCTGTCGATTTCGTGTCAATAGCGATGGAGGCTACAATGTGTATGTACTTGAGGAGATAAGACAAAATCGTCCGAAAGTACAAAAATCCAAGTTAATTATAGCACAACGGGGTAAACGTGAACAGAAGTTTTCGCCGGAAAGGATTTCTATAAGGAGGGGAAATCAAGAAGAGCGCTCCTAACCATATAGGGGCTGTTACTTGGAAAGCCAGTATTAAAACAAATAATATCGCAAAGTCGGATGCATACGACGGCGGGATGTTCACAATCATCTAATTCTCACCACTTCAAAATCTACTGTGGGTGAGGTTAGGGATTGTCAGGACACCCCTATGTCTTGTGCATCCTTTTTATGTGAAAGCTTGTCGAGCCAAAGAAAGAGTGTGTCGTTTAGAACTAACCGCCGTTTGTGTGTCCGCAGAAAGGACACAAGATGGATATCAAGAAAAATCTGGAAAACCTGGAAAGTCTGAAAACCGTCACAACCGTAACAACGACCATCACCACAGAGGTAACTGCCGCACCTGCAGGTAATGCAGTAACCACGCCTGCTGCCACAGCTACTACAGCATCAACAGAAGCTACAGCTCCTTCAGCCCCTTCAGCAGACAACGGTACTCCTATCGACCGTTCTAATGAGAAGCTGATTGACAACAC
>CAVKOQ010000173.1:0-4026 GCA_963657995.1 bacterium
CGTCCCTTGTATATAACCTCGCGGTCTGCAAGATACTGTTTATAAGATGCCTCGATAGGCTCATTGTAATCACCCTTTGTGAAGGTCACATCCTTTAATTCTGTCTGGAATGTTGTATGACGGCAATGATCTGACCAATATGTATCAAGTACACGAATCTCTGTTACAGATGGTTCTCTCTTCTCGTCATTCTTAAAGTAATTCTGAATATGCTCAAAATCTTTAAATGTCATCGCAAGATTTAAAGAATCATAAAGCTCTTTTAATTCTGCCTCGTCAAATCCACAGAAGCCTTCGAAAATCTTGACATCTTCAGGCTGTTCAAATACAGTAACCAAGGTCTCTGGTTTTTCATTGTTATTCTCACGGGAATCAACCGGATTGATGCACAGGGATTTGATGGCTTCAAACTGTTCTGCGGTAAGTGTGCCTGTGATGACATAGGTTGTTGCAGAACGGATTACCGGATTTTCTTCCTCATTAAGGAGTTTCACACACTGCTCCGCAGAATCCGCTCTCTGGTCAAACTGTCCTGGCAGGTACTCAACAGAGAAGATATTATCTCCATATTTAGATGGGAATGTCTCTTCATAGACATAATCAACCGGCGGTTCTGAGAAAATGGTAATCAAAGCTTTCTGGTATGCATCCTCGGATACATCCTCAATATCATAACGGATCAGCACGCGTACATCTGTGATCGTGTCAATCCCCAGATAGCTTGCGATCTCCTCTTTCAAATCGTGAGCTCTTACAGCAAACTCCGGCTTTTTCTCAACGAAAATACGTCTTACGCTCATGTTTTCCTCCTGTTTTTGGCTTTATTTTTAATATTTATTCCTTTTATGGAATCATGCCTACATTTGCTCTTTATTTTTTTGATTATTAGGACACACTTCCCTACGAAGCAAAAGAGCAGATGCTTTACCCAAGTATCTGCACTTATCATACACAATTATCATAGATTAGTAAAATTAATATATTTAATATTTTATATTAATACAGCTTATCCAAGGCTTTTTCATTTAACGTAAGTAACTTTCCCATACCTGTCGATCGATCATATGAAACTATCGAAAGACTTGCATTTGTCACAATCGTTTCCTGCGGTTCACGCTGAAATCTCAGCAGATAATTCATCAAAAACACAATAATACCGCCGTGAGCAACTATCACTGCATCTCCTGCTGTTTCTTCAAGAATTCTATTTATTGCACGGGCACTCCTATCTTCACATGAGGCACGAGATTCCCCTCCTGTGGGTATACCGACCATAGGCTGATCTCTCCACTGATGATACTCACCGGGATTATCTTCTTCTACCTGACGCCAGTTTTTTCCTTCCCATTCTCCAAAATCACGTTCCCGAAGTTCAAAAAGTCTCCTTAAAGGTAATTTTTCTTCCTTTGCAAGTATATCAGCTGTCTCGAAAGCACGAATAAGTGGACTTGTATAAACTGCATCTATCTTTGTTTTAGAAAAATTACCAGATTCGTTTTTCTCTTTAAGCTTTTCTGCAAGGTGTTTTGCCTGTATACGTCCTGTTTCATTCAGAGGGATGTCAGTTGTTCCCTGTATCCTTCCCTCTTTATTCCAGTCAGTCTGACCATGACGAACCAGATAAAAAAGCATTTTCTTACTCCTCCTGTGATGTATCTTCCGGATTTATGTTTACTTTCATCGCATTCATGGTTGTTTTCATGATTTCGCGTATCTCATCCTCTGTCATCTTCATACGTTCTGCAAGCTCTGCAAGTGTTGCCTCGCGACCAAGTTCCCTTGCCATACTTGCAGAGATATCTTTAAGAACATTGACGCGAGCCGCCATCTCTTCTTCTATTTTCATCTCGGTATTTTGAACCTCAAGGGCATCTTCTATTGCCTGGCGAACTTTTTCTTCCATCTGTATATCAAAATCACTACCTTGATACTCATTCAGAAACATAAGCAGTGCCATATTAGCTTCCTGTACCAGATCACCCATCGGAAGTCCTCGTTCGCTATATTCCTCAGCGATTTTTGCGACAGAAGCAAGTTTGAGTTCGGTTAAACGTGATACTGACGTCTTATCTCCTACGGATAGTCTTTCTAAAAGTTCATTTACCTCATCAGGTGTACCCTGATCTATAGCTTTTAATTCCTCCAGATACATATCATAAAATGAATTTGACTCCATATACTAAAACCTCCTGTAAATTACACATGAATCGCAAGCCTCGCACTAACGCACTCCAAGGCCTGCAATCCCCAATATTTTCATATGATACCACATACAAATCACTCTTACAATCTCGATTGACTTAAATAATCAATCATGTTAAACTTGATTCAAGTTTATAAGGAGGGCTAATGAATGGATATCAATTATGAATTGTATAAAGTATTTTATCATGTAGCTTCAACGCTTAGTTTTTCAGAGGCGTCCAAACAACTTTTTATATCACAGTCCGCAGTCAGCCAGTCGATCAAGGTTCTTGAAAAGAAGTTAAACCAGACTCTTTTTATCAGAAGTACCAAGAAAGTGCAGCTGACTCCTGAAGGTGAAATTCTTTTAAAGCATGTTGAGCCAGCTATGAACCTTATTCGACAGGGAGAAAATCAGCTGCTTGATTCCAACAGTTTAAACGGAGGCCAGCTTCGCATCGGTGCGAGTGACACTATCTGCCGCTATTATCTGGTTCCGTTCTTAAGTGAATTTCACAAGCGTTATCCCAATATACACATCAAAGTTACCAATCGCACATCTATAGAATGTGCAAGACTTCTTGATAATGGACAAGTAGATTTTATACTGACCAACTATCCAAACTCAGGACTTGGGGGTACACAAAATATACATGTCTTGCGGGAATTCAGTGATATATTTGTAGCCAATGAAGCATATTTTCCTATGAAGAACCGGGCGGTAACACTGCACGAACTGCAGACACTCCCTATACTTATGCTTGATCGCAAGAGTACAACTAGCGAGTTTTTGCATAATATGTTCCAAAAGCACCAGCTGGATCTGGTTCCTGAGATTGAACTCAGCAGTAATGATCTTCTCATAGATCTTGCACGCATAGGTCTTGGCATTGCCTTCGTCCCAGATTTTTGTCTGCCATCTGAAGATAAAGAGCTTTACGCCCTGACACTTACCGAAGAACTACCAGTAAGACAGCTAGTCGTGGTTCACAATGAAACCATGCCGCTCTCTCAGGCCTCACGTGAATTTATTGATCTTCTTGAAAAGGGTTCTAAATAATAAGAATGCGAACCAATCTAAAATGGACCGTAGATTCTTTCAATCTACAGTCCATTTTAAATTTTTGCGAGCTGAATCCTATTCTATAACCTGTGTTTATTTATAACCTATGCTTATGCTGCTGTCACGTCATTAGCTTCCAGTGTATCAAGGAAAGCTTCATACTCTTCATTCTCACCTGTGTACTCTACTGTAAGAACATGAGTAAAATCTAAGCTCATGACACCAAGAATAGATTTGGCATCAATTACTACACGGTTATAAAAGACATCAATATCAAAATCGCATTTCATAGAAGCATTAACAAAGCTTTTTGCATCTTCTATTGTTTTCAGCATTATCTTTCTCTGTTTCATAACAAACATCTCCTTCTTAACGAATACATATACAGAAAAACAAAATTCTGCATGTGCATTTTAAAGCATCAATATTTATTGAGAGTTTATAGCACTATTTTAAGTTAATGTCAATTCGTTTATTAATTTATAACATCCCCTTAACGCACAATTTTCAACAGAAAACATTAAAATTTATTGGGAGAAATACAATAAGCGAATATTTTATTTTATTTTTTATTAATAATTAGATTGTCTGTTATGCATAAAACCAATTAATAAAATCACATTTTATTTATGCAACAAGATAGAAAATTCTTTTTTTGATGAAATTTACAAAATAATATGTGTGCATCCACGCGAAGCTTTTTAGTTTCATAGGACGCACTTTCCTATGAAATAAGAAAGAATGTGCCTTGGCACATTCTCCGCCTGCGGCGGGTCGCG
>CAVKOQ010000174.1:0-4024 GCA_963657995.1 bacterium
TGTCGGGGTCAAAAGCCCCTCTATAGTGCCTTGAAAAGTTCATATATTTTGTAGTTGTAAATGTCAATATAAAAATGCTCAAAAAGTGGAAAATAAAAATGTACATTTTCCAAGAGCTATTCCTCAGCCTGTGTTTCCATAAAGGCTCGTTTTTCTTTCAAACGGTATGACGGTCCTTTGATGGAAATAACCTGCGAATGATGCAACAGTCGATCCAGCACTGCATTTGCCAGAGTAGGAGAACCAAAAATTTCTCCCCATTTAGAGAATGGCATATTGGTTGTTATAAGTGTGCAATGCTTTTCGTACCTTTTGGCTATCAGTTGGAAAAATAAGTTAGCTGAATCCGTATCGATTGGCATATAGCCAATCTCGTCTATAATCAGCACTTTGTATTTTGCAAAAAATTTCATTCTTGCTTCCAGGCGGTTCTCCAGAAGTGCTTTTTTCAACTGAGTCATAAGCGATTCAAAGGAAATAAAGTACGTAGAGTAGCGTGCCCTGGCACATGCGATTCCAATGGCAGTAGCTAAATGAGTTTTGCCAACACCGCTGCTTCCAACAAACAAGATATTTTCTTTGCGGTCGATAAAGCCTAAATTTCCTAATTCCAGCATTTCTTTTCGATTGATTCCTGGCTGGAAGTCAAATTCAAAATCATCCAGTGTCTTGATGAATGGAAAATTTGCTGTTTTCACGCAGGCATTCTCTGCCCGGAGCTGATTGTTTTTCTTTTCGATATCAATCAACTCTTCCAGAGCATCGCTGAATGACTTTTGTCCTTTATTGACCAGGTCTATATAATAATCCAGATGCTCCTGCATCTTATGGATTCCAAGATCTGTGAGACCATTGAGCAGTTTTGTGTAAGTTGCCATAGTTCCTCCTTACAGGAAAGCATCCATCTGCTTTAGATTTGCTTCCGCCAACTCAGCAACCATATCACTCTTCAATGTTTGAGCCAGAAGTTGCTGGTAATGCTCCTTTTGATAGTTCAATCTTTTTTGACTTAATGCATGCACTGCAATCAGATCCGTGCTACAATAAATATGCAGGGTATTGTCAGAAACCATTAATCTTACTGGTTTTCCTATATACTCTGGCGGTACGGAATACTTGCAGTTTCGATAAGTGATCAATGAGTCCGCTCTTACCGTGGTTTGGCGATCGTGGGGAAGATAGGATTCAACTACATCATGTGATGGAAGTGGCTGTAAGTATTCCTTTTCTTTTTGGAAAAGCAACAATGGTGGTATGTTTGTTTCCTGACATGGGTAAGTATTTACCTTTTGGTTGACTTTTTCGAGGATTGCGATCAGTTCATCCTCAGTTTCGAATTCTCCTTCGTACGGGAGCATCCATGCAAGAAACTTATTTACCGCTTCAACCTTTCCTTTGGTAAAAGGATGTCTTGGTTTGCACAGCTTGATCTTAAAGTTGAAATCTTTTGCGAACGCACGTACCTGATTGGAGATATTTTTGCGTTCACCATCACGATCGACAATTGAGGACATGTTGTCAAATAGGATTTCTCTGGGAACACCACCGGTTGCTTTAAACGAAGCAATCAGGCAGTCGAATACATCCTGTCTTGTCTTATAAAGTTTGTAAGTGAAATGGGTGTATCTAGAATTCCCAAGTTTATAATCAAACACCTGAAAGGTGAAGATCTCGCCAAATTTATTTTTGATCGATACATCTTCTTTCCAGTCGACCTGTGCCTGAATTCCTGGGGCAGTTTCAAATCTTGGATGTCCCACAGCAGTTTTTTTCGGTTTAAGGCCTTTGGATTTGATATATTTGTTAAAGTTTGAGTAGGTACCGATGTCCGGATCCCGCTCGGAAAGAATGAACTCATACACAGCCCGGACATTAGCGCCTTTGATGGAAAGCTTTTGCTTGATGATATCGTAGTGCTTATCCAGCTTGCTTGGCTTATCCCGGTGAGCAGCTTTGCCTTCGTATCCGTCATAATACTTTTTGACAGTTCTGCGATCCAGGTCATATAGCCGTGCGAGTTCTGAAAAGTTTGGTTTTATATCACTCAATTTGAGGATTTTTAGCTGAGTCTTTAATGCTTCGTTCATGGATAACACCTCCATGAATACGATAGCATGATGACTAGGATTGTACATTTTTATTTTCCCCTGAATCCGTGAAGTTCATTATCTATGAATCTAACATTTCCTTATAAATGCTGGTATTTCTCATACTTTTATTAATATAATTTTTTTCACCTATCGGGTGCAGAAAAATTATGGTATAATATCCTTGAAAATAATCTGATTTAGGAGCGAAATACCATGAAAAACAATCGTCGAATGACTCTTGCCAATAACAACATCGTTGTCGAATATACCAACGAACGTATCATCCCTGCCAGCGGCTTAGCGGTTGTTGGCGCGATTCTTGGAAAGAGTGATTTTACCAAAAGGCTCAACCGCATGGATGTTACAAAAAATCGCTCTCAGCATCAGATTAAGAACGGTGATGTCATCCTTACCTACATTGGAATGCTTTGCATGGGAAAACCATATTTTGCGGCAGTCCATGAAATGGATGACGACAAAGATTTTTATCAGGCTGCATTGGGAATCACAAGAAGCATTCCATCTGAGGAAACGCTTCGCCAGCGCATGGATGACATTGGCGATAGTCTGCGCAGCCAGATACTGGATGAAAATATCCAGATGCTGCTTGCTAACAAAATCCACCCCGGCGCTCTTTCCAATGGTTTTGTACCAGTAGATATTGATGTAACACCGATGGATAATTCCAAATCCGGGAAAGAAGGAGTTTCCCGTACTTACAAGGGATATGACGGCTATGCCCCTATGATGGCTTACATTGGTACGGAAGGTTACGCAATCAATTTTGAACTTCGTGAAGGAAAACAGCACTGCCAAAACGGTACCGTGGAATTTCTTCAGGAGACAATCAAACTCTGTAAGAAACTTACCGATCAGCCACTCCTCATTCGTCTGGATTCCGGAAATGATTCTATTGATAACGTTGCTGTCCTCATTCAGGAAGGCTGCTATTTTATCATCAAACGAAATCTTCGCCGTGAAAGCAAAGAGGAATGGCTTGGGATGGCTAAGCAGTATTGCAAGAACATCACCACTCCCCGAGAAGGGAAAACTGTCTATATCGGAAGTGACTGGAAAACAGTCACAAGCAAACAGTTTGAACAAGAATTTACTCTTCGGGCAGGCTACGAAATCACAGAGCGAACCATTGATAAATACGGACAATATCTGCTTCCGGCAGATATCGAAGTAGAAACCTGGTGGACGAATCTTGGAGAAACAGACGAGGAAATCATACGCCTTTATCATGCTCACGGAGAATGCGAGCAGTACCACAGTGAAATCAAGACCGATATGGATGTGGAACGCCTTCCATCCGGTAAATTCGATACCAATGCACTGGTTTTAGAGTTAACCATCATTGCTTACAACATCTTGCGAATGATTGGACAGGGGACCATCGGAGGTCGTGCCCCTCGTCAAAAACGCGATGTGAAGAGACGTCGGATTCACACGGTAATCAGCAATCTGATCATGATGGCCAGTCATGTCACAACACATGCAAGACAGCTCATCATGGGATTGGGAAAAAGCAATGTCTGGAGGCATATATTTGCCGATTACTGTGAAAACAATATCCTTGCAACTGTATAAAACAGCCTCGTCAGCCCAAGGGCTTTGTTTGCTGACCCATTTTTGCTGAAATGCAAAGAATGAAGCGCACTATAAACCTAAAAATTCAAGACATTGCTTCCCATGATTAATAAAATCGTGCGAAACGTTGTCGCACAAGGCAAGACTGATAAACTTGCCGAAACCGACCGACAGAAATCACTTAGCAATAAGAATGAGCTGTCAGAACTTAAATCTCGAAATCAAGGGAGAATTACCCTTGCCACACGGAATCAACGCTGATGACGGCATATCAAAGCCGGAGGCGGTGTGCGAGATAATACTTCACTATGCGAGGTGGCTGTATCCACCCACGTATAAAG
>CAVKOQ010000175.1:0-3978 GCA_963657995.1 bacterium
GCCTCATCAGCGTATGTCAAGATAGGTCTAAAATATTTTTATGCCATAATTTAGATGGCAGAAAACAACTAATCTCTTGGACGATACGAACATTCTGAGTCTTTTATTTCTATATCTGAATCAATGCCATTATTTCGAAGCACATCTAAAATTTCCTCTTTTGTCATAATGCAATTATGTCCAATACATATTGACTTCAGTGCCTGCGAATTATCCTTTATCCATGGGATTTCATAATGTTTCTTGACATTCGTTTTTAATTCACTAATATCAATATCCTTAACTGAAAAATCGATGTCCTCATAAGCATAATATACAATTCGTATTTCAGCTTCTGGTTCAAAAGTTGGATTCTTTACAAAACCAGAATAATGCTTAAACGTAGGTCGGATTAATGTGAGTCCCGACAGTAAACCTTTTTCTTTTATCGCCTTATAGCAGATTTCAGCCATTTGTTCTTCGAATGCATCTGAATGGTATATAACACCATCACACCCTATCGCATTTGATTGAATCGCACTCGGATGTGGTTTCTGTTGCTTAATTCCTCTTTTTATAAACCAATTAATATCAAAACCTAATGATAGACCTCTTGTATTATCTCCATACTCTTTCCACTGGGAAAGAAGATCCTCCTTTTGGCAAAAGCAAATCCCATAAGGCGGATCTGAAATCAGTTCAATCTTATACTGATTATCAATTGCGTCTATTGCCTGCTCTAGCATTTCTTCAGGCAAATCTGTTTTTCTAAGCCGTGACTTTACACCTTCCCACAAGTTTACAAATGTTCTTTCAACTTCTTGATCATCATTAGAATCTGTTAAATCCGACAGCCATAGTACTTTGCTTGCCATTATATTTTTAAATGTTTCAATCGTACAATAATGATAAACCATATAAGTTGGATCACTCATTTTTCACTCTTCCCTCTTCACATACGTCAATTCTATATCGTATCCCAGCGCTTCCATCATCTGTACAAAGGTATTATTGACCACGCCATTCGGCTTCTTGATCACACGATTCACATATGATTTCGTGGTCTGAATATCCTCAGCTATCTGCGCCTGAGTCATTCCGTTCTCTATGCATTTCACTTTAACATCAACTTCAATGTTGTTCTTAACCATAATAAATCCTCAAATGCTTGGTTTCACAAAACAGATAACTTATTGTACCATAGAATCTGCACCTTCACCATCAAAAAAGACCGGTCAGACATTACATCCAACCGGCTTCGCCTCACTCCATTATAAACTTATAAATTTCATCCCGGAATGTCCATTTGATCTCCACATGCTCCGGATTTGTGACCAACACCTTATCAACCAGTGCCTGCACCATCTTCTGATCAAGCTGCTCTGCGCCGGAGAATTGCTTCATCTTCCCTAATGCTTCCGCCGTTCCATCATCCGACGCCGTCTCAGCAGCTTTAAGGCTCTGTTCCATTCTAGCTATCTGCTTATCGATATCATCAGCTTTCCGATTCAGTTCCTGCCGTCTGCTCTGGTAGATTTCTTTATCCAAGCTTCCTGCCATGAAAAGGTCTACATTTGCAAAACGATCAGACTCACATTTTTCCTTATCCTTCTGCAGATCAGCAAGCTTCTGCGCCAGCATGAAATTCTCGTTCTTGGTCTCAGACGTCCTGTCCCTGACTTTTTTCTGCGCAGCATCCATCATTGCCAACAGTTGTTTGACCGCCTGCCACACCACTTCATTCAGAATCTCTTCATGGACATAATGCTTGCAGCAAAGATTTTCTTTCTGGTTTTTGGCATGAGGGCAGATAAAATATTTGTACCGCTTGCCTCTGGAGCTGTATGCCCGGTAAGCCATCGCCCTGCCGCAGACACCGCATTTTACTTTTCCGTAAAGAGGGTAATCCTTCGCAATTTTCTTTTCCTCCGTATCATATCTCCGACGGAATATTTTCTGTGCAGCCTGGAACTCTTCCTTCGTAACAATCCCTTGATGCATATTTTCAACAATGACCTGCTCTTCTTCCGGCACTTTAACCGAATGCCTGCTGCAGGCGCTGATCTGTTCCCGCTTGTGTCCTACCACAGCGCCATAGTAAACCTTATTCTGAAGGATTCTGCGAATTGCATTGATATCCCAGCATCTGAATTCTGATGCGTCTGCAAATTTCTTTGTCTTTGGATTCATCCTGCGGTAATAGGCGGATGGGGTTTCATGGCCACGTTCATTCATCAGCCTGCCTATTTCTGTAGGACGCATTCCTCCGATTGCCGCTTCAAATATCTCTCTGACAACTGCTGCCGCCTCCGGATCCGGTTCTATTTTATTTCTGTCATCCCTGCATTTAACATATCCATAAGGTATGTGGCCACCAAGGTATTTGCCCTGCTTCATCTTCTGCCGCTTGGCCGTCTTCACCTTCACCGACAGGTCCTTACTGTAATAGTCATAAACGATATTCTTCATGACCACATCAAGACCGCCGGTAGTTCCTTTGTAATCTGCGCTGTCATAATGATCGTTGATGGAAATAAACCGCACTCCCATGAATGGAAATATGCGTTCCAGGTAATCTCCCAGTTCGATATAATTCCTGCCGAATCGTGAGAAGTCCTTCACCACAACACAGTTGATTTCACCCTTCTTAATCTTCTCCAGCAGTCGCTCAAAAGAAGGCCGCTCGAAATTAGTGCCAGTATATCCGTCATCGAAGAATTCGTACTGCTCTGATCCGCTTAGTTCCGCATTCCCATTGATGAAATTCTGGATCAGAGCCTTCTGGTGGGACACGCTCTCACTCTCGGACTTGTTTTCCTTTTTCATGAGATCACGGTCAGCCTGGGACAGACGTATATATTTTCCTATTACCCATTTACTCATGAACATCACCTGCCATTTCAGCTGCTATATTGCGGAAGATATCTCTATCCTCTGCGAAATTCAGTTCAATCTCAACACGATTATCCTCGAATATCATGACCTTGCTGATAAGACTCTTCACAAGAGTTTCATTCATTTCAGTGATATTCTCCGCTTTGTGCATTGCCGCAAGCCACTTGTTATCAAAACTTAGAACCGAGTCCAACTGATTCTTTTTTGCACTGGCAGCCTTCAGCTTTTTATCAAGAGCGGAAGCTTCTTGGTCATACTTTTCCTTTGCGAACTGATACTCGTTTTCATCGAGAATCCCTTCAGCAAAATTTTCAAACAGGCCTTCTCTTCTGGCATTGATCTTCTTCAATTCCTGATTCAGATAATTGACCTGACCCACATATTTATCAATCAGATTCTTTTCCTTCACGGATCCCCGCATCTGCCGGATCAGCTTTTCCTGTTTCAGAGCCAATTCAATCTGTACTTTAATAACAGCCATCACTGCATCAACTACAAGCGGATAACGGATGGAATGTCTTGAACATCTGCTGTATCCGCTATCCAGATAACCGCCGCAGACATAAATGGCATGATCCTGGTCAACCGGATACCGCTTGTCTGTAGGCTTTACAAAACGCATTCTCTTACCGCAATCGCCGCAGTAAATCTTTCCCTTAAGAGGATTTGTAATCAGTTCCCTCAGTTCGGCATTCTCATCCATTTTCTTCTTAAATTTCTCTGCCCTGTCAGCAAACATCTGCTGTACCTTGTCGAATAGTTCCTGGCTGATGATCGGCTCATGGGCATCCGGCACATATCTCCATTCATCTTCCGGAGCGCGGTGCATCTTGATTCCCTCATATAAAGACTTGGGAATTCTTCCGTAGACAATGCAGCCGGTGTAGGTTGGATTTTTCAGAATATCGATAATTGTGCGTCCAAACCATACCGTGTGCTTGTATTTCTCCGCCTTCCAGATTCCAAGATCAACCTTACGTCTGGCCGGAGTCACCGCGCCCATTTCATTGAGTCTCTTGCAGATTTCATTGTGGGAGACACCCTCAGCCTTCCACTCAAAAATCATCTTCACATAAGGAGCCGTCACCTCATCTATCTCATACC
>CAVKOQ010000176.1:0-3934 GCA_963657995.1 bacterium
TTCGAAAAAGTGGACTTATACTCAGTCTGATGTGCGCTGTATTTTAAGCCATAAGAACTTTGTTCTCTTTAGCCACATTCTTGATTCTTCCCTTAATCTGCTCTGGTGTCAGCTGCATTTACAATAATACCTCCATATATCTGCGAATCACATTATTGACCCGAAACAACGTGGCATATTCCATAAGTCGATTCAGATTCTTATAATCATGACTTTGAACCAGCTCTGTCATCTTGCTCATCGAATCACCAGCCTTTCGTGCTTATATCGTAATTAAAACAAGCACGCTCGTCAATTATTGTTGGAAACGTCTCGGAAATATTCACAGAATCCTCCGATTGGGTGGTTTACTTGGCGAGTTCATAGCAAACACTAAATGCCGGGCGCATTTCTTCTATCTGTCGTCGGTTCAGCCCATAAACTGCCGCTATTTTCTCCCAGTTTTCTCTTACAATTGCCAGAATATCTTTTGCACAGCTTTTCGCATCCGTTTCGGAAATTCCAAATTTGACAGCGGCAGCAACGGCAAGAGCAATGCTGATACTATTATCATCTTCATCAACATTCAGCGATAGTTCATCACCGTAAGGAACCGGATTTACATCATAAAGGGGCGAGAGTATCCACCCATTTTCTGCAAGAATGAACGCATGGTTCCTCAGATGATCATCCGTGTTGGTAACAGCCATATTGAAAACAATTCGTTTCCAGAGCTCAATCAAATCCTGTTTGGGCTGCGCACCATAGGATTTTATGAAGGCTGCTATATCCAGGTAGCTGGTTCCGTCTGCAGCAGATGCTCCATCTGTTTTTCCAAGAAGCGTCATTGCGGAAGCGAAATGCACTCGTTTAGTCAAAACGCGATCAAAGCGCTTAATCAGATATGTGCTACCAAGGTTCGAAAACTTCTCTAACTTCGCATCCGGGACATTTAATCCACACAAGCTCGCTAAATCGTGTGCCACCATTTCCCATGCCCCGGTATCATTTTCATCATTCTTAGACGGAAATTTTGCTATCCAAAGCTGATCCTTCGTATCTACCACGGTTGCCTTAGGCCTTGCACCGCCAAGAGAAGAGCCAGGCTTAATCAATTGGTTCAGCCATTTTTCGGTCAAACCGCTTTCGTCATTTTCAAAATTTCTGGAGGCTTCCTCCAATGCACGAAGTGTTGCCCAAGGAGGAGCAGCTGTTTCTTTGTCATCGGAAAGAAATGGTCCATCCGGATCTGTTTTAAATCGAATGCCGCCCATTCGTGTTTCGTCATATACTCCCAGCAAATAGTCGCTGTCGTACAGCTTAGATGGCTTACGTCCTTCCTTTTCCGCCAGGATTCTTTCTCGTTTATTCATAAGAACGCGTCCCCAGCGATCTGGAGATGCATCCGCAAACAGACCAAAGATATTTTTCCCAGATGGATACTGCCTGCCGGAATATGGCATGAGTTCCGGGTCCAATGTATATTTAAGTGCTGTTCTTTTTAGCCAGTCCTTATCATATTCAAAGGAATACGATTCTCCGCCTTTGATGACATTCACATAAAGCATTCCCATCATGAGTGGCTTTTCTGAACTAAAATCATCATAGACGAAGATAGTTTTCTGATTGGATGCCATTAATTGTTCCTCCTCGGTGCACGTTTTCTCGTAATCAGTTCCAGATCCTGAAGCTGTCTGCCAAGTTCATCATCTTTTGCAACAAGCAGAAGATCTTTATCAAGATTATTCAGGGCATGCAAAACCGCTGCATAAATCCCCATAGCTACAGACGGATCTCCTTTTTCGACCTTCCACAGAGAAGCACGGCTAATTCCCGCACGCTCTGCCACCAGTTCTGCTGAGAGACTTCTCCTAAGTCTGGCAAGCTTAATCTGCTCACCCATGGTTTTCAGGATTTCTTCTGTTCTCGGAAGTATATTATATGCAGCTTTCTTCATTTTATCCTCTCCGCTTCTCCACAATGTTTATTATTATAAACATTAATGCCGTATTTGTCAATGTTAGAGAATGTTATGTAATTATCTTCCTTGACACGGAAATTCATCTCTTTTGCAGCTGCTTTAACTGGATTTCCCCGCCTTTCACCGTCTTTTCATGACATCTCAGCATGAGACTGATATTTTTTGCCCGGCATAAGTCTCAGTGTAAATCCCTCTCCGAAAAACGGACTTCTACTCAGGGTTATGCTGAACAAAAACGTAGCGGGCAGTCGCTTCCGGAAAGAAGATCAACTGTCCGCTATGTATGATTTGCAAATCTTGAATTATTCTGACCAGCAGGTGTTACCGTGTTGCAGTAAAGTTTATTTCACAATCCAATGGCCTTTCTGTGAGGAACCCACACGCTCTAAGAGATCTATTGACATTAATCTTTTTATACGATATTTTACCGTGTTTAAATTCACATCCAGCTGCATTGCAAGTTCTGTCTGTGTCATAGATGGTTTTTCTTCTATTGCTGCAAGAATTCTCTTATCAAGATCAGATACTTTATGAGCTACGCATTTACCTTGGGTGGGATTTTGCGTAGCTTGGGTGGGAACAGTCCCACCTTGGGTGGGATTTTCTTCTTCTTTTCCACCCAAGCTCTCATCTAACGGCACAGTAATTCGGAATACATCGCCTTCATCAAATACAGGTTCTTCACCGGAATAGATTTTGCTGTACTTGAAAAGATTGCGTACGCCGGATCCAAGCTGGTCGGCATAACCTATATTGCGGAAAAAGCTTGCAATAATCGGGTTCTTGGGGTTTGGCTCGATTATATCAGGTGTCAGCTGCGCGGCCTGTGTCGCCCGATTGGCATTTTCAACATACATACGATTGCGTTCAATGACAAACTTTGCCTGATAGGAGCTTGTGTACTCTCGGTGGATCAGGGTGTTGGCAATCATCTCACGAGTGATAATATTACGCAGGCTCTTGCGCTGGTCCTGCTCCAGATAAAACTTATCCGGCAGGTGTTTACGGCCAAATTCCATCAGCTGCTCATAGCTCTCGATCAGATTGGTCTTGATAACCTCACGGTCATCGTATCGATCAATATTTACTCTGCGAAAAATGGCATCTGTTACATAAGCAGGCACTACATCAGCAATTACATCATCCTTGCCAAGCAGCATAACAGCTGCCAGATTATAACCCGTTTCACCGGTTGCTCTATCTTTTGTATATAGACGAGTGCGTTGCAGCAGCTCCTCATCCGTCATACTGTTCCACAGATGCGTCTGCCCGCTGTTGTTAGAAGCCATAATACGCAGTTTCGGCAGCAAGTCAAAGCGCAAATCTTCAAGCCCGACATATTTGAACACTTTTCGCTCCGTATAGATTTCCTGCTTACGGATATACATCTGCGCAATTTGTGCTGTGGCGGTTATTTTTACATCGGAATCGTTTACGCGATCATAAATTATCTTCTTATAGCTGTGCACCTCTGCACTGGGAGCAACATGTATATGGATTATCGTCTTTCCCTCATATTTCAAAATCTCCGGAACGAGATATATGGTTGGTGCGAACAATATCGGGTTGCTGACACAGCTGATGAAATTCTTCACCATATCAGGAGCTGCATTCTCCGCCACGCCGATGACAGTTCCGTTATCCAGAACTCCCAGAAAGATATCTCCGCCAAAACGATTCAGGAAGGAGCAGACCGTCTCATAAACATCGTTCTCAATGCCGTTGCCGCAGCGCTTAAACTCAACTCCGATTGTTTCGCCAACATCCAGTATGTTTTTTAAGATTGATGGCTCCATACCGATTACCTCCAATAGAATTTTCCATATCGACTCAATTCTTCTTCGAAGTCAATTCATCAAGCATATTCTTAAATTTATATTGATTCATAGAATTCCTCCATTTCCGGGATCGCATACGAAGAAAGTGCTGACAGGAACTGATTCAAAGTGTTCTCGATTTTGAAGAAATTCAAAA
>CAVKOQ010000177.1:0-3920 GCA_963657995.1 bacterium
GGTCAAAATACCTTTTGACCCCAACATCATACGGATTCAGGAACGGCAAGTTGAGTCCAGCTAATAAATGTCAATAGATAAACAAAAAATATTTTTTGCCTAAAAAAGGGCAGACTTTCCCCTTGGTGAAAATATCGTTTTTTTTGAAAGATATTGATTCTTTGGGTTTACAGTGTTTTATGCAACCATGTCGCATTTGGCTGCATTGTATTGTTTGATATGCTCCTGAGGAGCAATGATTATGAATGGTTTATTGTCTCTGAGTATTGCAAATATCATATTGCATACCTTATGTGAAACAGCTCCCATTGCTACGAGCTTTGGTTTTGTGTCACATTTCTTGAGGTAGTACTCACGAAGAACTGGATTTTTTGCTTCTCCATTACGGGAGATACTGATGCTTTGTAAGGTTAACGTGTGAATCACACGTCTGGCTATGGCAGACCCACGCTTAGACATTTGAACTTTGGTGCCTTCAAATTTTCCGGATTGTTTTACTGCCGGATCAAGACCGAAATAAGCGAAAAGTTGTTTTGGCTTTGAAAATGCTGAAAAGTCACCAATCTCACCCATGATGGATACAGCAGACAAGAAACCAGCACCTTTAAATGTTTCAATCAAATGAATCTGCTTGACAAAGTCAGCATCTTCATTAGCATCAACAAGCTCGTGGAGCGATTCAAGAATGCTGTTGATTTCTTCATCATATTTACGTATGAAGCTGATATAAAGGCGAATACGCTTGATGTTGCTGTCTATAATGTACCCAAACTGATTTGCATCAGTTGCCGCCTGAATTATGGCATTATACTTATTCTGAGCATATGTAAGTCCAAATCGAGCGGTTGATCTGATGATATCAATAATCTCTTGCTTGTCTGCTTCAAGAAAAGCTGATGGAGATGTATAAGTTTCCAACAATGTAAGAGAAGTGTTGATAGTAACCTTGGAAAAGATGCCAAGATACTGAGGAAACGCCATACGTAATTCGCCCTGAAGCTTATTCACATAGGCACTGCGATTATCCATTAAATCGAAGTATTCACGACACAGATTACGGCAGTTTAGAGCAAGGTCTGATGGCATAAGTGAAACCTTTAAATCGGGTTTCAAGCCAACTAAAGCAGCTTTTTTAGAATCAAAACGATCATTATGCACTTTTCGGATGTTGATGTTTGTGCTATTCTTAGTGATGATAGGATTAATAACGGAGCAGTTAAAACCCTTATCACGAAGATAGCAGAAGAGTGGGTAATGATAAATTCCCGTGGATTCGAGGAAAATGCGACTTTCCAAAGAATACAACTCTTCTGCTTCTTTTATTTTAGAAACAGCGGTTGTAAGGGAATCAATACTGTTATGTAGGATTTTGTAAGGTTTTCCTACGAATTGTTGGTTTGGAAGTGCTATAGACATCCAGGAGAAATCAGCACCGACATCAATACCAACAGAGATGAATAGCTCATCAAGATTAAAAATAATTTTGTTTGACATGAGCAAAAGCTCCTTTCTGATAGGAATCCATTTCCAATCTGGCAGGTACACAACCTAGCGCGTTATTCGGGTATTGCCTTCCGGCTCCCAACCAGCTAAAACATAAAACCCTGTCGAATGGACTAATTGACTCAATTACAGGTATCCACTGATAATCAGTGTCCCAAGGAGGTGAACATTCTTTGTCCTATCCTAAGAGATGATACCTTATGTTTTATCTGGTGTCTATCAGGAACCGTCAGACATGATCATTATTACGGATAACATCTGATGAAGGAAGAAGCCTTTCTTCTGTTATCTGTTTTATAGAAACTTATTAACCAAGTAGTCTTGATTGACTACATCATTATTATACTAGGAGGTAATAAGAAACAAATATTACCTCAGCCTCAAAGGTGTAGAGTCTGAATTCGTGAGAAACAAGACCCTTATCAACTTTGTAAGGTACGCAGATGACTTCATCATCACTGCAAAAACAGAGGAAATCGCATTGGAAGTCAAAGAGCTTGTAAGAGATTTCCTCTCTACCAGAGGACTTGAACTGTCTGATGAGAAAACCGTAGTAACAAATATTAACGATGGTTTTGACTTCCTTGGATGGACATTTCGTAAATTCAAAGGAAAGCTTATCGTTAAGCCTTCAAAGAAGTCCATCAAGGCTATAGTAAGCAAACTGTCAGAAACTATCAACCAGCGCGGAAAGGCATGGAATCAGGACGTGCTCATTATGAAGTTGAATCAGCAAATCAGAGGATGGACTAACTATCATCAATCGGTGGTGGCAAGTGAAGCCTTCGCCCACCTTGATTATGTGCTATATGAACTATTGTGGCATTGGGCTAAGAGGCGACATCCTAAGAAGGGCAAGTGGTGGATTTCCACTAAATACTGGCACAGGAAGGGCAGTAGGAGTTGGGTGTTCTCAACCGATAAATCTGAACTCATCCGTGTCGACCACACATCAATTGTCCGCCACAAAAAGGTAAACACTACCAAAAATCCTTATATCGATACGGACTATTTTGCACAGCGCAAATTTGACCAAGGTGCCGCAAGGCTCACGGGCAAGTTCCGTATGATTTGGAAGAATCAAAACGGCAGATGTCACCACTGTGGCTTGCCGCTTGACATCAGGGATGATAGGGAGATTTTCTTTAAAGTCCCTAAAGCTGCAGGCGGTGAAGAAATTGTTCCTAATATGGTATATGTACACGCAGAATGCCAACGTCTTTTTGTTGAACGCTGCCCGAAAGGGTGATGAAATGCTTGAGCCGTATGATGGGAAAGCTATCATGTACGGTTCTTAGAGGGGAAGGCGGTAGTAATACCGCTGACCCACTCGATTATTATCCGCTGGTGCAGGCACTGCACGGACAGGTGATCCGGATTTCACCGGTATCAGACCAGTATATCAATCCGATGGATCTGAACCTGAACTATTCAGAGGAAGATAATCCGTTGTCCTTAAAGGCAGATTTTATTCTGTCACTGTGTGAACTGATTGTTGGTGGAAAGAACGGTCTGGAACCGGTAGAGAAGACAATCATTGACCGTTGTGTGCGATTAGTCTATCAGGAATATCTCGCTGATCCGGTGCCGGAGAAGATGCCGATATTGGAAGATTTATATGATCTTTTACGAAAACAGGAAGAACCGGAAGCACAGCGTCTGGCAACTTCACTGGAAATCTATGTTACAGGTTCTTTGAATGTATTCAACCATCAGACAAATGTGGATATCAATAACCGCATTGTCTGTTTTGATATCAAGGAGCTTGGAAAACAGCTGAAAAAGATTGGGATGCTGATTGTGCAGGACCAGGTATGGAACCGAGTGACGATCAACCGTTCCGCTCATAAATCCACCCGTTACTATGTGGATGAATTCCACCTTCTCTTAAAAGAAGAACAGACAGCCGCCTACAGTGTGGAAATCTGGAAGCGGTTCCGTAAGTGGGGTGGTATTCCGACAGGAATTACTCAGAATATTAAGGACCTTTTAGATTCCGGAGAAATCGAGAATATTTTTGAAAACTCTGATTTCATCTATATGCTCAACCAGGCATCCGGTGACAGGCAGATTCTGGCTAAACAGCTGAATATTTCACCAACCCAGCTGTCTTATGTGACCAACAGTAATGAGGGTGAAGGACTTCTGTTTTATGGAAATGTGATTATTCCGTTTGTAGACAGATTCCCGAAGAATTCCCTTTATAAGATTATGACAACCCGTCCGGAGGAAACAGCCGAAGCAGGGTAATACAGGAGGAGTAAAACAATGTTACGAGCAATTTCATATGGATTGACATTTTGCGGCGGTGCTGTTTTTGGCATCGCTTTTCTTTGTTTATTACAGGCAGGCAAAGGATATCCGAAGAAGGAGGAGTAAGCAGTGGAAGAACAGAGAATGAGAGCCAGGGATAAGAA
>CAVKOQ010000178.1:0-3909 GCA_963657995.1 bacterium
AATCTAGAGACTGATGCGTCAGTGGCAGGTGTGTCGGTTGCAATCAATAACTATTATGCAAGCAGTTTGAGCCCAGAAACCGAGCTTGCCAAAGCATTTTCATCAGATAAAACACCTGCATTGGCAAGTGCTGCTAATGAGGATAATAAAAAAACACCTGATTCGAAGAATATAAAAGCAGCGGCCGTATTATCAGAAACAAAGACAGAGAAGAATGAGGCAGCAGAGGAAACAGAGGCTGTAGTTCGTGCCATGTCAAAATCTATATATGACAATGTAGCGATTTCACGTGTTACCAATTATGTAAATGTACGTTCTAAGGCCAGCACAAGCGGTGCTGTAGTCGGAAAGATTTATAATAATTGTGCCGCAACCATACTTGATACTGTGGATGGTGAAGGCGGAAAATGGTACCATATCCAGTCTGGTTCCGTAACCGGTTTTATCAAGGCACAGTATTTTGTGACAGGAGAAGAGGCATCTAAGATTGCCAAGGAAGTCGGTACGACATACGCGAAAGTAGCCAACACTACCACACTGCGTCTTCGTGAAACACCTAGTCTTGATGGTAAGACGCTGGATCTTTTGTCAGCTGATGCAGAATACGAGGTGATTGGCGAAGAGGGAGATTTTGCGAAGATTTCAGTCGATAATGACCTTGTTGGATATGTTTACAAGGATTACATAACCACCCAGGTTGATTTTAAACAGGCTGTGTCACTTGAAGAAGAAAAGCAGAAGAAATCTGAGGAAGAAAAGCTTAAACAGGAAGCAAATGCTGCAATTGAAAATCTGGAGCAGGTAAAGAAAAAGGCTCAGGAAGATGAATCAAGAGCGGCAGAAACAACTAAAGCGGTAAAAGAGACAACTAAAGCACAGGAAACATCTTATAACGAGACAATCGAGGCTAATCCTAGTGAAACCAAGAAACAGGAGACAACCAAAGCAGCAGAGACAACTAAAGCGATAAAAGAGACAACCGCATCAGTAAAAAGTACAACAGCGGCTGCTAAGGAAACTACGTCTGGTATCGTCGGACCAGGTGCCGGAAACAGCTCAACAGGCAGTACAACTACATCCGGATCAGGCAGTGAAATCGCGAATGCAACCCGTTCGGCAGTCGTAGCATACGCTAAGCAGTTCATTGGAAACCCGTATGTATATGGCGGAACGAGCCTTACCAATGGAGCAGACTGCTCTGGATTTACTATGAGTGTATTTGCCCATTTTGGAATATCAACTGGACGAAGCTCCAGAGATCAGGCTGCGAAGGGCAAGGAGATTGCGGTAAGTGCAGTTCAGCCAGGTGATCTTCTGTTCTATTCGAGCGGAAATTATATTAATCATGTGGCAATGTATATAGGCGATGGACAGGTTATACATTCAAGTACTGCAAAGAGCGGTATAAAGATTTCACCGTCCAATTACCGTACACCTTGCAAGGCAGTTTCATTCCTGGATTAACATAACGGCATAGGAGAATATTTAGATATGACAGAATTAAAAGAACTTTCAGTGAGTCAGTTTGTGGAAGAAACTGCCTCCAAAGCATCAGTCCCCGGCGGAGGAAGTGTATCGGCACTGGTGGGAGCACTTGGTGCGGCACTTATGGAAATGGTGGCCAATCTGACGATCGGAAAAGAAAAATATGCCGATGTGCAGGAAGAAATGAAAGCATTATCTGAACGTGGAGCGAAGCTTCATGAGGAACTCATGGAAGGAATAAAGAAAGACAGTGAGTCATTTAATGGATATATGAGTGCATTAAAGCTTCCTAAGAATACAAAAGAAGAACAGGAACTTCGAAGCAAAGCACTTCAGCAGGGATTAAAGGAAGCTGCACAGGCACCGCTTGAGATTGCAGAAGCAGCAGCCAAAATTTTTCCTATGGCAGAGGCTGTTATACAAAATGGCAACAGAATGGCTGTTTCTGATGGCTTGACAGCGGCTATGCTTGCAAGAACGGCAGTTATAGGAGCTTTGTTCAATGTCAAAATCAATCTTTCATCGATTAAAGACAAAAACTATGTGTCAGAAGTTGAAAAAAGAGTAGAAAAACTGGAGAATGAGGCGGTTTTTTATGAAAAATCAATTTTGCGTCTTTCAAAATTGTCAGATAAAGTATATAATATCTAACATTGACGCATGAGCGAAACCGCAGTATACAGGGAGGTACAGAATTTATGATGACAGACATTGAGATTGCACAGGCAGCTACTCCATTAAAAATCGGGGAGATTGCACAGGCAGCTGGAGTAGATGAGAAGTATCTGGAACAGTATGGCAATTATAAGGCAAAGATTGACTATAATCTTTTAAAAGAAGTTAAGAAAGAGAACGGAAAACTTATTTTGGTAACAGCGATCAATCCGACTCCGGCAGGTGAAGGAAAGACGACGACAACTGTAGGTCTGGCAGATGGTTTAAAAAGACTTGGCAAAAATGTATCAGTGGCACTTCGAGAACCTTCTTTAGGACCGGTTTTTGGCGTTAAGGGAGGTGCAGCCGGAGGCGGATATGCACAGGTTATCCCGATGGAAGATATCAATTTACACTTTACAGGTGATTTTCATGCAATAGGTGCAGCAAACAATCTGCTGGCAGCAATGCTTGACAACCATATTTATCAGGGAAATTCACTTCGCATAGATCCAAAACGCATCACCTGGAAACGAGTAGTTGATATGAATGACCGCCAGCTTAGAAATATTGTGGATGGACTGGGACGCCGTGTGGATGGAGTGACTCGTGAGGACGGATATGACATCACAGTTGCCAGTGAGATCATGGCAGTACTTTGCCTTGCAAACGATATTACGGATCTTAAAGAGCGTCTTTCTAAGATTATTGTAGGGTACACATATGATGAAGAACCGGTAACGGCAGGCGATCTTAAGGCAGCAGGTGCTATGACAGCACTTCTAAAAGATGCACTGAAGCCAAATTTGGTTCAGACACTTGAGCATACACCGGCATTTATACATGGTGGTCCGTTTGCAAATATTGCACATGGATGTAATTCGGTTATTGCCACAAAGATGGCACTCAAATTGAGCGATTATGCGATTACAGAGGCAGGTTTTGGTGCTGACCTTGGAGCCGAGAAATTCCTTGATATCAAGTGCCGTATGGCAGATCTTAAGCCATCTGCAGTGGTTGTTGTAGCTACGGTACGTGCACTTAAGCACCATGGTGGAGTTGCTAAGGCAGATCTTAATGCAGAGAATCTGGAGGCACTTGAAAAGGGTATTCCAAACCTGATGCAGCATGTGGAAAATATAACTAAAGTATATGGACTTCCATGTGTTGTGGCTATTAACCGTTTCCCGATGGATACAGAGGCAGAGCTAAAGCTTATAGAAGATAAGTGTCATGAGCTCGGAGTCAATGTAGCTCTTTCAGAGGTATGGGCTAAAGGTGGAGAAGGCGGAGAAACATTGGCTAAAGAGGTTATACGTCTGTGCGAGACAGAAAATGACTTCCATTTCAGCTATGAAGCAGATACGTCTATTGAAGAGAAACTTGACGCAATCGTTAAGAAAATTTATCATGGCGATGGAGTTGTGTTGACAGATGCAGCGAAAAAACAGGCTAAACGTCTGACTGAGCTTGGATTTGGCAACTATCCAATCTGTATGGCTAAAACACAGTACAGTTTCACAGACAATGCTAAGCTTCTTGGAGCTCCTAGAAACTTTACTGTAACTGTACGTAATCTTAAGGTATCTGCCGGTGCAGGATTTATAGTAGCACTGACCGGTGATATCATGACGATGCCTGGACTTCCTAAGGTACCTGCGGCAGAGAAGATAGATGTAGATGAGAATGGACGAATCAGCGGATTATTCTAGAAATTATAAAAAAGAATGTGCCTTGGCACATTCTCCGCCTGCGGCGGGTCGCGAAAGC
>CAVKOQ010000179.1:0-3877 GCA_963657995.1 bacterium
CCCACCCCTCAAGAATGAGGGGCAGGGGAGTTGAATAGGCGAAGCCTATTTTTTATGTAATAGGAAACTTCGTCCCTATTACACAAAAACGCTCCGCGTGAATGCACACTGCGGCGTACAATGTAGATGTCGCAAGCGACCGCCGCAGGCACGAGAATGTGCCAAGGCACATTCTTTGTTCCGTAACAGGAAATAAAGTTTTGTACCTTACACAAAAAATTGGAAAGCAGAAAAGGTATCTAGGTATATTATTTGTTATAAAACAAATTTCTTGACAATTCAGACCGAATATCTAGTATAATGGTTATGGTATTTTTATATAGGATGGTATGGATTTATGTTATTTAGTTCGCTTGTGTTTCTGTGGTTCTTTTTACCGGCAGTTTTCGCATGTTATTTTGTGACTAGGAATCTTCATATCAGAAACAGTGTGCTTCTGGTGGCAAGCCTCTTTTTTTATGCATGGGGCGAACCTAAGTACGTTTTTCTGATGGTTTTTTCTATCGGATTAAACTATGTTTTTGGGATTTTAATTGAGAGAATACACGAGAATCAAATTGAAAAGTTGGATTTTATAGCCATTGCTACCTGTGTGATATTAAATCTTTTATTATTGGGATATTTTAAATATTTCAATTTTTTGGTTGAAATTGCAAATTCATTGTTGGGACATTTTACAGGTGTCGTGGATAAGCTTTCTTTTCGGGAAATTGCACTCCCGGTAGGAATTTCCTTCTATACGTTTCAGGCACTTTCATACGTAGTGGACGTATATAGAGGGACGGTTAAAGCTCAGAAAAATATCTTTCATTTGGCACTTTATATTTCATTCTTTCCGCAGTTAATAGCAGGACCTATTGTTAAGTACCGTGACGTATGTGATCAGATAGAAGACCGTCGCTGTACGGCTGAAGGCATGGCCTATGGAATCAAACGTTTTAGCTACGGTTTAGCCAAGAAGATGATTTTTGCAAATACATTTGCAGAAACGGTAGACTGGATGATGGAAAAACCATTGGGACAGCTTGGAACGGTAAATGCATGGATATTGGCAATTCTTTATACACTGCAGATATATTTCGACTTTTCCGGATATTCGGATATGGCAATCGGACTCGGAAAAATGTTCGGATTTGATTTTATGGAGAATTTCAATTATCCGTATATTTCAAAATCCATCCGTGAGTTCTGGCGACGTTGGCATATTTCTCTGTCGACTTGGTTTCGCGAATATCTTTACATTCCGATTGGCGGCAACAGAAAAGGACAGTTGAGGACATATGTCAATTTGCTGATTGTGTTTTTTGCAACAGGACTGTGGCACGGAGCCGGTGCGACATTTATCATATGGGGACTGTATCACGGATTTTTTCTTGTGATAGAGCGCATGGGATTTGGAAAAATTCTGGAAAAGAATCGTTTAGGGATAATTAATCATATCTATACAGCACTTGTGGTAGTAGTAGGATGGGTTTTCTTCCGTGCGGATACGATATCTGATGCAATGACTATTTTACATCAGATGTTTGGATTTAACAGTGGCCTCTATCCGGTGACACTTTTTATAAATAAAAAGGTACTCTTTTTGGCTGCCCTGGGAGTGATGTTCTCAGGAGTAGTACAGAGCATGTGTCCAAAGCTTCGAGAGCACCTTTATGATGCAAGAAAAATAATTACAGTGGATATTTTGGTTATGGCAGTGCTAATCTTTATATGCACTATGTATCTTGTCAGCAGTACATATAATCCGTTCATTTATTTCAGGTTTTGATTCTGGTATCATATCCATCCGCCATCAAAACTGATAATCTGACCGGTCAGGTAGGATTCTTCGTTTCCCAATTGGTAAGCCAGTTTTCCTACCTCATTGGCCTGTCCCATACGTCCGGAAGGTATTTCATCCAAAAGAGCATTTCGCTCCTCTTCATCCAGAAATTGATTCATTTCCGTGTCAATGGCACCGCAGGCGATAGCATTGACCTGAATGTTGCTGGGAGCAAGTTCCTTGGCAAGAGCTTTTGTCATGGCATTGATGCCGCCTTTGGTAGCGGAGTAGGCCACTTCACACGAAGCACCGCATATACCCCATACAGATGAAATATTGATGATGCGGCCAGATTTGCGTGAGAGCATCATAGGTACAGCCAGACGGCAACAGTTGAATACTGAAGTTAAGTTGGTATTTAAAATATGATTCCAGTCATTCGGTGTCATATCCTGAAAAAGGCCGATATGAGAGATACCGGCGTTATTTACAAGAACATCAAGAGAAGTGAATTGTTTTCCGATCTCATCAAAAAGTTTTGCACAGCTTTCAAAATTTCCTGCATCGCATACACTTGCAAGACAGGAAACACCGAGAGATTCTATTTCTTTTTTTGTAGATTCTAATTCATTTTTTCGATTAATACATGTAATTACAACATTCCAGCCATTCTTTGCGTATGTTAAGGCAATCGCCCTTCCGATTCCGCGGGAAGCACCGGTTACGAGGATGGTTTTGCGATTCATATTAGGTCTCCTTTGATTTTGATTGCTTCGTGGACAGGTGTAAATTCGCACTAAGCTCGAAAACACCTCGCTAAGTGTTCATATTATATCATAAGCACTAAATTCAGGCATCCATGACATGCTATAAAAATTTATTGTTATAAAATTGTAAGAAAATCACAATCAATTTTAAACTGGTGTAGAGTCGTTAAACATTGTATGAAGATAGCGATATATGTTATACTTAAAATGATATGAACCTAGGAGCGGTTTTGAGAGAGGAACATTGGAACGATGTACGATATAATAATTATTGGTTCAGGGCCGGCAGGTCTTGCTGCAGCGATTTATGCACAGAGAGCTTGTCTGGATACAATTGTCATAGAAAAAAATGGAATCAGTGGAGGCCAGGTGTTAAATACCTGGGAGGTAGATAATTATCCGGGATTTCCGGGGATATCTGGTTTTGAACTATCAAGACAATTCAGAGAACATGCTACTAAGCTTGGGGCGAGATTCATACAAGATGAAGTTGTGAAAGTTGAGCTTGATGGAGCTGTCAAAAAAGTGATTTGCGAGGACGCAGTATATGAGGCGAGATGTGTTGTACTCGCCACAGGTGCACATCATAGAACCTTGGATGTTCAAGGAGAGGAAAAGCTTCGTGGAGCCGGTGTCTCATATTGTGCAACATGTGATGGTGCTTTTTTTCGTGGAAAGAAGACGGCAGTTGTCGGAGGTGGAGATGTAGCCTTAGAAGATGCACTGTTTCTTTCTAGAATGTGTGAAAAAGTATATATTATTCATCGCAGGGAAACATTTAGAGGAGCAAAACAATTACAGAAGAGATTATCAAAAGCTAAAAATGTCGAGTTTATATTAAGTAGCGAGGTAGTTTCCATAGAAGGAAGTGGCCAGGTTGAGTCAGTGAAGATAAGGAGTACAACGACAGGAGAAGAAAAACAGCTTGATGTGGATGGTATTTTTATCGCCATTGGAACTGAACCTGAGTCGGAATTATATGTCGGATGTCTGGAACTTGATGAGCAGGGATATATAAAAGCCTCTGAGAATGGTAAGACAAGTGTACCTGGAGTATTTGCAGCTGGAGATGTGCGAACAAAGAAATTGCGACAGATCCTGACAGCTGCTTCGGACGGTGCCAATTGCATCGCATCGGCAGAACAGTATCTGCAGAGATAGAGAGTAGGAGGTTCTTATGAGAAAAACGCTGAAATTTCTTATTGCATCGGGGGCGTGTCTTCTGATGGCAGAGACTGGTCATATAAATGTCCAAGCAGCGATGAATCTGGAGACTGATGCGTCAGTAGCTGGTGTGTCGGTTGCAATCAATAACTATTATGCAAGCAGTTTGAGCCCAGAAACC
>CAVKOQ010000180.1:0-3823 GCA_963657995.1 bacterium
TTGCAGAGAATGAGATGGTGGCTCGAAGTAGCCGGAGAGGATCACTTGTGGACATGATGTCCACAAGTGAAAAGCAGCTGCCGGAAGGAGAGCAGCTGAAAGAAAAGAAGGATCCACTTGTGGACATCATGTCCACAAGTGGGAAGCAAATGTTGGAAGTGAAGCAACCGTGAGAAAATTAGATTCTCATATAGCTCTTTGTTAGCGTTGCCTTGTAACCAAATAAAGGCCTGACAAGGAGGTAAAAAATGGGCAAAATGTATGGCTATGTGAGAGTTTCTAGCAAAGATCAGTGTGAGGAGCGGCAGTGGATCGCGCTGAGAGAGTATGGCGTGTCTGATAAAGAGATTTACGCCGATCAGATCAGCGGTAAGGATTTTGTGCGGCCGGAGTACAAAAGACTTGTGAAGCGGCTCCGGCCCGGAGATCTGTTGGTGTTGATGTCTATTGATCGCCTGGGAAGAAATTACCGCGATGTTCAGGAGCAGTGGCGTATTCTGACAAAAGAGAAGTGTGTAGATATTGTTGTTTTGGATATGCCATTGCTGGACACCAGACAAGGCAAGGATCTGATGGGGACATTTATAGCAGATTTGGTGTTGCAGATCTTGTCTTTTGTGGCGGAATCGGAGCGTCAGAGTATAAAACGTAGGCAGGCGGAAGGAATCGCCGCAGCGAAAGCAAGAGGAGTAAAGTTCGGGCGTCCGGAAAAACCGGTGCCAAAAAACTTTGATCAGGTGGTAAGAATGTGGAAGAAAAAAGAGTTTACTTTGAAGCAGGCGGCCAAGATCTGTAATATGCCGGAAGGAACCTTTTATTATAAGGCGACCAGGCTTGAAAGAGGAGAAAATACTGAAAATCCCGAGCTTTTTAAAAGGTTTACTTTTTCAAATTGTGTATGAACGCCTGTTCTGATATTACGTATTGTAGTAGAAAAAAGCAAGAAAAACAAGAGATAAAACGCCAAAGCATAGAAAAACTTAGTGAAAAGCTGTCTGTAAAATAGTCAAAATCGTATTTTTAAAAAGTAAACTTTTTCAAACAAAAACGTCTGCGCACCTTGAAAATTGGCTAGATCAACAGACAGGTCTGGTGACGTTGCTTGCGATGACCAAAAGAGTAGACAAATGTTATAAAGCATTTGCTATTTTATCTTTTTAGAGCGAGCGGATACTTCTGTACAGTCACAGCTCGAGCGCAAAACGCGTCGCAAGCAATGAGTACAGCTTTGTTATGGCAAAGACCGGCATAGGGTATGGTGCATCCGTCAGATGCGCAGCCAGACTGATCCCGCAGTAGGGTAGGAGATAAATATACTGATTGTACAAACAAATTTGAGTGATCCTGAACAACTAAGGATTGCAAAGTGAAATATAACTAAATGGGGAGTTAAACCCTGTTTTTGATTGTAAAACAGCAGGCGAGAGTGATCTCGCCTGTCTTTTTATACTCAAAAAAAAGGAGGGGAAAGTTTAAAAGAAATGTCTGATGGCGTTTTTTAAATGGCATTGACGCTGTAAATGCTATCAATGTTGGATCACATCGGAGAATTTACCTGCGTGAAATTCTCTTCGCGTTGCCGCAGACGAACTGCGGCAGAAGGTGGTAAATATGGCTGTAAGAACGATCACTAAAGACAATATATCAACTATTGCCGGTTCGATGTTGTTGGTGGACATCGTGCACCAGCAGAAGCTTCTTTCCGACGACTTGTACGCACAGATCTGCAGTGAGTACAGCAACGAGGTCCTTTCGAGGACAACGGAATTGGTTTCAAATTAGTATATTTCCACGGATAAGATTCACATGGAAAAAATGAGAAAAGTGGTTTTTTATGGTAGAGTCAGCACGGAGCAGGAAGCCCAGTTGTTAGCCTTGCAAAATCAGATGCAGTGGTATGAAGATCAGCTGCAATATCACAAAGACTGGGAATTAGTTGGGAAATACATAGACGAAGGCGTTACCGGAACCCAGGCAAAGAAAAGACCGGCCTTTATGCGGATGATCGAGGATGCCAGACAACATAAGTTTGATTTGATCGTAACGAGAGAGGTAAGCAGATTTGCCAGGAATACGGTAGATGCACTGACTTACGTTCGACTCTTGAAATTTGATTACGGTGTTGAAGTCTTTTTTGTGGAGGACAACATCTGGACAATGGCCGGAGACGGCGAATTGCGGTTGTCACTTATGGCTACTTTATCCCAGGATGAATCAAGAAAGATTTCCATGCGCGTTAAAGCCGGCCTGGCAATGAGCCGCAAAAAAGGTAACGTCTGGGGCTGTGGTAACGTTATCGGCTACAGAAAAGTGGGAGATCACCTGGAAATTGACGAGGAACAGGCTGAAACGGTCAAAATGATCTATGATCTTTATCTTTCCGGAAAAGGCATAAAAAACATAGCAAACGAATTAGAACTTAATAAGAGAAGATGCACGGACGGAAGCCTAGGTGTCTGGCATCCAAACACCATTTTAAGGATCCTTAAAAATCCGATATATTGTGGAATCCTAACCTATGGAAAATCCAGATCAAACAACTATCTGGAGCAAAAAAGAGTCAAAAATCCGGAAGAAGAGTATATCTACGTAGAAAGTGACAAAGTACCGCCTATCATCACGAAGGAACAATTCACCGAAGTAAAAAGGCTACGGGAGATCAGATCCGCAGAATCGTCTATTGCCAGCTACCAGAAGAACAAAAAGGAGTATCCAAAAGACCTCTGGGCACAAAAGATGATGTGTCAGTGCGGAAGCAAAGTAGAAGCACGAAATGTTTATTCCAACAGGAAAAATAGCTTTTACGGTTACATTTGCCGCAGGAGAAGACGTTTTGGTAGTACGGATGCAAGAAGAAAAAAAGGATTATCAACGGAGGTAGGATGTGATACGCCGCCGACTATTCGTTGGAAGCTGCAGATGGTCATCCGTAAGATCCTCAGTCGGATATGGACTTCCAGACAGGAAGCCGTATTTGGTGCCATAGGTATAATTCAGACAAATATGAATCTGCTAAGTATCAGAGACGCGAATCAAACTGCCGAAGTAAGAAAGTTAAAAGAAAAAATAAACAAAGCAATAGATTTAAGGATTGCCGGAGAGATCACAAAAGAAGAATTCGAGGAGTATCGCCTCCGCACGGAGATGAAGATAAAAGAAATCAATGATCGTGCTATTCAAAAAATAAATGCCGGCAAATCTTTAAGAAAAGTGCAGAATTTCATGGAGGAGACATTGGACTTTTCCAAGCCGCTCATACCGGAATCGATAATAGAAAGAATTGTTCATCTCATCGTGTTAAATTATGACGGGAGTTCGGACTGGTATCTGAAATGGGGATACGAAGTGCCTTCTACAGAGTTCAAAGACCTGGCAGACCATCGCGAATTGGTGGATCAATTTGTAATAGGTTATGAGGAGGCTGCAGAATATGCAGAAATGGTAAATGAAAGCGTTCGTGCTTATCAATACATTGATATGGAAGTGCGAGTATATATGCTTGTTAATTAAAAATCTCACCGCCAACGGTATAAGTTGTAAGTGATAGGACTTTTGTTTAAACGTTATAAAATTTAACAGTAAGGAAATTATAGAATTTTATACAAATCATTATGTATCCAGAGAAAAAGCAACGGCGATTGCCGGAAATTTCCAAAAGAAATTGGAGCTTCTGAAGGCTTTTCAGACGGGACATTCCGTATCTGTGCAGTTGGCAGCAAAAATGGATGACGAGTTGGATAATCCAGTTAAGACAATTATAGAAGTGTTGGTGTGACGCTGTCAGCCCTATGGGTTCTGCTATCATGGGTATCGTTACCGGTAT
>CAVKOQ010000181.1:0-3772 GCA_963657995.1 bacterium
GCATAGCATCAGCTCATCATCCACCAGATAAGACATAGAGCATTTCGTATGTCCGATAGTTGCAAATGCATAAATAGTATGATCTCCAAGTTCAATCGTCTCACCATCTTCGAGTGATACATCCACTTGAAGGTCTGAATCGTCATACTCAGAATCCCATGGAAGTTCAGCTGCTTTCGCTGCTTCACCGCTAAGACGCCTTATCGTTTTCAGGGCATTCGGCTTTACCAATATCTCTTTTGCACGTTCAGAAGCATATACTTTGACCTTTGGCCACATCTTTCTCACTGCAACCAGACCGGCAACATGGTCATAATGTGAATGTGATAAGAAAACCGCATCAAGTTTCGCATCCCCAAGCTCTCTTTTTACATTCTCAACCATCCAATCAGCCGCATATGCCATACCAGCCTCAAACAGAAAATTTGCTTTTCCCTTTATCAAAAAAACTGTTCCGCTTCCACAGCCCGATACATCGATTACTGTCATTTTACTCATCCTTTTTGAATAATTCAATTAAATGCGAAAATATAATTCATAGCCACAAAATCCCTATTTCGCATTCAATTTTTATTTTAATGGATCTTTATGTGAAATACAAGGACATGTTAAAATAAGATAAAAGAAAAATATAATTGAAACGCCCTTTCCTATGAAATAAAAAGGACCGATGCGAATCCGAAATCGTGTGTTTCGTTACACGTATTCCGGATCAGCGTCGATCCTCTGGGTGGTTAGCGTTTTATATTATGTGTAAGCACAACGCATGCGGTATATCGCAATACATATCGTTATAAGCAGTGCCAACCAGCTCGAAAAAGCTTCGCTTTTCCTCGCTGGACGGGCTACGCCCTATAATCCGCCCAGAAAAATCATCTGCTTATGTGTAAACACAACGCATCTGATTTTTCTGAACGTATTGCACTGCTTATTCTTCAACCATGTATGGGTAGCTTACGTCTGTGCATGGTACTCTGAGCTCTTTGATTGTTCTTGGGCTTAACCAGCGATACATATTGATCTCGCTACCAGCCTTATCATTTGTTCCTGATGCTCTTGCACCACCGAATGGCTGCTGACCGATAACTGCACCGGTTGGCTTATCATTGATATAGAAGTTACCTGCTGTTCCTTTAAGAGCATCTTCCATCTTAACGATAGCTTCACGGTCATCTGCGAAGATTGCACCTGACAGACCATAGGAAGTTGCAGTATCGCAGCTTGCCAGAGCCTCATCCAGTTTATCATCATCGTATACATATACTGTCATAACCGGTCCAAAGATTTCCTCAACCATGGTCTTGAAATCTGGCTTCTTAGCCTCAATCAGAGTCGGATATACGAAGTATCCCTTGGAATCATCATATCCGCCGCAGATAACCTCAGCGTCATCAGATGCCTTTGCATAGTCGATGTACTCTTTATTGGTCTTGAATGCAGATGCATCGATAACAGCACCCATAAGGTTTCTGAAATCAGTTACATCGCCAATTTTAATCTTCTCAATCTCAGCTAACATGCCCTCTTTAACCTGTGGCCAGATGCTTGCCGGAACAAATGCACGGGAAGCTGCAGAGCACTTCTGTCCCTGATATTCGAAGGATGCTCTTGTCATTGCTGCTACAAGGCCCTTGATATCTGAAGATTTGTGAGCAAAGATGAAGTCCTTACCACCTGTCTCACCAACCAGACGCGGATATGTTTTGTATTTCTTGATGTTCTCGCCTACTAATGAGTAAACTCCGCTGAATACCTCGGTAGATCCTGTGAAATGGAAACCTGCCAAGTTCGGATCACTTAATACGTACTTGCTCATGTCAGAACCACGGCTCGGTACAAAGTTGATAACGCCTGCCGGAAGACCTGCTGCGATCAGGGCCTGCATTACATAGTAGTTAGAAAGAACAGCTGTAGTAGCCGGTTTCCAGAGAACTACGTTGCCTGCGATAGCCGGAGCTGTCGGAAGGTTAGCACCGATAGATGTAAAGTTAAATGGAGAGATAGCTGTTACGAAACCTTCCAGAGGACGGTACTCGATACGGTTCCATACATTCGGTGTATTGTTCGGCTGTCTGTCATAAATCTGCTGTAAATAATATACGTTAAAACGAAGGAAGTCGATAAGCTCGCAAGTATCAATCTCTGCCTGGTATACAGTTTTGCTCTGTCCTAACATGGTAGCTGCATTGATCTTATCTCTCATAGGGCCTGCAATCAGGTCAGCTGCTTTTAAGAAGATAGATACGCGGTGTTCCATCGGCATCTCTGTCCATGCTTTTCTTGCTTCCAGTGCTGCAGCGATTGCATCCTTTAACTCTTTCTCTCCGCCAGAAGCTGCTTCTGCGATTACATGAGCATGGTCATGAGGCATAACTGCTTTGGTCTTTCTCTCTGTCCAAACTTCCTTACCACCGATGATCATCGGAATCTGAACAACCTCAGCTGACTGACGTGCCAGCTCTTTCTTAAGGCTTTCTCTCTCTGGACTTCCCGGAAGATATCCCTTACCCGGCTCATTTTTCGGCATCTCTACTTTGAAGTATCCATTGCTCATTGCTCATCTCTCCTTTTGATAATTTATTTCATTTTTGTGTTTGAAATGAAATTCACACGCTTTTCATTTTCATGAAATCTTACTTTTGCTTGTCAATTTTCATTCCAATGAATTTCTATGGCTAAATACTAGCACTTTTTTAATTCGGTGTCAATACTATTTCATACTTAAAAAAGCAAAAAAACATTTGTTTTTTCTGTGCATTTCGTACAAAACCTTCGTAATTTTCTGTATCTAGTCAAACAAATCCAATATTTGTTAATGTTTTGTCATGAAATTGTACCTCTGATTTTCATATTTCGTTCGTGTTTAGTTTACTGAGTTGTTTTTTTATGTTATAGTATTAATGAATCTAAAAGAAAAAATCAGCTAAGATTCATCTGCGTGAAAGAGGAGATTTATTATGCTTAAATTAGAACGTTCCAGTGTCATGAATCTGGAAAATGCCATGCGTGGTGCCCGCAATCCTATGAACAGCTGGGGACGAATGGATAGTTTTTATGATGAGAATGGAGAATACAGACTTGGTCCAAACGATCTGGACCTTGCAAAACGTCTTAGAAAAGCCGGTAGCGACCATCGCAAATTTCTTCGTCAGGTATTTGTGTCTGTCGATGTCACTGCCCCACTTTATTGGTGGAAAGAATATGATACATATAAGGTAGCAACTGTAGCCAATTCAACCAGTACCATGCACAAGATTGCAAGCAAGCCATTTTCCATGGAGGATTTTAGCTGTGACCACATGACAGCTACTACGCTTGCATTTATGGAAAAAGTTGTAGCAGAATTAGAGACGATTCGTCTTCGCTATCTGGAGACAAAGAGTAAAGATGATTGGTATGATATGATTCAGCTACTTCCGAGCAGCTACAATCAAATGAGGACATGTTCATTCAATTATGAAACATTAATTAACATTTATTATGCCAGAAAAGATCACAAATTAGCCGAATGGCATACATTCTGTGACTGGATTAAGACACTTCCGTATGCAGAAGAACTGATTATTGGCGAAGGAAAGTAGACCTTTTTATAAATACCATTTTCATCCTACTTACCACACCAACAAAATACGAATCATTTTGAAAACTGCCTCTTTAATATAGGCATGATAGGCATAAACTAGTGTATCGTTTCATAAATAACTGGCCGAATCACGCTGAATGCAGATTCGAGTGTGCAGTTCAAAAAACGTAGGCGTAGCGGGCTACGCTG
>CAVKOQ010000182.1:0-1460 GCA_963657995.1 bacterium
AGGAAGACGAACTTTTCGAGGAGCAGGATGGCGTGAATATTGAAGATGCGGACGATAATGACGATACAAATGTAGATTTAGAAGCTTCCGATGAAAATGGAGAAGATGAGTAAGTACGTAATTTGGTCTTCTTGGAATTGTAGGTAAAGGTTTAATTGCAGATAAAGGCTGAGGGAATATCCCTCAGCCTTGTCGCAGAAAGGTAATTTCAAATGAGAAGAATTAATGTTGAAACCATCACACAGAATATCAAGGAAATGTGTATCGAAGCCAATCATTTTCTGTCTCCTGACATGAAGAAAGTGTTTGACGAGGCAGCTGCAAGTGAAGAAGCACCGTTGGGACGCCAGATTTTGGGGCAACTCGAGGAGAATTTATGCATCGCAGGCGAGGAGATGATCCCGATCTGTCAGGATACGGGAATGGCAGTTGTATTTATTAAGGTTGGACAGGATGTGCATCTGATTGGTGGCTCTCTGACCGATGCGATCAACGAAGGAGTAAGACAGGGATATGTTGATGGTTATCTTAGAAAATCTGTTGTAAAAGATCCTATTTACCGTGAAAATACTAAGGATAACACTCCGGCAATTATTCACTATGAGATAGTTGAAGGAGAAGAAGTTGACATAACTGTAGCACCTAAGGGATTTGGAAGCGAAAATATGAGCCGTGTTTTCATGCTTAAACCGGCAGATGGTATTGAAGGAGTCAAAGATGCGATACTAACTGCTGTTCGCGATGCTGGACCAAATGCCTGTCCTCCAATGGTTGTAGGTGTAGGAATAGGTGGAACTTTCGAAAAATGTGCTGAAATGGCAAAACATGCACTGACCAGAAATCTTGAAGAAGAATCTCCGATAGAGTATGTTCGTGATCTTGAAAAGGAAATGCTTGAAAAGATAAATAATCTTGGAATTGGTCCCGGCGGACTTGGTGGCAGAACTACAGCTCTGGCAGTAAATATTGAGACATATCCGACCCATATCGCGGGACTTCCGGTAGGTATCAATATCTGCTGTCATGTAAACCGTCATGCACACAGAGTGATTTGATCGAAAATTGATAACTCATAACTTTTATAAAACAGGATTTTTGATCTTGTGAAAATAGATGCACACAGATTGGGAGGATAAGATGGACAGAACGATCACGGCTCCTATTGACAGGGAGACTTTAAAAAGCCTGCATGCAGGCGATTATGTATATGTAAACGGAACAATCTATACCGCACGCGATGCAGCTCACAAGCGTATGACAGAGACATTGGATGCGGGCGGTAAGCTTCCGCTTGAAATCAAAGATAATGTGATTTACTATATGGGACCGTCTCCGGCAAGAGAAGGACGCCCGATTGGCTCAGCAGGTCCTACTACTGCTAGCCGCATGGATAAGTATACACCAAGACTTCTGGATCTCGGCATGGGTGCGATGATCGGAAAAGGCAAGAGAAGCCAGGC
>CAVKOQ010000182.1:1792-3703 GCA_963657995.1 bacterium
GGAGTATTTTCTGCCTAAGCGGACAACTTCCATAACAAGGCCGTCTATTTCAGATAGTTTTCCTGCCATGATGTCACGCTGCATGGATGTGGTGGCATCTGCGGAGAGGTGGGATAGAATTTCAAGATTTACATGAACATAGTCTTTTTCGAATGGGTAGCCCATGGCATCAGCCAGCAATTGAATTTCGTTAATCATTGATTTGAAAAGTTCGCGTGCAGTGCCTTCTTTCTGGAAATCCCCGGCGACAGCATTTAGGTAGAGACCTGCAGCTCCTATAGGAGACACATACGAGAATTTTTCAAGAGCATCTCTCTGAATATGTTGTGAGAGTATTCCTTCAATTCCGCTTTCATACAGATCGGATTGGATTGAATGCATGATTGGAGAAATATGCTTTGGATCACGCGGTCCGAATATAACTCTAAGAATAGGACCATGCTGAATTAGTCTGCCCGGACTTTCTAGGGCAGCTGATACATAAATACAGCCATCTAGGACAGTTGATTCAGGAAGTTTGTTCTGCATATGTTCTCCGGTTCCATATATATTTAATATTGGAATAATGATTGTGTGGGGATCAGACATCTTTTTAATAAAAGGAATGACAGAATCTATGGAATAGCCCTTGACGCATACAATTATGACATCAGGAGTCTGCTTAGAAGTTTCGTATTCCTCCATGGAAACAGCATGAACAGGAATATTGTCTTCTGTATGATTCCATAGATGGTGAATAGTAAGTCCGTTTTTTTTTAGAGTATTTAGATTGGAGCCGCGTGCAATCAGAGTTGTGTTTTTGCCAGCCTTGGTAAGATAAGAACCTAAAATGCCTCCGGTCCCACCGGCACCAATAATTAGATAATTAAGATTCATAAATTCCTCCTGTTTGAAGTATTAGATAAATAAAATTGTATGAAAAAACATGTTTTCATGCAAGTGTGATTCGTATTTTTCTTTGTAATTTAGCTTGTTTTTTTAGAACTAAAAAAAATGAAAAAATTTTTAAAAAGTAGCTTGACAATCATATATAGCTTTAGTATAATGAGATACGCGTCTGACGAAAGAAAATCAGATTAGCAATTGAATAGTTATTTTATGACTGCGGAGAAATACTCAAGAGGCCGAAGAGGCGCCCCTGCTAAGGGTGTAGGTCGGGCAACCGGCGCGAGGGTTCAAATCCCTCTTTCTCCGTTTCTTATTTTGAAAAGGTAGAAAAATAAAATAAAAAAGTTCTTGACATGTTCTTGATTTTATGATAATCTATCATGGCTGTCACAAAAACAGACAGTGCTTCAAAAAAAGAAAATAAAAAAAGTTGTTGACAAAAGCAAAAGCTTATGATAAACTAAATGGGCTGTCGCTGAGACAACAACAAAGAACCTTGAAAACTGAACAGTATGTAAAACCCTGAAAATTCTAAGAACAAAGGCTTTTGGTTAAGCCTTGAAGTTCATGAGAACATTCAGAACAAAAACCAAAACAGTAATAACGGTTAAAATTAGCCAAGCGAATTTTGACTGGAATCAAAACTTTAACATGAGAGTTTGATCCTGGCTCAGGATGAACGCTGGCGGCGTGCTTAACACATGCAAGTCGAGCGAAGCACTTGTAATTGATTCTTCGGATGATTTTACTTGTGACTGAGCGGCGGACGGGTGAGTAACGCGTGGGTAACCTGCCTCATACAGGGGGATAACAGTTGGAAACGACTGCTAATACCGCATAAGCGCACAGTACCGCATGGTACAGTGTGAAAAACTCCGGTGGTATGAGATGGACCCGCGTCTGATTAGCTGGTTGGTGAGGTAACGGCCCACCAAGGCGACGATCAGTAGCCGACCTGAGAGGGTGATCGGCCACATTGGGACTGAGACACGGCCCAAACTCCTACGGGAGGCAGCAGTGGGG
>CAVKOQ010000183.1:0-3691 GCA_963657995.1 bacterium
CTGACAATCTCTGTATCAACCGCATCACGGGTAGTTCCGGCAATATCTGATACGATAACACGATTCTCACCGAGAAGCTTATTTATAATAGAAGATTTACCCACATTGGGCTTTCCGACAATCGCAACTCGCGGTCTGTCGTCATCTTCTTCTTCACCGCTTCCTTCCGGAAAATATGCAACTACCGCATCAAGCAGATCACCAAGTCCAAGACGTGATGCTGCTGAGATTGCCACCGGATCACCGATACCGAGGTTGTAAAACTCATACACATCATTGCCGAATTTCTCAGGATTATCCACTTTATTAACTGCCAGAACGACCGGCTTTCTTGATTTGCGAAGCATATCCGCAACCTTAGAATCAGAATCAGTCATTCCCTGACGCACATCTACGATAAAAAGAATCACATCCGCTGTCGAAATCGCAATCTCAGCCTGTTCGCGCATCTGTGACAGGATAATATCTTTTGTATCCGGTTCTATACCGCCTGTGTCAATCAGTGTAAATGAATGATCCAGCCAGGTACAGTCAGCGTAAATACGGTCACGTGTCACTCCGGGAGTATCCTTTACAATTGATATCATATCTCCTGCAAGGACATTGAAAAGGGTGGATTTGCCTACGTTTGGTCGTCCAACAACCGCCACCACCGGTTTCTTCTTCATAATTTATGCCTCCATTTCGGTTCTTTTTCTAATCAGTTTCATCAGGCTCACATTCGTATACCTGTATGCCATCATAATCTTCTTTCTGCCAATCATATGACTCTGCCAAGAGCTCTTCATCATCCGGCTCGTATCTGCCGTGTTCTGAGCTTTCTTCCTTTACCGGTGCAAGAATCGCCTCAACAAAATCACGCCCGCTTGATTTTACAATATCAACTGTGACTTGTAAAGCATTTTGTACATCCGTGCGGGTGAGATCATCAAGAAATGTCTCCTCACCGCTGCGAAACATGGCAGCAGGCAGTAAAAGCCTGTTTCCAAGTGTTTTTCCCTTTAACTGTGCAATCAAATCTTTCGCTGTTATAAGCCCCGCTACGGTAATATTTTCACCGAAGAAATCATTGCGGATAGGATAAATATTTACCTTTTTTTCAGGAAACTGTTCACAGACCATCTGTGCGTATTTCCTTATATAAGGTGCTGCCAAAAATCCGGTTGCAATCGACACTTCTTCGGTGCATACCTCAGTGTTATCCTCATTTTGAATATCCGACAGTGCCTCAGTGACCTCCTCATCCATCAGCCTCATCATACCGACACCATTTTCCAACTGAATATATCCGTCGTATCGCTCAGCTTCCGGAAGTGGTCTTCCTGCCTGCATATAGAATTCATCACTCGCATGTATAAAATGAATGCCATGTTCTTCGTATATCCTTTTTTGCCAGCTTTCAATCAGGTCTATCGTATCAGCCAATTCTTCCTTCGTAAATGGTTCAAGCGGATACAACCCGTCACGATACTTTGAAAGCCCCACTGGAACCACCGAAACACTCTGCATCGCAGGTATATACTTTGTAAGATCGCGAATCGAACGGTCAAGTTCTGCTCCATCATTAACTCCACGGCATAAAACTATCTGTCCGTTCATAGGTATATTAGCTTCATAAAGCCTGTCGATATTCTTAAGTACATCTCCGGCAAATCTGTTGTGAAGCATCTTGCAGCGAAGTTCAGGATTTGTAGTCTGCACAGAGATATTGATCGGTGCCAGTTTAAAGTGAATAATTCTCTCAATATCCGCTTCTTTCATATTCGTAAGTGTTATATAGTTTCCTTGCAAAAACGAAAGTCTGGAATCATCATCTTTAAAATAAAGCGTCTCTCTCATACCTGGCGGCATCTGGTCTATAAAACAGAATATGCACTTATTTCTGCATGAACGATAATCGCTCATAAGTCCATTTTCAAAGGTGATACCCAGATCTTGATACTCGTTGGCAATATCAAGCTCCCACTCTTCTCCATTTTTCTTTCGTACAAGAAGAGTGATTTCCTCACTGTTTATCTTGTATTCATAATCAAAAATATCCTCAATCTCATCTCCATCGATCGTAAGCAATATGTCTCCTGGTTCAAGTTCCATCTCTTCAGCAATAGAACCAGGATCGATCGATTTTATCAGATGACCTTTTTTCATAGCTATTAAATCCTCACATATTCAGGTTGAATTTTTTTTGAGTTTCTTTCTTCACTTATCTTAACAGTATTCCTTATTTTTGTAAAGTTATCCGATTTTTTTAATTTCTATTGACGTTTATAAGCCTAAAATGGTATAAAATAGTTGTATTATGTCCTGCAATGGCAGACAGACTTGTACTCTCTGCACTCATACATCGGAGGACCCACACTGTTTGGAGGTATAATCATGTCGAACGACTACGTGTTTAATGACACTCTCCCTGTCGCACCACTTAAGATTGCCGCACTGGAGAGCTGCCGGGATCTGGCTGAGAAAGTCAACTCCCACATTATCAATTTCCGCCGCAATGATATCGAAGTACTGAAAAAACGTCAGGAAAACCTGCAATATCGCGGCTATGATGCAGATTCATATATGCTTGACTGTGCTTGCCCGCGTTTCGGAAGCGGTGAAGGAAAAGGTATGGTCAATGAATCCGTACGCGGTACTGATATCTATGCAATGGTCGATGTTACCAACTACAGCCTTACCTACAAAATGAGCGGATTTACCAATCATATGTCACCGGACGACCATTATCAGGATTTGAAGCGTATCATCGGTGCATCCATTGCCACAGCACATCGTGTCAATGTTATCATGCCATTCTTATATGAAGGACGCCAGCATAAGCGCACCAGCCGTGAATCCTTAGACTGTGCCATGATGCTTGAAGAACTGATTCAGATGGGCGTAAGCAACATCATTACCTTCGATGCACATGATCCACGTGTTCAAAACTCAATCCCGTTAAGCGGATTTGATAATTTCATGCCGACCTACCAGTTTATCAAGGCATTACTTAACCATGATAAGACATTAAAGATCGACAAGGACAACCTCATGGTAATCAGCCCTGACGAGGGTGCCATGTCCCGTGCCGTATATCTTGCCAACAACATGGGCGTTGACATGGGTATGTTCTATAAGCGCCGTGATTACTCACGTGTTGTAAACGGACGCAATCCGATTGTAGCTCACGAGTTCTTAGGTTCCTCTGTTGAAGGAAAAACCGTTCTCATCATCGATGACATGATCTCATCGGGTGAAAGTATGTTAGATACCTGTCGTGCACTTAAAGAACGCAAGGCAAAACGTGTCGTTGTATGTGCTACTTTTGGCCTATTTACCAACGGTCTTGAGAAATTTGATGAGTTTTTCGCCAAGGGTTACCTTGACTGCGTAGTTACTACAAACTTAAACTACCACACACCTGAGCTTCTTAACCGTGACTGGTACGTAGAAGCTGATATGAGCAAATTTATTGCAGCTATCATCAACTCCTTAAATCACAATGTATCTCTGGAAAACGCATTAACTCCTACTGCAAAGATCCAGAAGCTTATCCGCAGATACAACGAAGGAAATATGTAATTATATAAGTACTGTATCTGGTGTAATACACAAAGAATTCAGTATCGTAAAAAGGATGTGCCTTGGCACATCCTTTTTTACTTTATAGGAAAGACCGCCTCCGGCGCTCTCTTGAATTGAAAAATGC
>CAVKOQ010000184.1:0-3686 GCA_963657995.1 bacterium
CTACTTACCATGTATATCAATTCTTTTCAACTTTTAGATTTTACCATTGCTTTATCTATAAGTAAAGCCCACAGGCAAAATCCTGTGGGCTCTTTAATGTTATGGCTCTAAGTACATGGCAGGCACTTTTGCAACCGAAAGTGCAATGCGTGACCGATAATTTATGAGACGCCTTTAAGCATCCATTCATACGCGTCATATGCTGTACGCAGAGATATTTCTGCTGCTTCAAATTCAGCTCTTTTTTGTAAATATGAAGCTTCTCCCTGAAGATATGAAGCTTTATTGATTGCACCTGACTGGTATTTTATCTGAAGTGCATTATATGTCTTAGTGGCTGACTCGTATGCCGTCTTTGCAGCATCCCTGTCAAGGCTCAGCGAAGCTATTTCGGCGTATTGTTCATCAGCAGATGTACTTGCGGCACTTTCAGCCTCTTCTATCTGCTGTTTTCGAAGATTTCTCGCCGCATCACCTGTAGCAGATGATCTCTTAGCTGATTTAACCTGTGAACTTGCAACAACCGCTGCCGCACGATCAGAATCAAGATTCATCGATGCGAGCTCTTCTGAAGAAACGGTCGGAATTTCACCCAGAGTGATAGAAGTTTCACTCTTACCAAGGAGTATTGCCAGCTGTCTTAAAGATTTATCTGCCTGATCTGTAGTAGACTGCAGTGCTATTTGTGCATTCAGAAGATTTTTCTGTGCTGTTAAAAGATCTGTCTCAGTACAAAGTCCTGCTGTAAGTTCACGATTTTTTCTATCAGCTATAACCTGATAATTTTCAACCGTTTTAGATGCAGACTGTACCTCATCCTGAAGCTGCTTGCATGTACCCCAAAGAGTCTGTGCTGTCTTTACGATCTGCCATACAGTGCGGTTTCTCGATGCTCTGCTGGTAGCAGAATTTAAAGAAGTTATTGATTTTTTGTACTGCTTTGCCGCCTGAGAAAGTGTTTTGGCATTTCTTTCATATGTACTTATAATTGACGCATCAACATCCGCGTCTTCAAGCTCGTCAGCCTTGGCATTCATATCCCTGGCACCTGAAATCATAACATCATATGAGTTTTGATATACAGAAAGACTGTCCTGATAACTGTATTCTGCACTGATAGCAGTCGCATTGCCACGTCTGACTAAGCTTTCCAGTTCTCCGTATTCAATAACTGAATCCGAGAGCTGTTCCTCTGTATAAGAACCTGCCTGACTTGCAATGGTATTATCAGCACTGTTTTCTGACTCTGAGGTACTGTCTTTAAGTGCAGGCCCCTCCGCAGTTTCAGCAGTATCACTTTCTGCACCCGATATTAAGGGAGATTTACTCGCCATGGCAGGTGTGGATGAAATGAGGCAAGCTGCAATTGCAAGACTAATCGAAGCTGCAAATCTTTTTTTTCTAGTCTTTCTTATCCTTGTTTTCTGATAATCACCTATTTTTTTAATCATCAGTCCACCTCTTTCTACTGCGTGGAGGCCAAGCCGTCAACTGCCCATTGATATGAAATCTGTGCCTGAAGAAGAGACATTGTTGCCGTTTCCATTGCTATGGAGGCTGACTCATAGGAGTATGTTGCATTTTGATAATTATTCTGGCTGATTAAACCTGCTGCCAGTTTACGATCATTTGTCTCTTTCGTCTTTTCTTCAAGTTCAAAGCTTCGTTTTGCCTGGTCATACTGTGTCTCAGAAAGCTTTAAATTCTGATATGCTGACTGCACGTTTGACTTGACAGCCTCTTTACTACTCGTAAGACTTGTCTGATACTGCTCTTTTAACGTACTTGTCATTGCATTTTTCACTTGACGGGCAAGTATTTTTAACTGATAGTTATTCTCCTGTGCTTTTGCAATGTCCTCTTCAAGGTTGATAGTTGAGCTCATCTGCTCAGTTGGCTGTGGCAATGTACTTATCTCTACATCATCACCGTATTTCCATCCAAGCATCTGACACAAGGACTCTTTTGTAGATGAAATAGTACTCTCAGCTGAAGTCACCTGTGCCTGTGCTTTTAAAAGAGCCTCTTTTGCATCAAGAACATCGGTCTGAGTGGCACTTCCAGATGAATATTTGAGATTTGTTGTCTCATAGTCCTTCTCGGCCTTTGAAACCTGATTTTTAATACTCTTTAGATTCTCCTGTGCGTTCCAATACTGGATCATAAGGTTTTGAGCCTGCTGTACCAAGGATTTTTCTGTTTGAGTATAGCCCCATGACTTCACATCGGCATCATCTACGTTATTGTCGCCCTGTTCACGCATCTGAGTTGCAGAAGCTTCATTTCTCTGAGCTGATGCCAGTGATGAGCCATAATTCGCATCATCAGAATCCGGATATTCAATACTTCCTTCAATCTCATCAGCAGTATCGTAGTAGTCCTGTGCAATGTCACTGCTGGTCTTGCCCTGATAATCCTTGTATTCGATTCTATTTTTCTCAACCGTGCTGTTGTACTCATGAATAAGATCGGCAATCTCATCAAATTCAAGCTTATTATCCTGAAGCGTTGCCCATTTTTCGGTGGAATATGCAAATTGCGGGCTGGCTGCAAATACCTGAACAGGCACACCTGCCGCCAGGAAAATTCCCAGCGAGCAGGCCGCAGTGCTAACTGCAATCCTGTGTTTCAAACGTAAATTTTTATTTTGATTCATATATATCACTCCATATATAATCGTGAATATACTTCTTGGTTACGAACACCTAATCGATATCAGGTATCTCTTCCTTCTGTCTGCGGCTAAGCAAAGCATAGTATACAGGAACCATGAAGAGTGCAACTATAACACCGGCTGTCAAACCACCGATATCTACAATCGCAAGACCCTGTGTGGTAGAACCACTGCTGCCAATAGCCATAGCCATAGGAATCATTGAAAGTATTGTCGTCATACTCGTCATAAGAATCGGCCTAATACGTGTTGCACCGGCTTCGATAAGTGCCGTTCTAAGGTCCATGGTAGCCCTGTACTGATTCACTGTATCTACATACAAAATACCGTTATTTACAACAGTTCCGACAAGAATCAGGAAGCCAAGAAGTGAGGTCATACTGATGCTGACTCCTGTAAGTTTAAGGAATCCAAACGAACCAACCAAACTGAACGGGATGGTTGTCATAACCATTACCGAGAATTTTACAGATTCAAACTGTGCTGCCATAACTACAAATACCAGGAAAACTGCTATTGCAATTGCACGGTATATGGAGCTAAACTCGCTGTTCATCATACGATCACGGCTGTTTGTTCCTATGGTAATTGTACCTGTCAGGTTCGGTGAGATAACCTCGCTGTTGATCTGCTGTTTTACATCGTCACCGGTAAAATCGGCAGTAATCGTAATTTCATATGATCCGTCAGTTCTTGAAATAGATGCCGGGCTATCCTCAAATACTACAGTAGCCACATCTGTAAGAGCGACTTTCTGTCCATTTGTTCCGGTCAGAATCACATCTTTGATATTATCTACAGTTTCGTATTCTCCTTCCGGATATTCAACCGTTACAGTTATATCTTCTCCGTCAATCTTAAGTGTCGTAGCGTCTATGCCGCTAAGCATATGATTGATAGTTGTACCGATACTTGATGCTGTAAGTCCGTATGCCTTTGCCATAACCGGATCTACTTTTAAAGTAATGATAGGTGCATTGTTTTCAATACTTGAATGTACATTGATTACATC
>CAVKOQ010000185.1:0-3625 GCA_963657995.1 bacterium
TACCTCATAAGCCGGACTTACGCTGATAAGCTACACACTTTTAACTGCATTATATTTTTTATAATGTGCGACAGCAGGTGCACAAAAAAACGAGTAACAAAACTGGATTTACGCTAGTCTGCTACTCGTTTAAAAGTATTATATTTTTCTTTTTGGGAAAAGTCAAACAAAAAATTTCTTGCAATTGAATGTACCTGAAAATTTGAATACATGACTCAAAATCCTTAGACCCCATTCAAAGGCATCACCACGTTGATTACTTCCTATATTGCCTATTTATCCTCCATCAACAATCCATATAACGTCGGATTCAGATGAAATTCTTTCATCATTGTCATAAGCTTTCCACAATCAGCTTTTTTCCCCTGTTTTATTGCACGAATCATGATATTTTTCGGTGTATGTTCCATATCGATAAATTCAAGAAGCTGAGTCCTGTATCCTGACATTTCAAGAAGCTGTCCTCTTATCCCGTCTGTCATAAGAGCCGACATGCGTTCTTTCAAAATACCATACTGCAAAACAGGTGATAAAATATCGTTTTGAATCTGTTTATTAACTTCATGTTGACAACATGGCACTGATAAAATGACCTTTGCATTCCATTTGACAGCTTTTGCCAGAGCGTAATCAGTCGCAGTATCACAGGCATGTAATGTCACAACCATATCAACACTGTCAACGCCCTCATATCCTGCTATATCACCGTGCAGGAAAGTCAGATTTTCAAATCCAAATTTTTTGCTCAGGCGGTTACAAAGTGCAATCACATCTTTTTTCAAATCGAGACCAATGATACGGATCGGATATTTTTTCAACACATGAAGATAGTAGTACATCGCAAATGTAAGATAAGATTTTCCACATCCGAAATCAATGATCGTATTCGTTCTGTTTGGATCAAGATTGGGAAGTACATCTTCGATAAATTCAAGAAAACGGTTGATCTGACGAAATTTATCATATCTTGACTTTACCACTTTTCCTTCTGCAGTCATCACACCAAGATCTACCAGAAATGGAACGGGGACGCCGTCTTTAAGGACGTATTTCTTGGTACGGTTGTGTGATAATACAACAGGATTCACTGCCATTTTCACAGTCTCGTTATTCACATTCTTAATAGCAGCCTTCTTCTCCTTGATAGTGACTGTTCCCTTCTTGCTAATCAAAATATTGACACTTCCATGCAATGATGCAATCTCAGCATTGCGATAACGTTTTTCCAATTCCTCAAGCAGATATGTAGCAGTTTTTTCTGCATTCATGTTTTTCTGAAAAGCCTGTTTTTCTGTGAATTCTTCTGTCTGAAAGACAATCGTCCCCCGCAAAAGCAGAGGACGAACTGTCAATCTCAGATAGGATTCACGTGTTCTAGGATTGCTGAAAATGATTCTTTCAAGGTCAGTATCAAGATACCTTAAAAGTATTTCTTTCAGCTCCTGTGATCTATTCATATGAAACTCCTATTATTTATTAATTTTTAAAGCTGTGTACCGGTGCCGGAATACGTCCGGTACGATTAACAAAGTTATCGCATGAGAAACGATTTACAGGAATGATCGGTGCATAACCAAGCAAACCGCCAAACTCTGCGGTATCACCTACAGTTTTTCCAATAACCGGAATCAGACGAACAGCTGTTGTCTTCTGGTTGATCATACCGATCGCAGCCTCATCTGCGATGATTCCGGCAATTGTTGTTGCCTTGGTATCGCCAGGAATTGCGATCATATCAAGTCCGACTGAGCAGACACAGGTCATAGCTTCCAACTTTTCGATCGTGAGTGCCCCCTCAGAAACCGCATCAATCATACCCTGATCTTCGCTGACAGGAATAAACGCGCCGCTGAGTCCTCCGACATATGAAGAAGCCATGATACCGCCCTTCTTCACCTGGTCATTTAACATGGCAAGTGCTGCTGTAGTACCTGGTGCACCGCTGCGTTCCAATCCAATCTCTTCCAGGATCTCCGCAACACTGTCTCCTATAGCCGGAGTCGGTGCAAGTGACAAGTCAATAATTCCAAAAGGCACTCCCAGACGTTTGGATGCCTCCTGAGCAACCAACTGACCTACACGTGTGATCTTAAATGCAGTCTTTTTGATTGTCTCGCAAAGAACCTCAAAGTTCTCGCCACGTACCTTTTCAAGTGCTGTTTTTACAACTCCAGGTCCGCTTACTCCGACATTGATAATAGCATCAGCCTCAGTAACCCCATGGAATGCACCAGCCATAAACGGGTTATCATCAGGTGCATTGCAAAATACTACGAGTTTAGCACATCCTAAAGAATCAATGTCCTTGGTTGCCTCTGCAGTTGCTACCACCATCTCTCCCATCAGGCGAACAGCGTCCATGTTAAGTCCCGTTTTTGTAGAACCTACATTGATGGAGCTGCACACACGGTCTGTACATGCCAATGCCTGTGGTATAGAACGAATCAGCATCTCCTCTGCCGGTGTCATTCCCTTAGAAACCAGAGCTGAGTAACCTCCGATAAAGTTAACGCCTACTTCTTTGGCAGCCTTATCAAGCGTTTTTGCAATCTCAACAAAATCTTCGCTTGACTTGCACGCACCACCGCCTACCAGTGCAATCGGTGTAACAGATATTCGTTTATTGACAATCGGAACACCAAATTCACGTCCGATGGCATCGCCTGTAGATACGAGATCTTTGGCATAGGTTGTAATCTTGTTGTAAATTTTCTCATTCATTTTCACAAGATCACTGTCTGCACAGTCCAAAAGACTGATACCCATCGTGATCGTACGCACATCCAGTTTCTCATGTGCGACCATGTTATTGGTTTCCAGAACTTCCTGCATGTTAATCATTGGTTTTTACGTCCTTCCTGAAAATATTCACCTAAATCAACCTAAATCGTCTTTTACCTATGCTTAGATTCTATGCATACTGGTGAAAATCTCTTCTCTCTGACAGAGAATTTTAACACCGATTTCCTGTCCCAGTTCATCAAGTTCGCGTGCCATGTCATCAAATGATGTCTCAGATCCGGAAATATCCACGATCATCATCATATTGAAATATTCCTGCAGAATAGTCTGAGTAATATCCAAAATATTCATATTATGATCAGCCAGATAATTACATGTTTTTGCAACAATACCGACACGATCCTGTCCAACAATAGTAATAATAATCTTGCTCATAAATCTCTTCCTCCTGTGTTCTCCGTCCTAAGGCGGAAATTCTGTCCCTGAATTATTCAAATTTATATTAAAATCAAGCTGCTGTCAAGCATATAAGGCACCTTAATTCTAAACCGTCACTATCGGTGACAAAGTATCACGTTTTGCCACCGCAATCGAAAAATCACTGTCCTTATAAGGCGTATCACCCTCGGCAATTTCCAGACGAACTGTTTCATATGCAAGCTCTTCATAATTATTTTCCTTACTGAGATGTCCGAGGAAAATATGTTTCATATTGTCATGTAATATAGAATTCAAAAGTCGTCCGGCATTTTCATTTGAAAGATGCCCATAATCACCGAGTATACGACGTTTGAGATAATATGGATACGGTCCGGCTTCAAGCATTTTCACATCATGATTTGCCTCAAGTAAGATAGCATCCAACCCTTTCAGATGTTCTACC
>CAVKOQ010000186.1:0-3587 GCA_963657995.1 bacterium
ATGAGGATGTAGAGTTCATGGCACTGATTTATAATGAGCCGGGATTTTTATACGAATAAAATTTTAATTTTAAAAGAGCTGCCTTGAAATGATTCTCATCACGTTCAACAGGTATCGGTTTTCATTTCAAGACAGCCTTTTTCCACTTATCCATTCTTTTATTCATCAAATTTGAAATACACAAAAACATCCTGCAAAAAATCCTGTTGCGGATCCGTCAGTTTTTTCCCCTCTTTCCAGGCTATGACTTGATATCGTTTTCTATCCGGCTTCACAACCGGAATCTGCACAATATTTTCATTTTTCACAAAATTGGTATTAAATCCCAGTTCTGACGTAAGGACAACCCCTCTATTTTGTTCTAACATCTTGATTCGCATAAAATAATCCACCTCGATCGTTTTGGGCTGATAACCGCAAAGTCCACACATATCCTGTACAAATAACTGAGTGGTAGGATTCGTTTTTCCCAGAACAAGAAATGTCTCATCTTTTAAATCAGTCAAATCAATCGTTTTCCGTTCGGCTAATGCGTGCTTTTTCGATACCACAAGCAGTGTTTGCTCGGCAGGAAGAATCTGATGTGTTTCCCATCCATTTTCTGCAATATCCCATCCATTTCCCATAAAAAAGTCCGTTTCAAATTTCCCGCTGTTTATCATCTTAGGATCTGCCAAAACAGCTTCCAAATGAAGATTTCGATGTTTTTCTCTTACATAATCAAAAAATTCTTCCCAAAGCAGCGGGCTTGTCATGGCAATCTTTATTGTGTGTTCTTCCCTTCCTGCGATCATTTTCATTTCATCAATTCCAGAATCTAACAAAGCCAATGCTGGTTCTACTTTTTCCAGAAAAAGCTTTCCTTTTTCATTTAGATAAATTCTCCGGTTCACCCGGTCAAACAATTTTACACCCAATTCATCTTCCAGTTTCGCAATTGTCATACTTAACGACGGTGGAGAAATCAGCAGATCCTTTGCTGTATTCCCCAAATGCCCATTTCGAGCCAGCGCTGCAAAATACCGCAATTGTAAAAGTTCCATTTTCTCCCCCCAATTGTTCATCATACTTATAACGTATCATAAAAAATGTTAAATTACAATCTAACATACACTTAAACAATCCTGTAATTTACGAATAGAAACAGTTTTTATATAATGAACTTGCGTTTAGATAATTTGTACAAATTATTTGTTACTATCATCTTTTTTATAACAAAAACATGCAAATGTAAAGGTGGGATTATGAAACACACACGTAAAATTCCATTATTCTTAACAGCTGCCATGGCTTGGTTTGGCTACCACTGTGGAGCTGGTTTTGCTTCTGGCCGTCAAGTCTGGCTTTATGCAAACCGATATGGTACAAAGGGAATTCTTGCCTGTCTGATTGCCTGGATCGTCTGTGGTTCTTTCATTTTTGTCACATCTGAATATGCCAGAGTAACACATGCAAAAAACTATCGTGATCTGAGCAACGGTATTTATGTCGAAAATTCTACTATTTCCCGCATCGCCCTGTTTTGTTGGGATATTATGGTTGCCCTGGCTGCAATTGTCGGCTGCGGATCCTGTGTTGCTGGAAGCGGCACCCTTTTCCATAACTTAAGCGGCATGCCCTATATGCTCGGATGTTTAATCTTTGTGACAGGCATGATACTCATTACCGGTTGCGGAAAAAACGTTTTGGAGCGCCTTGGTAATGTTGGAATTGCCCTGATCACAGTCTTTTTTCTGGTATGCATAACTGGAATACTCCGAAACACCGGACATCTGGCAGCTGTTCTAACTACCAGCCTCGGTTCTCCTGTAGAAGAAAATGCTTCTTTATGGACCATTATACGCTCCGGTTTTACCTATGGTATCGTTCAGATCAGCTTCCTTCAGGCAGCCTGCGTTATGGCAGGTAAATTTGAAAGCCGAAAAGAGACCACAAAATTTGTATTAACCGGCATGCTTTTAAACTGTGGCGCTATGATCGTTTCTTTTCTCTGCATCATGACTTACTATCCACAGATTGGTGAATCCACGCTGCCAATGATCAGTATTATTCAGGATATCCCTGGAACCCTCGGATCGTTGATGCTGATTGCTTATAATCTGGTATTGGTGCTTGCATATATCACTACCGCAGGCGCTCTGGTTGTCGGAAATGTAGCACGCTATACGCCGCTTCTCGAAAAGAAATTAAAATCACCGTTCTTATGCCGTATGATCATTATCGTAATCGTCTTAGGAGGTGGATCCCTGGTATCCCGTTTAGGACTAGATGGTGTCCTTACAAAAGCCAATGCATTCAATGCATCTCTGAGAATTCCGCTCTGGTTTGTTCCAATTATGATTCTCGGACCAATCTCAATCCATCGCGAATTAAAAAAGAATAACATCCATAAGGAGGATTCATTATGAAAATCACAAAAGTAGATGTATTACATGTTCACACCAAATTAAAAAATGGGCACTGGCGTCCCACACTTTGCCGAATCTACACAGATGAAGGCATCTACGGTGATGGTGAAGCTGCACTGGCATATGGTGAATGTCAGGATGCTGCTTTTGGTATTGTACAAAGCTTCGCCAAACTGATCATCGGCATGAATCCCCTCGATAATGAAGTAATCTGGGATAAGCTGTATCGCACCACATTCTGGGGCCAGAATGGCGGTCCAATCGTTTTTGCCGGAATCAGCGCCATCGATATTGCCCTTTGGGATATTCGCGGAAAATATTACAATACACCAATACACCAGCTACTCGGCGGCAAAAAGCGCAGCAAACTCCGCACCTATGCAAGCCAGCTGCAATTTGGCTGGGGACCAGATATTATTCCACAGCGCACGCCTGAAGAATATGCCAGAGAGGCCAAACGTGCCGTAGATGATGGATATGATTGTGTGAAATATGACTTTTTCACCTTTAAACCGGATGAAGGTGTATTTACCACAGAAGATCGTGTGGGACTGATTCGTCAAAATTATCTCCACATGCTGGAGGCGCGTGTCAAAGCAGTGCGTGAAGCAGTTGGTCCTGATGTAGATATTATTGTAGAAAATCATTCCTTTACCGATGCATCTTCTGCGGTTCAGATTGGGCATGTATTAAAGAAATATAATATCTTCTACTTTGAAGAGCCAACCACACCATCTCCTCAGCTTAGTAAATTTGTACATACTGAAACCGGACTTCCGGTTGCAAATGGCGAACGTATTTACACCCGCTGGCAGTTCGCAGACTATTTCAAGCAGGATGCCATTCAGATTATCCAGCCTGATATTGGAACATGCGGTGGTATCACAGAAGTAAAAAAAGTATGCGACATGGCTTATGTTTATGATGTCGGAGTACAGGTTCACTCCTGCGGCAGCCCTATTTCCACCACTGCTGCCCTTCATGTAGAAGCCGTAATTCCTAACTTCGTCATTCACGAACACCACACCTACAATTTAAGTCCTTACAATCGTGAATTATGTACTCACGACTACCAGCCCGTTGATGGCAACTTTATTGTACCGGATCTTCCTGGCCTTGGAAATGAAATTTCCGAATACGCATTCAAGATCAGTGACGTTGTTACCATTCAGTAACTAA
>CAVKOQ010000187.1:0-3571 GCA_963657995.1 bacterium
ATCTCGTATCAAAGGCGCTTAGGAAGATAGAAGGAGTGATCCTTACTTATTTTTCGGAGGTGCCGTGGATGACAACTTTAAAAAAGAATGGCATAGAAGTCTATATGCCGGAAGAGGATGAAAAGTCCAGGCAAAATATGATTGTGGCGGCAGAATTTATGGCACGTATGATACAGAAATACGGCAAAAAAGTGCTTGCCAAAATAGAGGAGAGCAACACCTCAGATCCTGACATAGCCGTGGTGGATGAGCAAACTGAATAGAATGGATAATATACATTGTAAATGCCGGCGGTAGGTTCTCCTGTTGCCGGCAAATTTTGTTTTATAAAGACTTGATGAAATGTAGATATCATGATATATTTAATAAACACAGGAATGCTGTGTAACATAGAGCAACACCCAAGAGAGGAGGAGACAATTGAAAAAATGCTATACATACACAAGAGTCTCCACTGCTGCTCAGGTTGAAGGATATAGCTTGGAGGCTCAGGACCAAAGCTTAAAGGAATATGCGGAATACAGAGAATTACAGATAGTCGGCAGCTATTGTGATGCTGGAAAATCAGGTAAGAGCATAAAAGGACGTCCGGCTTTTAAACAGATGATGGCAGATATTATGAGCCAGAAGGATGATATCTCATTTGTCCTGGTTTTTAAGCTGTCAAGATTTGGGAGAAATGCAGCGGATATTCTGAAGTCACTCCAGCTGCTTGAAGACTATGGAATCGATCTTGTAAGTGTAGAGGAATCAATTGATTCATCAACGCAAGGAGGGCGGCTTACTCTTGCTATTCTTTCTGCAGTTGCAGAGATGGAAAGAGAAAATATATCCGTCCAATTTATGGCTGGCAGGATGCAGAAGGCATTAGACGGTGGATTTACAGGGGGAACAGTTCCATATGGATATAGAAGCGTTGACAAGCAATTAATTGTGGCCACTTCGGAGACTGAAATCATTCGAAAAATCTATGATTTATATCTGGAAGAAGGTGTTACTGCTTCTTCAATTGCCCATGAATTGAACCGGAGCGGATATGAATTTTATAATAGCAAGGGCGTGAAAAAACCTTTTACATATGATTTTGTATCAAGGATCCTGGATAACGCCTTTTACTGTGGACGAGTATACTATAATCGCCGGACAAATAAAAAAGATCATGATGGGAAAATCATAAAGCTGGATGAAGCTAATATCATATCGGCCATTGGGAAGCATGAGCCTATTGTTTCTGAAGAAATATGGGATAAAGCACATGCCAAAAGATTGACGGTAGCTGCTAAATATAAAAAGACAGAAGAAGGCAGTCATGTGCATATCCTCTCGGGAATAGTGAAGTGCCCGATTTGTGGTAAAGGCCTTACAGGTAATATTAGCAGGACCAAGAATCAAAAAGGAGATGGCTATTATCGCCCGATTTATTACTATACTTGCAGGTACAGTACAAGGCAAAATGGCAGAATATGCTCCTTTGATAAGAGGCTTAACCAGGAAATTATAGACGGATTGGTTCTGAAGATTCTTTGCAATGTGCAGACCTATAAGGATTTTGAGGAAACAGTACAAAAAGCTTTTGGCGATAAAGATGATCTGGAGAGGGCTGAAAAAGAATTACAGAGACTGCGTAGAGCTCTTAGAGATGCAGAACTTACCAAAGATAAGCTGGGCGAAACTCTTGACGGACTAAATCCTTTAAATGACGATTATGATCAGAAATACGAGCAGACATCTGATAAACTGGATGAGGCCTATGACTGTATTGAGAAACTGGAAGAAAAACTATCTTTAACCGGGGAAAAAGTAAGGACATTAAAGCAGAAGACAGATTCTTCAGTTCAGGTCATGACATTTTTGAAAAACTTCAGTGCTTTGTATGAAGAGATGACTGATGAAGAACGGAAAGAACTGTTTCAAATCTTTATTGACCGAATTGAATTATTTCCGGAAGATAGGCCGGATGGAAGAATCATAAAGAGCATTTCGTTTAAGTTTCCAATTGCTTTTGATGGTCAGATGCTTAAGAAAAACAATTCGAAGGATATGATTACCTTTACGCTGGATTGCACAGAGATCGATATAAATCTTCCTGGTAAGAGCAATATCGTCATGCAGAAGCAGAAGGATGGAAGTCAAAAGGTGGTTGTCCGAAAAGGAACCTATCAAGCAATCAAAGCTTATATTTTCGACAAATACGAAATTAAGGTTCCAACACTTTACATTGCACAGATAAAACGCAAGTATGGATTTGAAATCGGGAAGGCTTATAATAAGCCGGAGCAAAACAAAAATCATGTGCCGAAGTGTACCAAGGAAAAAGAGCTGCTGATAATGGAAGCATTGAAATTTTATGACTTGATGGATCAGAAAGTTGAGTACAGGGAGGAACCGGTATGAGTGGTAAAAAGAAAAGAATAAAATGCTATACCTACATACGAGTTTCTACCTCGATGCAGGTTGAAGGATATAGTCTAGAAGCCCAGAAGGAAAGACTTAACCGCTTTGCTGAGTATCAGGGCATGGAAGTGGTCAGAGAGTATTGCGATGCCGGAAGATCCGGTAAGAATATCACAGGACGTCCTGAGTTTACTCAGATGCTCAGGGATGTAGCTGACAATCGGGATGATGTATCATATATTCTGGTATTTAAGCTTTCACGTTTTGGAAGAAACGCAGCGGATGTTCTGAATTCTTTACAATATATTCAGGATTATGGCGTGAATCTAATCTGCGTTGAGGATGGAATTGACTCATCAAAAGATTCCGGTAAACTTACGATCACCGTGCTTTCTGCTGTTGCAGAAATTGAACGTGAAAATATTCTGGTTCAGACAATGGAGGGACGTAAGCAGAAAGCAAGAGAAGGCAAATGGAACGGTGGCTTGGCTCCTTTTGGATATCGGCTTGATAGGGAAAAAGGAGAACTGGTGGTGGATCCAGATGAGGCAGAGATAGTTAAAGTCATCTTCGATAAATTCGTCAACTCTGATATGGGAGCTGAATCCATCTGTAACTTTCTGAATGATCATGGATATGTGAAAAATACAAATCGTGATTTTGAACTCAGCTATTTTACACGCGGACATATCATAAAAGTCTTGGATAATCCAGTTTACATTGGTAAGATAGCCTATGGAAAGAGCACTACAGAAAAGGTCAAAGGAACCAGGGACCAGTACCGCAGAGTTAAAAGTGAGGATTATCTGATTGCAGAGGGTAAGCACGATGCAATCATTGATGAAGAACTTTGGAATAAAGCCCGAGAGAAACGTAAAGAAACCGGCGTGAAATGGAACAAGGTACACGACCTTGATCATGAGCATTTGCTCGCAGGACTGCTTAAATGTCCAATCTGCGGTGCATCACTTGCTGGAACTGTTCGACGCAAGAAATATCCAAGTGGTAAGGTAAATTCAACTTTTTATTACAGGTGTCTGCATCGTAAGCGAATAGATGGAGATCGTAAATGCGACTTTAAGCCGTCGCTTAATCAGATTGATACAGATGCCGAAGTAATTGGTGTAATCCATGATATGGTCCATGATGAAAAGTTTGAAGCGTTTATCAGAGAACG
>CAVKOQ010000188.1:0-3566 GCA_963657995.1 bacterium
CCTGGAAAAAGCCAATGCGGTCTTTTCCAGCGGTAATGTGATTCTGCTGACCGGCGAAAACGGAACAGGTAAAAGCACATTGCTAAAATCCATGCTTCGTATGGAAATGCGTGATAGAGCAACATCCGGTCAAATATTGTTTTCTGGTGTGGATATTATGCAATTGGATGACAAGGCGCTTCAAGCCCAGAGGCGGAAGATAGCCTATCTTCAGCAGCAAGATGACTATGATTCGTTGGATGGATATACAGTAGCTGATATCCTATACGATTCTTATGAAGCAAAAATCGGAAGAAAATTTTCCAAAGCCGACAGGGTCATTGTGGATGGGATATTCAATCGTTATATTCCGGAAGGATCGAAAGTGACTCTGAAAAGTAAAATACAAAAGTTGAGTGGCGGGCAGAAAAGACTAATATCAATTATTGCTGATGTCTGCCTGTTTGAGGATCTGGATTTTTACTTTATAGACGAGCCTCTTAATAACCTTGATATGAAGACTGTTCGGCAGATTAGTAATCTGTTAAATGAGATCCACCGCGAAAACCCAAATGCAATCATAGTCATGGTGTCACATTGCAAAATTTTCCCGTTTATCAACCGCGTATTTAAAATAGAAAACGGAAAGTTGCTTGAGGACTCGTCTAATCCCGTTTGCAATACTTGCTTCGGTTTACCCGACGAAAATGGGTTCTATAAGACATAATCGAAGGAGCGGATATGATAGAAATAATTATTACATTGGCAATTTTATGCCTGCTATTCTGGCTTGGCTTCTACATTACAGGAGCGTTGCTGTCTGCGACCATTTGGCTGTTTGTCAAACTACCATTGGCAATCATCATGGCCTGTTTTGGCCTGGTTTGTTGCGTGACAATACTGTTGATCCCGATTGGCGGTAAGTGCTTCAAATTCGCAGGGAGCATATTGTTTTCGTGAATTAACGAGTATATAGAAAGATAATACAAAGTTAGCGAGGTAAATTATGTTTTACGAACCCCAAACACTCATTGTCGTTTACAGAGACGAGATGCTTGCAAACCAAATAAAAAAACTGATTGAAACAAAGGATGATGCTGATGGTGCCATCACCGGAACCAGGGACAATAGCATCAATGTTGTCACCTGGACAGAAAAGGTGTGGCTTGCAAACAAAAAGGCGGGCAACATCACATCAAAGGTTCTTTTCGTGGGTGATATTAAGGGTGTCGATGCCCTTATTCCCGTAATCGATGTAAAATTTGAAAAGCATGGAGTCCGTTTCGGGTGGGCGGGCAACCAGGCTGTCATCTATGTAAAGCCGAGCGAAATCAAATCAATTGAAAGCTACGCAGAGTTCCATTCTGCGTTGGCGGCGCTGCCCGCACCACAGTCTGTGAAAGACTCCATTAAGCCGAGGCTCGTTCCTGTGAAGGAAACTGCGGATGAACCTGCCGAGCAAGAATCCGAAAGCGAAACCAAGGGTATCCTTGCCAGAGGCAAAGGTTTCTTCAAAAAGGCTGGTGAGGCAATCGGTGATACCTTCGCCGACTTAAGCGCAAAAGCAATGATTTTCTCTGAGGAGAATTTCAAAAACAAAAAAGCAATGGAACGTCAAATGCTTTTCTATGGGGTCATCTGTCTGTACAATGAGGGGCTTGAGACGTTCATGAACGCCTGAAGGTGAAGAAAATGGCTGAATTACAAGATGTAAGATACGGCTGGGACTTCATGGCGAAACTGCTCGGTGCCGATCTTGCAGGTCAAAGCGCCTATGCGGATTTTACTGCCGCCGCTGCCCAAAATCAGCGCATTGCCGCCCAGAACCTCCGCATCCAGGAAATAAATGCAGCAATCGATGAATTGGCGCGAAGCATCAACGAGCATCCGCATCTGCATTTGGGCGTTGAGCAGTTCAAAGGGTATGTTGCGGAGGAGTTCCATGCGGGAACATTCAATTTAGAAGCTATCCGGCAAGGGTCTGCGCATAGAGCATTCACTCTGCAGGACAATGGTTACGGTAGTGTCGATATCGGCACAAACTTTGGTAAGCAGTACAGTCTGAAGTATGCCAATACACCCAAAGATGCAGAAGCCTATCAAGCTGTGTTAGACCCTGAAACTCGTTTGCCCAAATATCACGGACAGGAACGACTCATTGCTGATGAACAGCTTGAGGAGGCCGGGAAATGGGCTGTTCGGCGTGCGGGAAAGGACTCTCTCACCAGACCCGATGTTTCTGCGTCGCATACCGAAACTGGAGAACACTTGGTGGGTACTGTTTCCGATGGGGAGGGTGTGGAATCCCACAAACTGTCTATAAAAGACTCAAAGGAAATAGCCCGTGAAGCTCAGGATGGTGGCTTTGATCCCGCAAAGCACGGAATATCGAAAGAGGCACAACTTTCCCAGGTTCGGATTGCTTACTTGGATCAGGCGCTCAAAGCCGGACTGACAGCGGCCACAATTACTGCCATTACTCAACTGGTGCCGGAACTGTACAAGGCAATTGATTATCTCATCAAACACGGAGAAATTGATCTGGCACAGCTAAAGAAGTCTGGTGGCAAGGTGATCACTACAAGCGGAGAGGCGTTTCTGCGAGGCTCTATCGCTTATGGCGTCCAAATGGCTCTCCAGGAAGGCTTGTTCGGAGAAGCTCTGCGAAATGCGAACCCCACAGTCGTTGGTGTGGTTGTTACGGTTGTACTTGGCACAATTAAGAATAGCATCCAGGTCGCAGCCGGTAAGATGACCGCCGCTGAAATGGGAATGCAGTTTGTAGATACACTCGTAGTATCTTCCGGCTATTTGGTTTCTATGAAGATCGGCGGCATCATCGCCCAGGCACTATTCCCCGAATTGCCTGGTATTGGCTATGCAATCGGTAGTTTGCTTGGCTGCTCCCTGGCAGTAGTTTACAACATCGGAAAGAATAAACTAATTTCGTTCTGCATTGACACGGGTTTTACCTGTTTCGGGTTGGTAGAGCAGAATTATGAACTGCCTGATGGAGTTCTCAAGGAAATGGGGATTGAAACAGTGAGCGTAGGCAGAGCCAAAGTAAAAACATCGGCAGTACCTCGCACACAACCCGCAGCCAATATCGGTCGTGCGTCTTACGAGACGATTGATATTACGGTTCTGCGCCGAGGTGTAATCGGTGTTAATAAAATTGGCTACATAGTATAAATGACAAAATTCTTTTTACAGTTGCGGTGGTATGCGTGACATCAATCTGGTACTTGGTATGGCAGATGATTTTGCATTCTTTAAGGATATCCACATTTTGAACATTACTGTTTCTCTGGATTTCTACACCCACGCTGCGGTTCGGAACGGTAGGGTGGTCGCACCGTAAGCGTTGCACCTTTTAATTATCCCTCTGAACCCAATGCACACCATTCAGACCTATAATTAAAAAGTACATAGGCAAAAATGCAAAAAGGCTCTATGGTGACCATTTCTCGGTTACCATAGAGCCTGCTTTCGTTAAAGGGTATATGAAAACCCTTGCAAATAGGGACTTTTGCAAAAAGAAACTGGACACCCGCTTCGATACTCATTGTATCAAAACTGGTGTCCAG
>CAVKOQ010000189.1:0-3552 GCA_963657995.1 bacterium
GGGAAAAATCATATTGAGAAGATCAGTAAGATTAACGATATTCCGGTGAATCCTCTGTTTGACAGTGAGCTGGAGCTTCGGTTTATGGAAGCTATCCGCCTGAAAGCGGGAGCTGACAATGTAAAGGATATACTGCGTGATGGCAAACACAGCTATTACCTGAAGTTTGGAGATATTGCGTGGGAAGTGGAACCACAGGTAAGCCTTGATGCAAGTAACGGGGTTGCTATTCCCTGCAAGCCGGATTTCGTATTCTGGCCTGTTTCGGACTCAAATCACAAGCCTGTTGCTGTATTTACGGATGGCTTTCTCTATCATAAGGATATTGTGACGGATGATACTCTGAAGCGCGAGGCGATTCGTCGCAGTGGGAATTTTCATGTCTGGGCTTTGAGTTTTAAGGATGTCCAGAATGTCTTTGCAGTACAGGGAGACTATTTTACAGAAACTCTTGCAGCCGAGAAGATGCCGTTTGGCACAACCATGTATCAAAACACGGTGAAGCAATTGGGGGGCTCGGCAATCAATCCTGCTAAGCTCACATCCTTTGAGCTGTTGCTTGAATATTTAAAACACTCCGATGCAGAGGATATATTCAAGGCGCATGCTGCTGCCTATGGTCTTTCGTTGCTTGATCCAAAAGAGATGAAAAACGAGGCTGCCTACGGTGTCTGGAAGCTGTTTGTGGATGCTGCGAATGAGCAAACTCATTTTACCGATCTGGAAAGTGTATTTCCGGGGACAGCGTTTGGAAATTGGGTTCCGAGAAGCTCTAATTCGCATCTTACAATTCATGCGGGTATAGCTGCTTCTGAGCTGAAAGCAAATAAGCCGGTCAGCGTGTGTGCAGTTTTAAAGGACGAAATTGATGCTCGGACCGACAAATATGAACAGGAATGGAACGGATTTTGGCGTTTCTTTAATGTGATGCAATTTGGCGAAAAATTCATAGCTGTTTCTTCGGCAGGATTAACACGCATGGATTATCTTGCTTTGCCTATTACATCCGATCATCATACAGAGCATGAAACATCGACAAATAATTTGGCATCTGAAGACGCATGGCAGAGTATTTTAAAGCTTTTATTTGATGATGAAGCAAAATCCTTCGCTGAGCTTGCAAGCAGTTCCGGCATCCCTGCACCGGATGAGGATAACATCGGATATGAGATTGAAGGTGAAGCTGGCGAGGTCATAGCAACGATAGAGATTGCCTGGCCCGAGAAAAAGCTCGGTTTTATGACAGAAGAGCAAAGTGCTGATCGTGAAAAAATGGAAGCACTTGGATGGAAAATTCTATCCTTACTGGATGTATCAGATCAAGACACAATGAAACTTTTTGGAGGTGATGGCAAATGAATGAAGTAACCAAGGTTGCGATATCTTCCGATTTTTTGACGGCATTTGCAAAACTGCCACGCCAAATCCAGGGTAAGGTAACGGAGTTTGTAAACAAATTCCGCAATAACCCCATGTCTCCTGGGATCAATTACGAGAAACTCAGTAAAGGAGTAGACCAAAAGATATATTCTGTTCGGATTGATGATACCTATCGAGGAATTGTTGTTCGTCAACCGGAAACGGGTGTTTATCTGCTTCTGTGGGTAGATCATCATGACGAAGCCTATCAATGGGCAGCTCGTAAGCGTTGTGAAGTCAATCCAAAGACCGGTGCTATTCAGGTCTTTGATGTACAAATGGTTGTGGAAGAGCCTGCACAGGTTCCTCGAAAAGCTCTTTTTGCAGAAGCAAAAGATGAGGATTTACTGGTACTCGGCGTGCCGGAGGTTCAGCTGCCATTTATCCACAGTCTGTTAAGTAAGGAAGCATTTTATAAAGCAAAATCTTCTATTCCGCAGGATGCATTTGAATATCTATCATGGCTTGCAGAGGGAATACCGATGGATGAAGTGCTCCAACTTGCGACAGAGGAGCGCGGAGGCACATCAGCAGGTGAGGACTTATCTGCGGCACTGGAGGCTGCGTCTACGCTTAAATCTTTTGTTGTTGTAGAAGGAGAGGATGAGCTTCGGCGTATTATGGCAGAACCACTTGAAAAGTGGCGCGTTTTTCTACATCCAACCCAGAGAAAGATTGTCGGAAAGGAATATTCCGGTCCCGCAAGAATTCTTGGTGGTGCCGGCACCGGTAAAACGGTAGTAGCTATGCATAGAGCAAAGTCTTTATCGGCTAAGTGTGAGGGAAAAGACAGGATTCTGATGACCACCTTCACCGCAAATCTGGCAGCAGATATTCGAGAGAATCTGCGAAAAATATGTACGGTGGATGAGCTTCGCAGGATTGAGGTGATTCATCTCGATGCATGGGTCAATCAATTCATGCGAGAGTCAGGATTTTCGGCGCAAATCGGATACGATGAGGAGATTACGCCTCTATGGGAAAAGGCAATCTTACTGGCTAATCAAGATTTGCCATTTGAACAAAACTTCTACGAAGAAGAATGGAACCGTGTTGTTATCGCACAGGAGGCGCTTACTTTAGAAAAATATGTAAAGGCAACAAGGAATGGCCGTGGCACCAGACTTGATCGAAAAAAGCGGATGCAAGTCTGGAAGGTGTTTGAGTGCTATCAGAATCTGATGAAGGAAAACCAGGTTCGAGATATCAACACAGCTATGTATGAATGCACGAAACTTTTGGAATCTTCCTCAAGAAAACCAACCTATATCAGTATCATTGTAGATGAAGGACAGGATTTCAGTGATAACGCCTATCGCTTGATTCGTGCTCTGGCCGGTGAGGAGCACAAAAACGATATTTTCATTGTTGGTGATTCCCATCAGCGTATTTACAGGAACCGACCTACATTATCCAAATGTGGAATTAATGTGCGTGGACGTAGCAGCATTTTGAAAATCAATTACAGAACCACAGAAGAGATTCGTAAAGCGGCGTTTGCTCTGCTGAATGGAATATCTTTTGATGATTTAGACGAAGATATTGATTTAGGCGATAAATGTCAGTCATTAACCCATGGCGAAAAACCGATTATCAGAAATTTTACGGGAGCAAATCAGGAATTTGAGTTTATTCTAAACGAAATAAAAAGTTTGGGTGACAGCGGTGTTGCACTTAAGGATATTTGTATAGTAGCTCGTACTAAAAAGCTGGTTGATGATTATCTCTCATTATTTACGAAAGCAGGAATACGTTCCTATGCTATCAAACGGAATAAAGTCGATGACCGAAGCCTTGATGGGGTGCGTGTGGCAACGATGCATCGAGTAAAGGGATTGGAGTTCAAATATGTATTTATAGTTGCAGTCAACAACAGAATTATTCCGTTGCCAGCCGCAATCAATCGAACGGATGCAGTTTCCGAGACTGAATCATTGACATCCGAAAAGTGTTTACTATATGTAGCTATGACACGCGCACAAAAGGGCGTTTACCTGACAAGCTATGGCAGACAGTCCGATTTTTTGAATTGTCCCACAAAAAATGTCCGAAAGGAAACGAAAAGCGAGGTGTCAGTATGACCATGGAAGAAATCCTTGCAGGAGAGTCTAAGAACGTGGAGTTCAAGGAAGA
>CAVKOQ010000190.1:0-3541 GCA_963657995.1 bacterium
GAACATCATCTATTTCATTGACTGAAGAGGAACTCGATGGTCTGAACCAAAGTCTTGAGGCGGTTAATGGCACAGAGCTTAAGAGAATTACAAAATCAGAAGATAAGAACTTAAGTTCTGAAGATAAAACTGATGAAAATAAGGCAGATACAGACAAAGCAGACGAGAATAAGTCGAATCAGAGCGGTGTAAGCTCAGATGCTCAGGATGCAGAAGTAAACTCGTTTGGAAACGAAGTTTCTACAATAACTTCTACAGAAGGACCGTCTGGAGAACCTGGAAGTGGTGGTGTGAACGAGGCTAGCTGGGAAGATGAGATCGGAAATGCCGAGGATGATGTGGAAGATGCCATAAGTGCGTTGTCATCTACCGGATATACTGATGCTGTGGCAGGCCTTATAGCAGCCAGCAAGGGAATACTGGCACAGGCTGATCAGGTTAAGCAGACGGCCGGAGCTGTTGTAAACAATGTAAATGGTGCATTTAAAACAGCAGGTACTATAACAGATAAAACAGGATCCACATTGTCGGCCCTTAAAAGCTCAACTGATGAACTTATTAATCTTTTAGATGATATGCGCGTTCTGATCGATACGACTGATAAGTATGTGCCGAGTATGCTGGATTCACTTTCAGATTCTGAAGAACTTATGAATCGTCTGACAAAGGCACTTACATCAACTCATGATATGTTAAGCCTATTAAATGATACGCTTATTTCGGCTGGTGATTCACTGGATGCCGGAACAAAGGCAACTCTTCAGGGTATGGAAAGCATACTTGATAAAAATATGAAAATGATTGATAACATATCAGCAGTTAGAGATGCAGGTTCGGATATGAAGGATACTCTTGACGAGCAGCTTGATAAGTTTGAGGATGAAAACAATTTCCTCAATATGGATCCGGAAGCAGAGAAGATTTCATTTACATCTTCAAAAAATCCTGAACCTAATAGTGTACAGATTGTCCTTCGTACGGATGAGATAAGCGAAGATGATACAACAGATATTACTGATGAAGAATCATCATCTGATAGCGATGAAAGCCCGTTAAAAAGAATGTGGAATGTGCTGGTGGCGATTGTCAAAGCAATTGTTCAGATATTCCAGGATCGCTAAGGAGAGTAATTACGATGAATTACAAGATGCTGCATTAGATGATTTCTGACAGATGTAAATGGATGAGAAAAAACAGCCCAGGAGAAAATATTCTTCGGAGCTGTTTTTGATTAATTAAGTGGACCAGACGGGAGTTGAACCCGCCAAAAACCCTTGATTTTAAAGGATCTTTAGGCATCGTGTGATATTTCGTGTGATACTTGCTCAAAATGTTTATTGATAAGGTCATTTTGTTTTACAGACTCATCTGCGATAGCATTCCGGTAAACAGTTTTCATTACGCCGTCGGTGCTCCATCCGCCGCGCTGCAGAATATACTGATCCGGAACACCGATGGCGTGCATGATACTTGCCGAGTAGTGCCGCAGATCATGAAAACGGAAATCCGGAAGCCCAGCCTTTGCCAACGCTCGTTTGAAACGATGCGAGATGGTGTCCGGGGTGGATGAAAACAGACGCCCTTTGATACCGGATAGTTTTGCAATTACCGGATCCGGAAGGGGGATGGTGCGATAGGAGGCATAAGTCTTAGGTACCTTTGTGTACCACACATTATCCTTGCCCCGGACATAACTCTTTGTGATGGAGACCATGTTGCCCGTAATGTCTTTGTCGGTAAGAACACAGAGTTCGCTGCGGCGCAACGGTCCGAAAGCTCCCAACAGCACGGCACGTTCTAACTCTGGATCGTCTTGGATGCTGTCCAGCAATTTTTTAATGTCAGCATCAGAAGGACAATACAGTTCTGGTTTCTTTTTGGCTGGCAACTGAATCTTAAAATGTCGATCTGGAGCAAACATTTCCAGGGTTGGCATCAACAGTCCGATGATGTTACGGACTGATTTTGGAGATAGATCTCGGCTCATGTCAGAGATCCAGATCTGCACCTGCTGACTGGTTAAGTCATTGATTTTGGTTTGTCCAAACGGTCCGGAAAAACGGGTTTTATAAATGGATTCGTATCCGCGTATGGTGGCTGGAGAGAGGACGCCATCCTTTGAGTCGATATACCTTCGGGCTGCACTCTGGATCGTTAGATTGGAGGCAGCCTCTTGTTTGTCCTTGCGATGCAGCTGCCACTCACTTCGCATTGTCTTGGCTTCTGCCAGCGTCGGTGCTGTAAAGCTGCGATAGTGTTTTTTGCCGCTATCATCTGTGTAATCATACGCCTGGATCCGGACAGAGCCGGACGGCAGACGGTGTTTGGTTGATTTTTTTGCCATGATATCATCCTCCTTGGTGGGTATAAGAAATACACCCCTTGCAGGGCGTTCGGAAGAATGATATAATTCAAGTGTTCAAGTTGATTTATATCTTCTGGGAGTGATCCTGCAAGAGAAAATCTATGTGAAGCCGTTCGGTGTTGGTAGCACTGGGCGGTTTTGCATTTATTGTTTTTACAAAAATTTGAATATTGACAATATGTTGATAATGTGGTATTATCGTTGCGATAAGTCACTTAAGTGACTAACAATGAAAATTACGACATAATTAATGTCAAAGTGTGATAGGAAGAAAGCTGGCGATGTTTCTAGTGGATACTAGGAAAGAGTTCGTTAGCTTTTTTCTTTATAATTTTCAATATAATCTAAATACATGACGCATCTTTTAAAACAAGTTGAAGATATTTTAGTTCCAGAAGCCTCTTCAAATAAAAATTTACATTCATGTCGGATCTCGTCGGCAGTTAATAAAGCGATATTTTTTAATAAAACCCCTGCTTTTTTATCAAATGTAATTTGAGCATTTATGACCTCATGTATATTCTCCTTAGATTCTAATTTTGGAAGAGAGCCAATTGCTTTTAATTGAGATTTTGAGATAATCTTATTAATGGTTTCATGAGCAGCTATATACTTATAAAGTTTGCTTTCTTTTGGAATTTCTACAGGGCAATCTTTAACGTATTTAAACACAGGTATTAAAAGTGTCGACGAAATAGATTTAAAACGATCTAAGCACATTCTTTCAGGATCTAAGTGTTTATTGTTGTATAGAATATCTTCCATAATAGTTTCAACTTCAACCATGCCATATCCTATTTTATTTAAAATATTGTCACGATATCCGATAGCAATGGCTAACGGTTTGTTGGAGATATCAACACTATCTAAATCATCAATACCAACAATGATTGATTCTGCAGCGTCAGAAGATACGCTTTCATCTACAATTCGTTTGACAATTTTTCTTGTGGCACGAATACGAGAGGCAGAAATTCCAGGTAGTATTTTATTTAATTTATCGTATACGGCATTATAGTTATCAGTTTCAATTTCTGTAATAGGAATTTCAACCTTGTTTACGGTAAATAAGGTCCGTTTCTTTTCAACGAGTCGTCGTTCTCCTTTTTTATAGCTTACAAAAACAAAATGATTAGATATATTTTTTAATTCCTTGGGCTTTAAGCAGCTTAGAAA
>CAVKOQ010000191.1:0-3537 GCA_963657995.1 bacterium
GAGGATTCACCGGAATATCGTTAATCTTACTGATCTTCTCAATATGATTTTTCCCGGAAAGTATGGACTTCAAAAGTCGGATTGCAGTAGAACGAGAAATATTGCCAATTTGCTGGCTCTGTCTGTAAGCATACAAGCAGTGATAGCAGCCATCCTTCTGTGAATCATCTTTGCAGGAACAGTTTTCCATTACCTGAAGTGCTTTCTCAAAAATCTCAATCAATGCATTTTTTTCATGCATCAGCTGCTTCAGATATCCGGTACCTCCGGGAACGGAATCGTAGATCACCAGATACTGCTTACGATAATCAGCATCCGGAACCGGAACCTCACTTACCGTAGCTCTAAGGTGATCAACATTACCGAAATACTCCTTCATTCCCAGCATAAACGCGGCAACAAACGATTCCAGCTTGACATTCGTTGCATCCATAGTAGTTGCCGGAACGAGAAGCCGTAAAATTTCTGTCGAGAACTCTCGATACAGAAATAAACACTCTTCGTATGCATCTGCCTGTGAAAGGACAGGCATCTTTTTCGTTTTGCAGGCAAAGCTATGGTTAGGTTTTCCTGCATCAGGCTGAATCTTTCCACAGTATTTACATATTTTGAATCCCTTGCGAACATCCTCAACACCGGAAACCGATAGTTTTTCACCGGTCATATCACTTTCACCGAAATTGATTTCCCTCAGTGTTGCTTTGCGGACAAATTCATATCCGAACGGAAAATCCTCATTATCCATTCGATAAGCACTGGAAATATCGTGATCCTCATCTACATCAACAAGGAGCTGCTTGCAGTAAAAAACATTGGTACGTTCTTCACTTTCATCGCTGATCAAGCTCTTCGTATAATCCATATTGGAATATACCATTTGAACTTTCAGCATAGAGCGAACCTGTCCTGCATCTGCCCAGGCAGGACTTCCACATTGCGGGCAGGCTGCGGCACTTCTTCCGGTCTCCTCAATTTGCGCATGAGAACAATTCGGACAAAGTCTCCATCTTGCCGTCTGTGATGTAGTCAGGTCAACCTGATCAATTGTCAGCTTATGTCCATCTACATAAAAGCTGTTATTAGGTGCAAATTCGCTGATGGCGGAAGACGCACTACGACTGTACTCATAAACCATCTTTTCATATTTTTTCTTCTGCACTGGTGCGTCCTGATCTTCTTTACGGTACAGAACGGCGCGAAGAATAATCCCTGCTTCAGGGAATGCGTAATTTGGCAGCAATCCTTCATCAGAAAGAAAATTAAAAATATTCTTTTTCCCAAGCTCCTGAAGAACCGTCAGAAGTGCTGCCTCTTCACTTTTCAATTCCTTGATTTCTTCGTCATAGGAACTATCCTTCGGCTTATCTTCCAGTTCCTTTATCATCGCCTTCAGCGTATCTACGCTGGCTTTCAATGCATCCTGCTGCTTTCTAAGGCTCTCAAAAGCATCCAGAATTTTGATGTACATAGGACTTTCATCCGAACCATTTCCTCTTGCAAATGCATTCAACTCTTCTTTCGCACTGTCATCCAGGTATGCAGCAAACATCTGCATAAAAGAGTTAAGCTGTCTTGACAATGTACTCTGTACATAATTCAGGAAATTAAACGGAAACATATCTTCCGGTCGGGAGTCCAATTTCTTTAAAACAACACCGACTTTTTCCGGAATGGCTCCATCCGGAATTCCCTTTTTCACCCAGGAATCCATGCAAAATGCCACAAACTGACGTTCAAGCACTGCCGATGCACGGAGGAAGATTTTCGGCGGTGTCACATTGCCTGCAATCATCTCCAATGGATCTGCATAGAAATAAAGATCATGAGGCCTTGCATTAGCAACAGCCAATGTCAATGCATTACCATCCTTACGTCCTGCTCGGCCTGCACGCTGCAAAAACTGGCTTTGTGCAGGCGGCATACTGCATAAGATCACGGTAGACAAATCACCAATATCAATACCCATCTCAAGAGTAGGGGTACAGGATAAAACATTGGGATCCCACAGCTCCTGCGTATCTTTTCCTCGTTTAAAATCAATTTCAAGGTGTTCACGATCCGGTCGTTCAAGAAGGCCCGTATGCTCCTTTGCGTTAATTCTGGCCAAATCTCCGGTCGAATACAAACGACCGTAATAGTTGATTTCATCCGTCTCGTAGACATAAAGAGTTCCGTCGCAACTTGCCCGCTGACAAGGCGCATCCTTCCAAAACTCCGCATTTTCTGCTGAGACAGCAAATACTGAGCCGCACTTATCACATCGCATTTGCACCACTTCATCCGTGACAAATACATGTTCTTTGTTCAAGCCGTAAACCTTGTATTCCGGAGAAGATGGAACGACTGTTATAACTGAACGCTTCACAGCCTCTTCCAGTATGTATTTCCCTATGCTTCTGAAAACGCTTTCTTCTACGAGCACTTCATTGCAACATAGCTCGATTCCATCAGCATACTTGCCGTATCCCGGCAAATCATAATTGTAATTTGTATGTCCGCCGACATTTTCTGCTAAAAAGCGAGGCGTATTTCTTCCCGATTGAAGTCCCGGTAACCAACGATTTCTTTCATTGGATAGCATGTAGTTCTTCCCATCGGCTAATGTATATTCATCAAATATCTTGTCCGCAAACGCACCATTCATCCGCATACGATTCAAAAATCCAAGAACCATACAGCGGAAGGAATTAATACTCTCACTGGTCAATACCCCTAATTCATTCACTGTCCGTGTTTGAACCGCATCTGCAATCCGGCAAATATCCTCGTTGTCAAAGGAAAGCACACTGCAACCGGACTTTTCCAGAGTACGTCCAATTCTGCCGGCCAAACCGTATTCCAGCATGATTTCGTATTTGATGCGCTGCTCCACTTCGTACATCAAAGTTCGAGAGCGCTTGTCGTCGCCAAACTTTCGCTTTTCTATCATGTCTTCATAAGCGTGCATCCACGTCATATTCGGAGCGATAAAGAAGCTGACAAACTGTTCATTGGTCATATGTTCGTGCCAGTATTTCAGAAAACCATCTTGAAATTCTGCAAGATTCTTACCTGCACCAAATGCCATACAGTATTTCTGAATGGCTGTCCGAAGACCAAAGCGCCAGGTACGCGCGTTAAAGAAACCTGCCCTGTGTGCAGCGTCCTGCACATTATCAGAGAAAGCGAGCGTTTTCTTATCATCATTAAACTTGGAGGCAAACATTTGAGAGATACTTGCACTGATTTCTGTCGCGCTTCGAACACCCATCAGAGAAAGACCACGGCGGCTTCCACAGCACGGGCACACATACTGCTTATGATTCTTACTCCCTGATGTTTTGATCGGATTTGGAATCATAACGGATACCATTTCCGTACCGCAATTAACACATTCCTCAACACCCTCTTCACCCGGCTTCACTTGCAGACAATCAGGGCATATCCAGGCCGGTAGCATCCCTTGTATATGCTCTTCGTGACTCATCGGAAACATCATGACTATCTTTTGATCTGCCTTGAAATACAGGTTATAAAAGGATTCAAGATGTGGAAGTG
>CAVKOQ010000192.1:0-3535 GCA_963657995.1 bacterium
GCAATCTTTATCTGGTAAACGGCAACATGCTACCGCTTTCGCAAGTGGAAACAAGTTATGTGGAGTAAGTTGTTATGTAGAGTCATAACATCCCATACCTCCCAAAGATAGCAACTTGAGCCATATTTCACATGACTCGTCTATATTTACTCAACATAATTTTTCTATACTGTACATGGAGGTGATTCTATGTACAGTGACGTTGAGTTCACAAAATTAATGCGCATGGCAAGGGATCATATGGAGGAAAATGGTTTCACTCCCACTACGGTCACCTGCTACATGCGCACCTGGCGTAGCATATACAACTTTGGTATAAGCAAAGGAATATCATGCTACAGTGCCGAATTGGCAGAGCAATATATGCTCGAAAAATATCATGTTTCCATGGGAGAAACACAATTAAACGGGGAGACATTAACTCCCTACATGCAGCAAAAGACACGAGCCATAAAAGCCCTAACTGACTTCATGCTGCATAGTTTTGTTCCCAAGACTACACATGGTCTTAAGATCGAATGGCCAGATTGTTATGAATCTCTTTGTAAGGGATTCTTGGACGAATTGAAGTCCAATGGTCTGGCAGATTCAACATTGAGAAAGCACGAAATAGATTTATTCCGATTCGTGACTTTTCTTAATTCCCGGGATATTTCCCCAGAAAAAATAGAAGCAGCCAATATATACGACTACTTTAAAACAATGGCTCATTATTCAAAGTCCGCATTAGCATGCAGCAAAAGCACAATTAGCAGAAGCTTGACTTATTTCTTCAAGCAAGGGGTTGTTTCTACAGATTTATCCGCTTTTGTTCCTAAAATTCATTACTATGCAAAGGCGAAAATTGACAAAGTCTGGGCCGAGGATGAAATCGAAAAGATGCTGAATACAATCGATCGGGCAAATCCTGTTGGGAAAAGGGATTATGCCATTATGGCCATTGCTGCAAATCTTGGATTAAGAACAAGTGACATCATCAATCTCACAATCGAAAACTTTGATTGGAATCAAAGCTGCATCAGCCTTGTTCAGAAGAAAACTGGCGAGCCGCTAACACTCCCAATACCTGAGCAGATAGGTAAAGCCGTTATCGATTACTGGATGAATGGCAGACCAAAGACAGTCGCAAATGAACTTTTTGTTCAGCATACTTTGCCCTACCAAAGGCTAACGAACGGAAGTATTTATCATATGTTCAACAAGTATTATGAAAGCAGTGGAATTACTGCTCCGGATACTCGACAACATGGGTTACATTCCCTTCGTCACAGTCTTGCAAGCAGACTTTTGGAGAAAAATGTCCCGGTGAATGTAATTAGCAACATTCTGGGGCACGTCGATTCAAACTCAGCAAAGTCTTATTTGCAGATCGATATCGAAAAACTGCGTCAATGCTCATTGGAGGTGCCCGATTATGAATAATGAAGAAAAACCGATACCAGTGGTTGAATTGTCAAACTTTTTAACCTCCTTCCTTGAATTTAAGCGTTCAACAGGCTTGAAGTATAAAAGTGAAGAAAAAACACTGCGATACTTTTTAAGATACTGTACAGAGCATTATCCGGATGAATATCTCCCGGAAAATGCAATCTATGACTGGATCTATGAAAATGACAATCGAAGCCAAAAAACAAAGAAAAACCACGCAGGAGTTATGACAGCATGGGCGCAATACATGTTTTCCCTCGGTTATCAGCAGATGCGAATCCCGAATATCCGATGCCCCAAAAGTACAGCATTTGTTCCTCATATATTTACTGAAGCAGAAATACAGTCAATCTGGACTACAGTAGATAGCTTTCAGCCAATAAGCTTTTACCCCAATCGGCATAGATGTATTCCTGTTCTTTTCAGACTTCTTTACAGTTGCGGTCCGAGAATTTCAGAAGCTCTCGGAGTGACGATAAATGATGTCGATTTTGAAAAAAATATCATCACAATACGGCATGCAAAACTCGACAAAGACAGATGGCTACCGATGAGTCCGTCCATAGCAGCTGTTATGAAGAAATATGTTGAATACCAAACAACAATCATTCAGCCAGACGCCCCTATTTTTTATTACCATCCTAATCGAGTTCTCACTCCAGAAACAGTTTACAAATGCTTTAGACAGATCCTGGAACTGAGTCATATCCCGTATGAAGGTCATCTTCGCGGCCCGCGTCTGCATGATTTCAGACATACCTTTGCTGTAAATGCGATGAATAAAATGTCTGATGCTGGAATGGACCTATACGTTTCGCTCCCAATCCTGTCTGCTTATCTCGGCCATGCTGGAATCGAATCCACGGAAAGGTACATTCGATTGACGGAAGACAGGCTGAAAACTATTTCAGACAGTATGCAGTTGCATCTGCCAGAAGTATTCCCGGAGGTGGCTGAAGATGAAGAAATATAACTCGGAGACCTTCGGTTTTTATCTGAATAAATATCTCACAGCGTATCTTCCCGGTGACAGGGGACTTTCCACAAACAGCATTCTTTCTTATCGGGATACCTTCTCTCTTTTTATTGCATTTTTGAAATCAGAGAAGAAGATGGTGCCTGAAAGACTGGATATGTCCTTTCTGACCAAAGATCTTATTGTTGAATTTGCAAGATGGCTGGAAGAAACGCGAAATTGCAGTCAGACATCCAGAAATCAACGTTTTGTTGTCATTCGCAGCTTTTGTAAATGGCTTGCAGTAGAGAATCCTGAGTTTCTTAAACTTTCGGAAGAAACCTACAACGTCAAGCTGAAAAAAGCTCCTAAGCCAGTAATGACATACCTTTCGGTTGATGCGATGAAACTATTGTTATCTCAACCTGATTCATCTACCAGTGACGGACTTCGAGATTTAACTCTTCTCGCATTAACCTATGATACAGGTGCAAGAGTAAGTGAAATATCAAATCTTAAATTTAAAGATATACGCTTTGAAGCACCTCCCATCGTAACAATAACCGGCAAGGGAAATAAAACCAGAATTGTTCCCTTACTTCCACAGACGTTAAAATATCTCAATGAATACATACGTCGGTGGAATATAAATTTAGCTGATTCCCGAGAGCGTTATGTGTTTACCAATCGGTCTGGTGGACAACTTTCACGTTCCGGAATCAAATATATTTTGGATAAATATGTGGAGATCGCAAGGGAAAAAGATGCAACCTTGCTCCCTGAAAAAATCTCTCCACATACACTCCGTCATACAAAAGCGATGCACATGCTCCAGGCTGGAAATAACATCGTATACATCAGAGACATCCTAGGGCACTCTGATCTGAATACGACAGAACGATATGCCAGAGCTGATACAGCTTTGAAGAGGGAGGCTTTATCCAAGGCCGAGATTCCGATGCCAGAGCCTGACAATTCTTTGCCAGACGTATCCTCAGACTTAAGTGGCCACAGTATTGAGGATGATATGGCAAACTGGCTGAAGAACTTTAGCAAGTAATTATGTTGAGAAGTTGAATTAGAGAGCATTGAAAAGCGCTGATTTTTTCAGTGCTTTTCTTTTTACTCTACATAACAACTTACTCCACATAA
>CAVKOQ010000193.1:0-3454 GCA_963657995.1 bacterium
CGGATTTTTTGTAAAATCTTCATTTTAGGACTTGACTTTTAATAGTTAGTCTTTCCGCTCTGAATAAGGGCTTGGGATTATCCCAACAAGCAAAGCACAGACAGGTGCTTTTTCGGGAGTGTGGCTACACTCCCTATGCTTGCTACGGTATCTCCCTCACTACTACAACGGCGGCACAGCCGCAATTTGGCAAACCGCAGGCAAACTTTTTTCAAAAGAAAAACGCCATGAACAACTTGTTCATAGCGTTCCTTATACCGTATTCAATTTTCTTCCTCGCTGTCCGTTCTTGCGTCCAGCAGCGCTTGCGCCGTCGCCGTGAGGATTTTGATTTCAGCATCCGTCAGCTCGTCCAACAGGGTTTCAAACTGCATACGCTCCGTAGACTTGCCCTCCATAGCTTCGCCATGAAGGATCTGATCCACGGAGATATGATAGCGGGACATCAGCTCTAAGAATACCTGTACGCTGGGATGCTGTCCCTTATTCTCGATGTTGGCAAGATAGCGCGGCGAAATAAACAGCGCGTCGGCTGCCTTATTCCGGGATTCTTTCTGTTTTGTGCGCCCAGCTTTGATTGCTGCGCCATACGGCTTGAAGTCGATTTTCGCAGTAGGGCGCTTCTCTTTCTTAGCTCTTTTAGGCATATTCAATCACCCTATTACATTCTACAGTTCACCTTCTTTTTGGAATATGCTTTGTATATTCATGGTATTAGCTAAAATAAATCATTATACACATATAACCTGTGGAGGTCCTATGATTGCATGTGCATGGAACATGAATTGTCCGTTATTCAAAAATCGCGCCCAACCAAGGCTTTAACATGAGCGTTTTCAGAATGAGAGAAACTGCCTAAGATTGCAGAACTAAAAGAAAAGCGCCGCCAACTGGCGGCGCGAAAAAACTCTTTATACCGAGTACCGCTCGGCGCAGGAGAAAATGCGGCAGGCTATTGCTTATTCCGTTTTCATCCCCATCCCCATAAATAGTTTTGAGGTATAATTTGAAATGCCGTTTTGAAAAATGATTACTTAAATAACTACCTTCGTAAATATTCCTACAAGTTCTTCTACCGATTCTCTCATATCATTTTTTACCCATCTTTCAAGTACACGCCAAAGGATCGCTGATAATATAGAAGCAATGTAATCTCTTTTCTCTTTATCTATCCCCTTGCTTTGCCAGAATGAAAAGTCAAAATGTTCCGTATTGATTAAAATTTTTTCAAATTCTGAAAGCAGTATGGTAAATCGGTCATTCTTTTGCAATAAATATAAGACTTCTGAATGACTTTTCCAAAATTCAAAGAACAGTATTGCATCATGCTCAAAAGAACGAACGCCGCCACCCAATACAATTTGGAGGTACTCTTTATATAATAGCTTGATATAGCATTCCAAGACTTCATATTTAGAGTTGAAGTTCAGATAAAAAGTGCGTCGTGCAATATCTGCTTCCTGAGTAATTTGCGTAACTGTTATATCATCAAATCTGTCTTGCCCCATCAGCACAAATAATGCTTCTATAATACATTTTTTTGTCCTCGATACAGTTCCTTTTTCTACGACTATGCCCATAAAAGTCCTCCCGCAATGCACACATTGACCAATGTGTGCATTCTTTCATTTGCTACTTGCAATTGCTCTTTTTGAATTATATACTAAAACTACAAAATGCGCAAGTGAGCATTTATATAAACATGTGCAGATTCATTTGTGTAACCACAAATGATGACAATTTATACGAGGAGGTATCTTTATGAACGAAAAAATGCAGCAAAAGAAGGCTGAAGCTGACTACAAAGTAGACAGTAATGTTAAAAAGATCAAAGAAAATCTTGATACCCTGAAATCTAAGATCGATGGGACACCGTTGGAGATTGTACCAGCTAAAATTGCAAACTCCGATGAAGATTATCGCAGATTAAATCTTAAACGCCACGATGTTGCTATGTGGGAAGACGGCTGCCGTATTAACGGAGAACCCGGGACTTATGAATGGTGGTATTTCGATTCCCACCTGAATGATGGCGCTAACCTGGTCATCGCTATTCATTCAAAAGATGACATGAATCCTGGTGTTGCTCATTTTGCACCATATACTACTTTTGAGTTCAATACGCCTGACGGAAGATCATTTTCAGAAAAGGTTGATTCTTCTCCGGAAGAATTTGTTTTTTCAAAAGAGAAGTGTGATATTCATGCTGGTAAAAACTATTTCATTGGTGACTTGCATGAGTATAAGATTCATTTTGAAAACGAAAGAGTCAATTGCGATGTGACACTTACAGCTACTCTTCCGTCATGGCGTCCTGAGACTGGACATTGGCTATTCGGCGATGGTGAAGAATACTGGTCATGGCTGCCGGCAGTTCCGCAGGGCGATGTTGTTGCCGATATTACAATAGATGGAGAAAAATTCCATTATACAGGTCATGGGTATCACGATCATAACTGGAGCAATGTTTCAATGCTCTCCGTCTTCCATGATTGGTATTGGGGGCGCGCCAAAATCGGGGATTACACATTGATTTCCTCTTACATCACATGTGAAAAGAAATATGGTTATGTACCAACGCCTGTATACATGCTTGTTGATCCCGAAGGCAATCTTTATGATGATGCGACAAAACTTACTTTTGAAGCAACAGATGTTGAGGTTGATCCAGAAACAGGAAAGCCGTTCCATAATCATATTATATACGATTATGTTGACGAAGAAAAAGGGCTCCGTTTTAAGATTACCTACAACAGAGACAAGACTATTGTGTCGCACAAGTTAGCAGATCAATTGCCGCCTGTGATGCGTCTGGCTGTTTCGGCGACTGGATTTGACGGTGCTTATGTGAGATTTACAGGCAATATTGTTCTTGAGAAATATGTAAATGGAGAGCTTGTCGATAAGATTACCGACGCAGCACTCTGGGAGATGATGTATTTCGGAAAAATAATTATGTAATTCTGACGACTATACTACCATCAAATGATTTTGCATGTTGCGCTGGAGAGTGATATGTAATGTTGGGATGAGTAGTTCAGTGCGACGGTAGTGAAAGACCCTAATAAAGTCCAAACACATGAAACCGCCATTCGATGACGATTTTGCGTGCTAAAATCAAGCGGCGGTTTTGAAATATCATATTTCAAGCCGCCGTTTTCCTTTTGAAAAATTGGATCAACGGAGGGTGTGGTAAAGTCGCCCTTTTTTAAGGATACGGCGGTAACCGAGGAGGTATCGCCGTGTACTTTTTGCCTTTTCACAGTATCCATGATCTGCACCAACTAAAAAAAGCGTAACTCCTCCGTTGGGACATTCCGAGTATAGATATGAACACAGAAATCATATAAGTAGACTTTATAATTCTTCTGCGCCTGTCTGCGTTTTGCAGACAGGCGCTTTTTGGTGTGCTCGGCATGCGTAATAACTTGGTGGTGAAAGTCCACTACAGACT
>CAVKOQ010000194.1:0-3350 GCA_963657995.1 bacterium
CATGCTCTGCATCAATGCTTGTGATGTTGATCTGATAACTGTCATGTGCGATACGATCGATGATGGCATCTGCCAGAGGACTTGCTTCTCCACCAAGCTGGTCATACCATTCTCCGAATACATACTGTGAACAGAAGATAGTGGATGATTTCTTACGTCTCCGATGAAGAAGCTCAAAGATATCTTTCTGCTCTGTATCAGTTGGTTTGAGAAGCATCCATTCATCCAGAATGAGAAGCACTGGATTGGAATATTTTGTCATAACTTTGCGGTAGTTCCCTTCAGTGCGTGCAATGTCCAGATCCATGAGTAAGTCCGGCATACGGACATATCTGGTGTTGTAATACTGCTTGCAGGCTTCCATACCGAAGGCGTAAGCACTCAATCATGAGTACCAACCAATAAAAAACCCCGTATTTCTACGGGATTCAGGCCTACTTTATAGAATTAGATATGTTTTTTAAAAATCAAGATTTTTTGTATTTACTTGGACATTCTTTCTGAACTCTTGGTGACCACGGAAGAAGATCATCAAGGAATCCAAGATCCTTGTCATCCATATGCTGGGGGATTTCTGTAAGCAACAGATTAAAATATTCATAGGTATTGACCATGTTTGCCTTAGCTGTCTCTACCAGACTATATAGAATAGCACTTGCTTTTGCGCCATTGGAAGATTCTATTAAAACAAAGTTTTTGCGACCGATAGTAAAAGGCCGTATTGCTTGCTCGGCGTAGTTATTATCCATTGGAACATGTCCGTCTGATAAGAATACTCGAAGATATTGCTCCTGATTGATGCTGTAGGCTAAGGCTTTTCCAATGTTGCTATTATGTGGCAAACGAGAGTATTTTTCTTTTGCCCATGCAAAATAGGCATCCACTTTTTCGGAAAGAATAAGTTGACGCTGCTTTTTTCGTTCTGCAACCGAAAGATCATCAAAAGTATTATCAATGTGCATGATCTCGGTAATCATGTTATACGCTTGCTGAGCAACGGTTTGACTTACCGTTTTTTCATCCATAGCCTTGATAAATTCAGCAAAACGTCTTCTGGCATGCACCCAACATCCAGCAATTGTTAGGTCCTGACGTTCCTTGCCCAGTTTATGATAGACTTGATATCCATCAGTAACCACCGTTCCCGAAAAGTCCTTCAGGAAAGCTCTGGGATGATCGGAGCGACGGGATGGCTGCCAGTCAAAGAGAACAACTGGATGCGTGTTTCGTAAAGGACGGTTGCGATAAACCCACATATAGGTTTTCTTCCCGTTCTTAATCTTGGCATTTTCAATTCTCATGACTTTAGTCGGCGTTTCATCGGCATGTATAACTTTACTATCGTAAATCAAGTCATGAAGACGATCATAGACAAGAGAAAGATACATTTCTGCACTTTTTATCACCCAGTTAGCCATTGTATTGGTAGACAACTGAATACCGTTAGATTTGTATGCTTTTGATTGCCGATCTAACGGTAGGGCATTGGTATATTTTCCATTGATGATAGAAGCAACTAGAGAAGGAGTGGCAATACTATTGCGAAAAAGATCCTTTGGTCTCTGTGCTTTTACGATTGTACCGTCATTCTTTTTAGAAACGTATATATGAACATGGTGTTCGTTTACGATAAAAGTTTCTGGGATGATATGAAGACGCTGATATACTTCCTCAGGAAGTTCTTTATAACCGTCTGGAAATCTCTCGGCCAATTCCTCATCGGAGAGCTTGTGCTCTATGATGTGCACCGGAAGTCCGGAAAGATCTTCTTCGCGCTTTCCGGATGACTTTTTCCGTTTGAAGGATTTAATGGTTACCTCTGTGATTTCAGGCTCTTTTAACGAATCCTTTTTTAGGAACTCAACTTCGTTAAAACAATCAAACAAAGAAAGCTGACCGTCGATTTGTTGAGAAGCGGCTGATTCTGATTTGCGACCAAAAACCCGCTGATTCATAAGACGGATCTGCTCTGTCAGGAGTTCAATCTGCTGGTTGTTGATAGAAAGCTGGGCGTTTGCATGATTCAACTGCGATTGAAGGGCTTGAAGTTGGTCTCGCAAGGAAGAAGACAGGAGAATCAAGGCTGTTCTATCCAGGTTATTTAATTGTTCATCTGACAGCTGCATCATTACAAAATACCTCATATGAATTGATACAACTATTATATCAAAATCGATGTATATGCGATACCCTGTGCGTAAGAGCGCAAAAATGACAAAGGTAAAAATGACTACGCCTGTAATGGCAGGAATCGAACATAAATAAAAGATAGAAATAAAATAAATTTAAAAAGATACTGTGCTGTATAGAGCTTTCAGGGAGCTTCTGCGTTATGAAAAAACTCTCTAAAAGCTGTGCACAGCACAAAAAATATAAGAATTTAAATGTCAAAAAAGTTCTCTGTTTTGCACAAAAGAATACTGATGTTATGCAGAATATTCTGGTGATACATCGTGGATACATGGGTCGATGGCAAAGCCTTGCATTAACCATTTAAGCTGCTCCGCAGATAAAGATCTCAAATCTGAGGAAGAACGTGGCCATGTGAAATAACCAGACTCAACTCGCTTATAGAGAAGGAGAAAACCATCACCTTCCCAAAGCAACCCTTTGATTTTAGTTGAAGATCTTCCACAAAAAAGAAACAGTGTGTTAGGAACAAAAATATCCATATGATATTTGTTTTCGATGATAGCTGCTAGCGAATCAATTCCATAACGAAGATCGGTATAACCGCAGACAATATAAACACCGGTAAAGTAACTATGATTAGCATCTTTAAGCATGGCAAACCGCCTTGATCAACTTGTTTAAAAATCCTTCAGGAACTGATGAATCTATGCTAATGGAAACACCGTTGATTTGCATCGTTACATCAGAGACATTAGGCCGAATTGCGCAATTCGAGCGATTTGCGCGAATGATAGGTTGGGTGACTTCTACGGAAGTATCCATGCTAGAAATAGCTGGGATGGAAACTGGCACAATATCTGGAAGAACCTGATTCACAGCTTCTTCCTTAAGAAGATGTTTCCAGTAATTATAAGCGTGAACGGAAAAATCATTCTGTTCACACCACTGCCGGACAGTAAGGCCACTGGCCTTCTGCTCAGCAAAGCGAACTGCCCATTCTTGAAGACGGGCCTGGCGAAGTTTTTGCCTAGCGTTCATATGAATGCTCCTCCTTGAGTATGGAAACACGAATTGGACGAATCGCCCGAAATCATGTTTTTCTTTTGAGATGATTATTGCAGAAATGGGAACGAATTAACAGGTACTCATGATTGAGTGGTTACTGAGGATCTGATGGAAAACATGGTAATAACCCTTCAGTGTCTCCTGGGTATCAA
>CAVKOQ010000195.1:0-3295 GCA_963657995.1 bacterium
AACGCTATACGGTTTCTGAAGGTACCGTGTTCGTGATGGGGGATAATAGAAATCACAGTGTCGATAGTCGAGATATAGGGGAAATACCTATATCTCACGTGCTTGGAAGGGTAATCATTTTAAAATGAAGCCCAAATGAAGTTACATCACTAGTTCTAACTGCGGCTAAAATGTAAAGTTACTTAACATTTTCCGGTATCTGCCGGATTGATATCAGACTGAATCAGCACAATGTATCCATGAGAAGGAATATCGACTGTTACGTTCAATAATAGCGGGATACGTAATTTTCATGATAGCACCTCTACCGTATACCTTCCTTCTCTTTTACAAAAGCGATGAATTTCTGAATAGTCCATATTTTATCTCTTCCGGATAAAGGATAGGATGAAATATACTGCTTTGGAACAACAAGAATCACATTTTCAGATGCCATTTCGGTTAATTGTTCTGCTGATATTCCCTGCTGGAGCGTACATAAATGGTGCACCGGAATCCTTGCGGCTTCCGTTATGACTTGCCTCCATCTGTCTTTACATGTTGTTTTTGCAGCTAACGAGATGAGCTTATCTGCTGGAAACATTGGATTATGATACATTTCCTGTGACGGAAATATAAAATCTGGCGTTTTACGCAGTTCGGTTTTTGCCTGAGCTGTATATTCCAAGCAATGCCCATCAAATAGTGCTTCCAGCTGATGTTCAAGACTCTTTCCAGCACGGCTCTTTCTCCGGTTGAGTACCGAGTTTGCAATCACCACAAAATCATCAACACACGAAAATCCATGGTTTAAAAAGCTTTTGTATTTTTCGTTTTCGACGGCCCGGAATAGTCTGAACTCCTGATCGGTCCATCCGACCAGTTGCTTATCCGGGTCTTTTTTTATTAGCGAAACCCCATTGTTGAAATCCTGCCATAATTTTCGGGCACTTTCAGACATAAGTTCGGTTGTGGGAAAATCTGGATAAGCAGCGAGAAGTTCAGCCGCAAAGTTTTGCAACCGCTCGTCTTCGGTCAGTTCATGCTCTGGCATGAACTGAATCAGATCGTTTGTTTCTGTGGCACTTATTCCCATGACTTCTAGGAAATTATCAATATCATCTTCTGTGTCAAGGAAAAAACCGGTATAGTCCTCGAAATCCTGCATGGTAAAGACAAACAGGGATCCAGTCTGATCAGCACGCAAGAAGGAAAATCCACGGCCAAAAGAAGTAATTCGCAATTCCTTTTTGCTCGTGTAATATGTAAACTTGCTGGTTGTAACAAATCCATCCGGCCACGAGATCTTTACTTCTCGCTTGAAAATCCCTGTTGCAGGGATTTCGCCATCAAACATCATAGAATAAGCTTTTTTCGAAACAAGAATCCCGGATTGATGTCCGCCAGTCTCGCCAGAATCGTTGGCAGAAAGAAATTTACAAAAACTCATCCTTGATTCCTTAACAGATTTGATCGCTCTCTCGCTTTGCTCTAACATCTGCAATCACCATTGCCTTTTATTTTGCTTGATTTTTTGCCATCTCAAACATCTTCTGTACAACCAAATCAGCTACATTTGCCATTAACGGGACCACAACGGAGTTTCCAAACTGCCGGTAGGCTTGTGTGTCCGATACGGGAATTTTGAAAGAATCAGGATAGCCCATTAATCGAGCGCATTCTCTCGGCGTTAATCTTCTTGGATTCTGCCCTGGTTGCTCAATCAGAATTTCGGATCCATCTTTATAATAACGTGCACTCAGAGTTCTTGTAATCCCATCTTTGGGAGCCAACCCATAGCCGAATCCATTTCCTTTCGCTTTATGTTTTTCCGAATAATCCTGTAGAAACCCCCATAGTTTATCCGACAACGTATATTTATTTTCTACGCTGTCCATGAGGATATCAGAAAGAATCGGCTTCGGTTCTACAGGGGTTATATTAAAATCAAAACTAATATCGTTCCCAAAGCGTTCTCTATCAAAACCTACGATCAGAATTCTTTCTCTGTGCTGGGGAACAAACCCCTGCCCATCTAAAATAGCAGTAAACACTTGGTAATTTAATTCATCTAAAGACTCCGTGATAACCTTAAAAGTGTTTCCGTGGTCATGACTTTTTAAGTTTTTTACGTTTTCAAGCATAAAAGCCGACGGCCGTTTTGCTTTTAAAATCCGACAAACGTCAAAGAAAAGTGTTCCTTGCGTTTTATCTTCAAAACCAGTAGCTCTTCCCATGCTTTTCTTCTTGGAAACTCCGGCAATACTAAACGGCTGGCAGGGAAAGCCGGCAACCAGAATGTCATGAGTAGGAATACTCCGGGCATCCACTTTGGTAATATCCCCGTCCGGAAGTTCACCAAAATTAGCAAAATAGGTCTGCTGGCTGTATTTATTCCATTCTGAAGAATAAAGACACTTACCTCCTACCGATTCATAGGCTAAGCGCATGCCACCTATTCCGGCAAATAAATCAATAAATGTAAACTTTCCTTTTTTCTTATTTTCTGACTTCATAAGCTTTTCTCGCAACGCATTAACTGCAAAATCCTGTATCGTTTCATCAGTTTCAGCAAGTCGGCGTTCTATAAGGGCCCAAATATCATTATCTAAAGTAACAGTAATCTTTTTCATTGCTCCTCCGGGAATTATTTTCTGTACATTCCTTCCCAGTTTAGCAAAATTCTACATACAAATCTATCCAATGCACGCAAAAAAAAGGATTCAATATCAGCTTTTTGTTGAATCCTTTTGTGCCTAATTGAAAGTAGCTTTAAATTAAGTCCGATTTCTTTAACCTTTTTAGTTCTTTTTTAATTGCCTGCTCTGAAATATGCTCAACGAAGTATTTAAGCTGAACCCCAATTGCTCTTTGTACTTCAGGCGGGAGATCATAGTCCTGAAGTACATTATCCATTGCATCATGGAGATACAGCCCTTGATTCACCCTTAATTTCAGTTTTTCGTTTTCTTCGCGCAACTGATCAATCGCAAGTTGCATGCCTCTGATGGTTTCAGCAGCGTGTGGATCCGCCGGCTCTTTTTCCACAATAACCTTTTTGGAGCGTTTCTGTATGCGTAAAAGGATATTAACAACCTCATCATCCATCTGCCATCGGCCGTTTTCCTTTTTAATAGCATGATTTCCGATTTCCTTTTTGTGTTCCTCGAGCAACCAATACAGTCCGGGATAGGTCACTTGTAGTTTGGCACAGATTTCCTTGATTTTCATAATGGTTGACCTCCAGAAAATCTAAAGTAACTTTATATTTTTATTATAGCACATGCCTCACATTTTCTCAAGTTACTTTAAAATC
>CAVKOQ010000196.1:0-3285 GCA_963657995.1 bacterium
CTCCGCACGTTCAGCTGCTCGAATAGTCTCCATTACTTCCTCTGTCACATCTACAAAAAAGTCTGTTGTATAAACATCAGGATAAAGTTCCCGAAGGTTAATTTTCTTCATTATGTACCTCCATTTCGATTCACGGGTGATTGACAGGTGAATCGAATGGAGGCGGAGAACGACACCGGCAGACAACCGGATCATCTCCCAAAAAATGGCAACAAAAAGCGCCAGATTTCCGCGATGAAAAACTGGCGCAACAAGAATAGTCACTATTATACTCAATTACATGGAACGATAATGCCGATACAACGTTATACTTGCCCAGAGGAGGAACAATGCTTTTTTTAATTGATGTAGGTCATGCGAGCTTTGAAAACGCAAACGAGACACGAAAAAATAACCTCCAACCGGCTACCGTGTCCCTGCAAGTCGTCATTGGTTTGTATAAACGCAAAGAAACGGCGGCTCTGAAAACCAAAGCCGCCGTTTCAAATAGGCGTGTTGATATATCTGCTGTACGACGACTTTTTTTCTTTTGCTGTCGTATAGCAGCTCTTACACTATATAGTTATAAATATTTTCCCAAATTATTTACACAATGCAGTTTTAGAATCTCAATGTATATAAATAATTTTACGAGCTATTTTTATAATATTATGCTTCACTCGTCAGTCATAATATGCGGTCACATCTTACTTACGAAACTGACACACTTTTAGCTTAAAAATCTTTCTGTGGATAAGGATTAAATTAAGATTCCATTCAGAACATACAAGCCAATAACATAGTTAATACTATTGGAATTAACAAGCCTCCAGCAAACTGCGGAATCGTGTGTCGTTTCGTTGTAATACTAGCCCAACAAACTACAACCATCAAGGGAAGGCTTACTATCACGGCACTGGGATGCCCCAGTACAACCGGAATACCTATTACTGCGCCTACACCTGCCGCATGACCACTAGCCCGAAATCCGCATAGACGGTTCAGCAATAAAATCATAATACCGGACAGTAAATAAACCCACCCGATCATTTGGAGTTCCCGTGGTGCGTGAGTGCAGCTGTTCAAAATACAATTCAAAAGATAGCCAATAAAAGCAACGAGCATCGCTAAATGCCTCTGTCCATCTCTGCCTTTGTCACGAAAAGCTGGAATTAACGGCTGTGCGGGATAGGCCAATAATGGAAATAACGACAAAAAAAGTAATTGCCGAATCAGCACAGAAATATTTCCTGGTATGAGAATAAAACCAAAAACTTCCGGCTGAACGATATATAGATAGATCATCATAAATGCTGCCAATATTGGAGCTAACGTAAATTTACGAATAGTAAATGCAACTGAACGATTCATTTTAAAGTTCTCCTTTTGAACGTGCAAGTCTTCGACTCACGGCCATTCCGAATGCATTCGGCCCCACATGACTGCTGATACTAAATGTCAGCGGACTATTGGATATATGATACTGTGGGAACGTATCTATTGCAGTTTCCTTCCATTTTTCTGCTTCATCAATATTCTGGTGACTGCTGGCAACTCCTATATCAATATCCCACATTTCAGCATATTTCTCTACATCATGCCGCATCGCCTCCAACAGCTTTTTCTTACAATTACCTGTACCATGTGCTTTTGCATAGGCATCTAATCGTTCACCTGTAACTTTCAAAAGTGGCTTAATCTGTAAAACTGTGCTGATGGCTGCGACACTTGCAGTAATACGTCCTCCACGACGCAGATACTCTAAAGTTTCTACCCCAACATATATGACGGAATCAAAAGCACTGTTTTCCAATTCCTGCTGAATTTTCCGCGCCCTAAGACCAGCCTCTCGAAGTGCCAGTGCATCCATTACAGAGCTTTTCTGTGTTTCAGAAACACGATGATTATCTACAACAAAAACTCGATCTTCATAATCTTTCGCTAACATTATAGCCGTAGCGCAAGCAGAAGAAAGACCGCTGGACATGGGGATATATACCAACTCATCATATTCGGACAGCACTTGATCCCAAAGAGTTGTCACATCGCTAATGGAAGGTTGTGACGTAGAGACTGCTCGATGTTCTGCCAGTGCATGAAAAAACTGATCAGACAACAAATTTGTTCCCTCATAATAAGAATGTTCATCAATAATAACCGGCATAGGAAGCACAAAAACACCGATTTTTTCTGCCTCCACCAACGAGATACCACTATTGCTGTCTGTTACGATTGCTGTTTTCATTATCTTGCTCCTTTCGGTGATTTATAGTTTCTTTTAAAAGTCTGCGGCAAATACATATAGATATAATTACAATGAAAGCACTGATTCCGTATGCGATCAACAGTTCTGGAGACAGTGTTCCTCCAAGGCCTTTGCCCATCAAGGTATCCGCGATCATTCTAGGAAGCAATCCCAGTAAACTTCCTAAAAGATATGGAATGTAAGGCAATTTTACTGCTCCAAAATAGAGGCTTGCCAAATCTCCTGGCACAACCCCTACTGCACGACTCAACGCAGCAAAAGCCAAACTACCGCGTTGGTGCAGTACTTCCATCACTGACAGTTTCGGATATTTTCGGCATAACTTTGTTGCTAGGTCTGTACCAAAAAGTTTTCCAATCAAATAAGGCAACGTTTCACAAATTATAAGACCTGTCAAATTAACGATAAAGGCTGTCGGTAACGAAAAGACCTGTCCAGCAGCTGCATAAAGAATCAGCAAAGGAAAAAATACACTGAGACTTTTTACAGCATAACACCCCCAGAAAACCAAAACAGCCTGCCAGGTCTTTTCCGGCATCAGAGAGGAAAGATCCTGCCACGAAATAGATCGTCCTTTAAAAAAATATATAAGCATACATAATAGTACCACGCCGATAGGAAACCACTTCCAGCAGCGTTGATGTGTCCGTTTTTTTCGCATACTCCTCCTATACTATCAGTGTTTACTACTGATGGTGTTTTCTTGTCTTATAAATCAATTTTTGTTATAATTCCATTGTAGTAAAGTTATAGAACAAAACTGTCAGGTAATTTATACTGAATCAGGCCGAATGGTGTGGAGGTTAATATGCGACGAACACGAGCTTCTATTATGGAGGCATTTGCACAACTTTTAGAAGAACGCCCTATGAATAAAATTACAGTAAAGGACATTGTAGACTGTTGTAATATCAACCGGAATACGTTTTATTACCATTTTCCTGATATTCCATCTCTGTTACAGGAAATAATGGATGAAAAAGTAAATACTTTGATTGCAACCCATTGTTCACTTGGTCGCCCATTGGATTGTATTAAAC
>CAVKOQ010000197.1:0-3259 GCA_963657995.1 bacterium
CTCCAATACTGCCAAACTGCAGTAAATTAAATAATCCCATCAAAGGTGCCGGAAGTCCCATTGAGGTTGTGACATCAGACTTGAAATGTATAATCTGTTTTGCTATAGCCGCAAAAATATCTGTTTCTTTTCGGTCGGCATAATTTTCCATAACCTGGGACACAATTTTCCCCGTTTTATCAATCGTAGTCATTCTTCCTGTTAGAATGTCAGCCACGCCAAAAACAAGACCAAGCAAAGGATCATGCCCAAGGGAAAGCAGCCGATGATAATATGCAGATAGTCCTTCTACATGTATAGTAGTATTTCTATTGTCCTGTGCATCATATGACACTTTACTGACTTTTGAATTAGCCAGTTTTTCCATCTCTTCCGCAGGGAATCTCTTGTCAAACCACTCCCTGACATAATTTGAGAGTGGGCCGCCTTTCAAGCCTTCTGCTGTCTTTTGTGGAATGCCTACCATGAGAATATCAACAGTAGCTGCAAGCATCCCTGCAACGGCACTGATTGCAATATCGTATTTGTCTAAATGATGAAGCTGATCAAATTCCTCATTAAGCATACGGATTTCTTTGGCATTTGTTTGAAGTTCAGCTTCCGTGAAGAGTGATTCGAGTGCATTTCCTTTACCAACAGCATTCTCTGCCTCAATACGTAAAGCTTCCCATGAAGGTACCACCATCACTCTCTTCGTTTCTTCTCGCTTTGGTAGTATCGGCATTTCTGTATATCCCAGCATTCGAAGCAGATCTTCGCTTTCTTGAATTCTGCTATCAAGTTCAAATGTAGAAGGTTGCGTAGCTTTGATTTTTTTCAGTTCTTCATCATGGTATTTCAGAACATCATTGATTTGCTGTTCTGTTTCAGAATATTTATATCTACTCATCGTCAGCCTTCTTTTCCTCAAGTTCAGCAATCTGGCTTTTTAGTGTTTGTATCTCAGATTGCAATTTATCCATTTCTTTCTTCAACTGTGAATCATATGATAACAGCCGATCTTGCCGTTCCTTGTCAATCTCGACTTTCCCATGCAGTTCCCTTATAATTGCATCGTGCTTAGCAAGAGCATCCTTGTACAGTTTTTCTTTTTCTTCCGTCTGTTTTTGATATTTTCTGATTAAAAAGAAAGCACTCACTGTTGCTGGCAAAGCGGTCAACACACCCTTCTGGAAATTTTTATCACTTACAAGTTCCGCCGCTGCCTTTCCGGCTTTTGTCAAACCCACACCAACCTTGTTTAACATTGGTGCCAGCTTATTTAAATTAAATTTGCTCAATGCTCTCCCTCACCTTATGCCACGATTCCCAGATCGTGTCTCAAGTCTTTGATTGCTTGCTGCAGCAGAATATTAAGACTTTGGAGATATTCCATACGTTCCTTATCTGCATCCGCCTCTGCCTTCATTGCTTTTATTATGGCATCATGTTTTTTCAATGCCTCCTTATATAGGCGTTCCTTTTCCTGCCTCAGTTGCTTATTCTTTAAATGTGATGCGACCCCTACGCCTGCGGCAGCAAGCCCCGCTACTGGTGCTGCAAGCACAAATACTCCAGCTACCATTCCACCACCAACAATTGCACCTGCTGTTGCTAAGCCAGACGTAATACCTGCAGCTGATAAGCCTACTACACCAAGCCCATACAGCGCCGCAAATGAACCAACTCCACCAATTCCTGCTCCCAAAGCACCTGCAAGCACCTCTGGTATTGCACTTTCTCTAATGGTACGTCTTTTATCATTTAAAGCGGCTGCCGCCTCATTAACGACATTAACAACGGACTGCATAGATTCCACGCTTTGAAAATTCATATCCTTTTTTCTTTTTATGTAGGCATCTTTTTTCTTTTGTTCTATTTTCTTATCACTCATATGCATTCCTTCCATCTATTTGCTTCTCTTAATTGATGATCTACCTCTCTGGATAGTTAATTATCAACTTTTTAAGATCATCACTTTGGTGTTAGTATATAAATAGTTCAAATTGAAATGAGAATCTCCTGAAAATAAAGTACAATAGTTTAATCAAGGAGGATCTCATCATGGTATCTAAGTCCAAACAGCATGACAAAGAATTCAAAATCAATGCTGTAAATTATGTTAACGAACATCCTGATCTTACGCTGGAGGAATGTTGTAAAAACCTTGGTATTGGGTTAAGCACCTTATCTCGTTGGAGACAGCAGTTCCAAGTTAATAACGGTGATATACCTGTTCGTGGTTCAGGCAATTATTCCTCTGACGAGCAAAAGGAAATCGCACGTCTCAGACGTGAACTCCGTGACACTCAGGACGCTCTCGATGTATTAAAAAAAGCTATCGGCATTCTGGGCAAAAACTGACAACAGCCGTCTATACCGAGGTTGCTGCTAAGGTGGAGGCTTCTAAGGTTTCCGGTATATCTGTCTCCACCTCCGGAATGCTGCGCAAACTTGGCGTTTCTCGCTCCGGTTACCGCGCTTTCTTATCTCACAAGCCTTCTGCAACTGAACAGCGCAGACTGCTTGTTCAGGATAAGATTCAGGCTATATATGATAAATCTCATCAGAACTATGGTGCTCCTAAGATTACGAAGGAGCTTGTTAATGATGGCATAACCATCTCAGAACGCACTGTTGGTAAATACATGAGGCACATGGGTATCAAAGCTCAGTGGATAAAGCCCTGGATTGCCACAACAACTGATTCTGATTTCTCGAAGGAGCTGCATAATGTACTTGATGAACAATTCAACCCTGAGCATCCTAACACTGTTTGGTGTACTGATATCACTTATATCTGGACCTATGATGGTTTTGTGTATCTTACAAGTATCATGGATCTTTTCTCCCGCAAAATTATTGCATGGACTCTTTCCGATTCAATGGAAGTCTCCTGCGTTATCGACACTGTTGAAAAAGCTAAGGCAAGACGCCGTATTGATGAGCCGCTTGTACTTCATTCAGACCGTGGCAGTCAGTACGTTTCTAAAGCCTACAGACAGGCCACAGAGAAGTTCCAGCTTAGCTACAGCCATAAAGGTTATCCTTACGACAACGCTTGTATCGAAGCCTTCCATTCACTTATTAAGCGTGAATGGCTTAACCGTTTCAAAATAACTGATTATAATCATGCTTATAGCCTTGTTTTCGAGTACATCGAAACATTCTATAACACTGTTAGGAGTCATAGCCATTGCGACTATATGTCTCCTGACCAATATGAAAGAGCTTATGTTGATAATACGTCTCTTGCAGCATCAACACAGGCCGGTTAACC
>CAVKOQ010000198.1:0-3220 GCA_963657995.1 bacterium
CGCATTCTCACTTTGCCTTCGCGGATGTTTGCTGCCATGCCAACGCAACGATCCAAATTTGCCCTCAGTGTATCCAGCAGATCTATAACTACCTGCCGGTCTGCTTCTGTGGCATCCTCGGATTTCTGTGCAAGAAAGACGGAATCTCGCATAATCTTCTTAACCATGATAACTGCACCTCCAGCAAATCAAAATGTGCCTCTGCAATCTCATCCAGCTGCTTGGCAATCTCTGCAAAGGGCAGATTTAAATCCAATGTCCGGACGGTAATCTGGTTACCACTCATCTGATAGACATTATTCGGATACACCTCTTCGTCAGTTTTTGCATACAGCAGCATTCCTGCAACCTTATGCTTCTTATCCTTCAGCTCGTATTCCTTGTTCTTTACATAGGTAAAAATCTGATAGAGATTACCCGAATGAAGCGTATGCTTTTCAAACTGTAACTGTGTGCTATGCTCATAATATTTTGCATCGATAATAAGAATCCCATCGCCGTGCTGAAGCATAATATCGCTCTGCATCACCGGCAACAATGAATTCTCCTCATTGTCCAGCTGCCACGGAATCTGCGATGCATTCGCGATAATCTGGTTTTTATACTCTTTCCTGTAGTATTCCAGAATGAACTTTTCATACAATCGGCACATGCGTTGTTCATCCAGGAAATCCATCAGCTTTGTGCTTCCGTCTGACTGAGTCTGAAGCAGGCCCTTCACTACCAGATAACAGATGGAAATCAACATACGATAGTTCTGATTATTTCGATTGTATTGAACGTTCCAATTCACTGTGTGCAACTCAATAAAATCCACTTCACCCAAATACACCATCAGCTTCCTAAGATTCTTCTTACGCTGCTTCGATATATTTGACCGAAGAAGAAGCTCGACTGTAGACTTGATGATCCGGTTCATGGTGCTGTTGACCGAAAACTCATCATACGTGCAAATCAGCTGCCTTTGCAACATTGACTGGGTCTTGATGGACTCTGCAATATCAATCTTTCCTCGCAGAGAGGATAATGCTTCCGTCCGCGGAATATATTCTTTGCCAAGTCCACGCTTGACCTGAACTGCGATACCTTTTTCCAGGATAGCCGCCATCAGTTCAGCGGTATTAGAAAAACGTTCCGTGGCTATATTCTTATAGCCTTGCTCATTCAATACCCCAAAAGCATAGGACAGCATATAGTAGACATTTTGTATCGGTATCACTTAATCGCGCTCCTTAGATTTTCACTCCAATCTTTCACCTTCATGGGCTCATCAAACCAGTATTCCGTCAACAATGGTATCAGCTCATATTCCACAACGCCATAAAGCCATTTATCGTCGATTATATCTGACTGTAAATTGCAAAAATAGCTGTGCCCGATACAGAATCCCTCACCCAGAGATTCGTCAGTAGAAATTACTCTGTTCAAGTTTTCCACACAACTGATCAGCTTATTGAACCTCTCATGATCCAGTGCCATGCGATACTCTCGAAATCCCGGAGTCTCAAATCCCGGCTTGATAGGGAAAAAACCAAATCTTCTACGAAGGGCATAATCCAGCATCGCCAGGCTTCTGTCTGCGGTATTCATCATACCAATGATATAAACATTCTTCGGAACCGCAAACTTCTCATCCGAATACAGAAGCTGCAGTGCATTTCCACGCTTATCATTTTCGATCAGCATAAAAAGCTCGCCAAAAATCTTACTCAAATTACCTCGATTGATCTCATCTATGATGAAGAAATACTCGTTGTCACTATCCACTTCAGCCTTCTTGCAGAAGTTGTAAAATGCACCCTTCTTCAATTCAAATCCTGTAGAAGACGGCCGGAAGCCCATAATAAAATCTTCATAAGAATAGCTCTGATGGAACTGCACCATCATGACACGCTCTACATCTTTTACACCCATCATAGAATAGGCCAGGCGCTTAGCAGCATATGTTTTTCCTACTCCTGGTGCTCCCTGCAAAATAATGTTTTTCTTGTTTCTAAGCAAACCGACCAATCTGGAATAGTCCTCTTTCGACATATACACATCATCCAGAAAATTTTCTTCTGTGTACTCTGGATAGGTAACTTCCTGTTCATCATCCGTGATATCATCATCCTCAAACAAATCCTTGATTTCCTGCACAAAATCGCTATATGGCGTAATATCGGTCAGAGTCTTCTGCGGAGACTGATGGTTGATCGTCCAATCCCCCTTGTTAGTCCAGTTCACTTTTCTGACATTGGAATACTCATCTGCACGATCTGCATCGTATTCATAATCAGACATGACGACACCTTTACCAAGAATGCCGTTGTTGCCTTTCTTGACGAATATAACGTCGCCAATCTTAATATCATGAGCGAACTGCCATGTGGCATACGCAGAATTTTTATAAGAGCTGCCGCCTCCGTACTCCTGTTTCATCTGCTGTTTCATTTCATTCTTGGAGCTGAATGCTCCAAGATCGCCAATCTCGCCCCAGCCCAGCAGCATATAGCCGTTCTTATAGCACTCATCCCATTTATCAGCGCCTTGTCCCGGAGCATAGAGCCAGTAATGAACGGTATTGATATCATTGTCTGCAAGAGCATCGCTGGCATTCGATTTCTTACTCCTGTAGTCAGAGGCAACTTTTTTTAAAATATCCGATGCCATCTCCGCAGTTATTTCTACCGTCTTTCCTGCTTCAGTAAGGGTCCATACGCCCCTAACACTCTTGTCGATATATCCGGCTTCTGCAAGATAGCTTCTCGCAAACGCTACATCATTTTTAAATTTGTTAACCTTTGTTTTTCCCCTGGTCTCGTTTACTATATCATCCGATAAGTGCTCATTTTCTATAATTTTCTTTCTTGTCTCTGCTGGTGTTGCTGAACCTCCTAAATCTCGAAGTGCATGCAATAATGGCATAAACCATTTGAGGAACTCCGATTTTGATGTCTTTTTGCCTTTTCCAACGGACTTTTCCGGCACGCCGTACTCAATACCATTATAATACTCGATGGTGGATTCTGACCCCGTACCACCACTCAGACCACGCTTGTTCATTTCTGCACCTCACACTTACAAATCCCGTTTCACCCCGTATAAGTTTCTGTTGGTTTTTATAATTTTGTCGATCAGGCCGACATTGGCCAGCCTATCCCTCTTCCTACTTATACCGATCAGAAGTCATATCGTACCACCTGGCAATTCTTTACGCCAAACGCCGCAAACTCTTCAT
>CAVKOQ010000199.1:0-3207 GCA_963657995.1 bacterium
ATTCCGCTTCTTCTTACAACTTCCGTCATCGGAAGTGTCTCTATATACTCTCCACCTTGATACAAAAGTCCAAACCACACATCAATCAATGGCGTAGATTTACGGTTCGGCATACTGCCGGAAACAATATATATAATTTCATCATCCCGCAATTTTCCAGGCAATCCTATTACCGGTGCTTCATCGCGCTTGAACAGCAGTCCTGCTTTATCGTTTGCCCATGAAAGAATCGGGTGCAGTTTCCAAAGATACTGCGTTGTCGGCCACGCAGACTCATCCATTGTTTTGCGCATACTGTTTCGCATTTCACTCATGCAAAATGCTTTGTCATCGGAAACGCGCAGCGTCTCTCCCTGCGGCATTGCTTCGTCCGGCACAAGTGCCTTCAGGCGGCGACGCATATCATCTGTCAGTTTTATGTCGAGGCCGGAAACCGTGGAAAGTTTTTCTACAGGATGGCTCTCCGTCTGTCCCAGGTATTGCAGCGCCTGATAGAGATAATCCATATCCGAGAAAAGTGTCTCGTCTGTTACAATTTTAGAATCTGCTTCCGTTTTTTCTTCCGCTTCTTCGACCGCTTCCATCAGTGCTTGGAAAGGATCAAATTCTTTTTCGCCGCTGTCGAGCATTTGTGCAAAGGTCTCGGCATCTTCGCCCTTCTCGATCGCGGCCATCACGACACGCTCTTCCTCTTCAATCGAAAACTTGCCGAGAAGCATGGCAGGGTCTCCGATGTTCTTCAGTGCCTGCTCTTCTTTCGTAACCAGAATTTCGATAATCCGCATATCGCCATTGATATGTTTGTTGCTGCTCTCGATGAGCATGTATCGAATGTCCGGACGTTTCTGCTGGCCATAACGATCAATACGACCGTTCCTTTGCTGGAACACCATCAAAGACCACGGAATATCAAAATGAATCAGCCTATGGCTGAGATAATGCAGGTTCAGTCCCTCGGATGCCACATCCGATGCAACCAGCACCCGGACCGGAGATTCGGTACGACCAAAGTCCTCCACGATTTGCTGCTGCTCCGCTTCACTCATGCTTCCCGAAATTTCCTGAACCGCATCTGCCTTTAATCCAAGATCCTTCCGTAATTGCGCAGCAAGATACTTCATGGTTTCAATGCGTTCCGTGAAAATAACGATACGGTCTCCTGTGTCAGTTGGATTCCAGGCGTATTCTGAGTCGCGCAGAAGCGATAGAAGTTTTTGGTAACGGGTGAAATCTTCCGGTGTAATCGCTTCAAGAGCTGTTTTTAATTCAGAAAGCAACCGAATGTCTTTAATCTCCGCATCTGCATATTTCTTACGAAGTTTTTTCAGTCTCTCGTCCAGACTCTTTATGCAAGCGGCAGGGCTGGAAAACAAAGATTTTTCCAGACTGGTTTTGAAAAGCTGACCTGTTCGACCAGACTTATTTATATCCATTTCAAGCTGCATGTCGGCAAAGATGTCAAAAGCATATTCCTCTTTGGCGGATGCCTGGCAGCGTTCCAAAGTAATTTTCCTTTCAAGGAAAGAGCCACTGACCTGATCCTTCACATCTTTTTTAAATCGACGAATGCACAGGCCTTTGATGTCCTCCGGAGTATAATTTTCTGGATCTGCAATCGCTGTTGGATCAAGCATATTCATAAGTGAGGCAAAGCTCTTTGCTCGTCCGTCATGTGGCGTCGCAGACAACATGATCATCGTATCGCTTCTGTCCGCCAACAGCTTTGCCAAACGAGAACGCTGTGCCTGATGGTCGCCACGTTCCGCTACATTCTGCGCCTCATCAATCACGATGATGTCCCAATATGCATTTTCCAAATGCGTGCGATATTCCACATCACGCTTAAGCGTATCAATGGACACAATGGTTTTGTCATAGTAGAAAAAAGGATTGTAGTTGGACGGCAGGCTTGCCCTGATTTTCTGAATACGCCCCGAATCAAGGCGCACCAAAGGAATGGTGAAGCGGTTCCACATTTCTTTCTGAAACTGCGTCATCATACTCTTTACTGTTACAACAAGAATCCTTTTTCCTTTTCCGCGAGCAATCAGCTCACTCATCAAAATTCCAGCTTCCAGCGTTTTACCCAAACCAACCGTATCGGCAATCAATATTCTCTGCCGTGGACGTCCTAGAGAAAGCTTTGCCGGATCAAGCTGATAAGGCATTAAATCCATCGCAGCCTGATGCCCAATATGTAAATTAGAATCCGTTGGAATCTGCTGACGCCAATGGCTTTCCAAATACAATAATGATTTCTTGTAGAATGGAGATGTATCCGCTATCAGCTTCACTTCGGCAGGATTCACAACTTGAATATCTTCAAGATCTGCAAGAAAGATGGCTTCTCTGTCCTTAACAAGCGGAGAAACTCCTGTGCAGTATAAGCTCTTGTTTCCAAGGCTGTTTGTCTCTATTTTTTTGACCACCCATTCTTCGTCTCGAATGATGGCTCTCATACCTGGAGCAAAATCTGTCATTTTCTGACCTCTCACTTTCAAAGAAGCTGTATAACGAATCGTATAAAGCTCTTAATTCTGATATTATTTATGCATTTTGTTCTCGACGTTCTGTCACAGGATGGATATTGGGAGAACCTACCTCATCATCCGGAACAAACTCAACAATATCTCCGATATTGCAATCCAAAACACTGCATATTTTCCGAAGTGCTTCCATAGAAACATCCTCGCTTCTTCTCAATTTCGTCATTGTACTGGAAGACAGGCCAGTTGCTTTGTGTAAATCACCTTTGCTCATTTCTTTGTCTACTAAGATTTTCCAAAGCTTTTTGTAGCTTGCTTTCATGATTGACCTCCCGTTTGAGTCGGATATCCGTTTACTTCAATTGGATGCAGTAATACAAGGTAGATGATGCCACAATCTTGTCGTTTCATCAAGACAGAACGCCGTTAAAGCGTCGAAATCAACCGTATTTTAATTTACTGTGTCGATTCTACGACATACTTTTGCAAGCAATACCTTCCTGATCAGGAAAGGCTCAAAACAAAAATACCGCCCGCAGGCGGATTTTCTGTTTCTGTTTGTAGGGGAGCTTCCCTCCGGTCAGCTGAAAATACTCTCTCTTTGAAGGTGCGAAATCTGCGTCGGCAGTCTCCGGCTCACAGGCATAGGAACTGATAAATGTGCCATTTTCCGTCTTGTCCGGATTCTTGCCATAGTCCAATCTGTCGGATAGGCACTGCT
>CAVKOQ010000200.1:0-3177 GCA_963657995.1 bacterium
TCATGCTTATGTGTATTTGGAATTTCTCATTTTGGCTTGTACTATTTATATTCTAGCATCATTGGAAGCATATGTCCGTATTGGAAATGAAAGTGTGAAAGCAACTGCAACAGAATTAAAAAGACTTGTGCTGCATGGCAGAAATACATCTTATGATTCACAAATTTCTACTTATAAGGTGGAAGATTTTGCTTTTGCATTTTGCGCCCTCCGGCGGCCGTAAATGCGTTTTAGAACGGCCGCTCTGCGGAGCATAACGGCCGTCCGTTTTTAGTTAATCAACCACCATTATCGAGTGTTGATCTTGATAGTATAGTGTTTTGTGGCTCGTTTCATAATAGAATTAGCTGACACTTCATCGTTGAGAATCATTGCCTTCCAACTAGCCGGATCACGCTGCGAACATACAATGGTACTTTTTCTCTGTTCGTTACGTTTCTCAAGCAGTTCGAACAGAATCTTGATCTCACGTTCGTCTGTAATGGTATGAAGAAGAAAATCATCCAGGATAATTAACTCCCATTTGAGATACTTTTTCATTTTACGAGCGTATTTATCGTAATCCTGTTCTTTTAAGGCAACCATACTCTCTAGCAGTTCTTCACTGTGGAAGTAACCAACGTTATACCGGTTACAGGCTTTAATACCGATAGCCTTTGCAAGATAGGACTTTCCGGCATCAGATTCACCGAGAATGCAGAGATTGTAGCCTCTTTCAATGAAATCCAAAGAAGAAAGCATCTCTGTTATGCCTGATGGCAGATACTCTCGTTTATCAGAATCAACGCAATCTGTCAGTTCTTCAGGAGATCCTTTCAGATGTGCAGCCGTTAGCCGATTCTTTAGAGTTGTACTGACTTTTTCCTGAAACTGCGGTCCAATCAATTCTGCTATCATTGTAAGACGATCCATTTCAAGAAATCCAGGTCTGTGATACAGAGCATCCAATGTAGCCGCCATTGTTGAGAGTTTCAGTTCATTCAATTCATCAACAAGCTCATTCATGAGTTCAGTTCCTGTAAGCATCAGTCATCCGCCTCCTCTCGCATTTGATCTGCAAGAGCCTTGCTGCGGGATAAGAGAGTGTCAATACTGGAGGCTTCAGGTGGCATTACATATCCACCACGTACAGACTTCTCCTTGGATGGAGATGAATGCCGGTATCCAGACTCACCGAGATCATCTGCAACTACAGATATGGTGTTCTTGATGAATGTATATTTCTGCTTGTTCAATGCAATAGCCTGCTTACAGCATTCCTCTAGAGCTTTGTTGCTGTATTTCTTAGTGAAGTTCAGAATTCCAAGACACATACGGTAGGTCTGAACTTCGTACAGCCTGGATTTAAGAACAGTACGGATAACGGTTTCCGTATTCTTTCCAATAAGCTGAGCCTTTTGAATAAAGTATGGACCATTCCATTGGGTAAATCCTTTATAATTATCCGGCAAATGTTCCGGATTTGTAGACCACTGGCCTTTTCTGGTTGCTCTTGGCCATTCACAAAGGAATTCTCCAGAAAGAGAATAAATACGAACAACAGTTGAGGATGCTTTAATAGATACTTTCTTATGCAAAAACGCTTTATCTACGCTATAATAAGCATTGTCAAAGCGTACATGGAAGTCACTTGACACCTTTGCCGTTTTTCTCTCCATGTACTCGTAATGCATGGAGGGAAGCGGCATCAATTCAAGTTTCTCTTCCTCCCAATAGTAGTATCTGTTATGCTCTTTCTTTTTAAATGGCTCCTTATTAAGAGCTTTCAGTTCATTCCAGAGATCCTTATTAAACTGTTCTAATGAGAAATACTGACGTTCCTCCAGCTTATGGAAAAATCCTTTTTCAAGAATGCCTACTGCGTTTTCTACAGAACTTTTGAACTTCGGTTTCCGAACCTTTGCCGGAAGAATGGCAGTGCCATAATGATCTGCCCAATCGGCATAGTCCTTGTTTAATTCCGGTTCGATCCAGTCCCGATTTGCGACGACTGCCTGCTTACAGTTATCACACACAACCAATGCAGGTACACCACCGAAATAATCAAGTGCATGATTATTAACTTCAATCCACTGAGGTTCCTTTGTTGAGAGCATTCCTTCTGCATAAATGTACTGAGAATACGGAAGAATCGCTACAAAAACAACGATTGGCAGGATTTCTCCTGTGAGGGGATCCGTCATATCAAATGTTTGTCCTGCGAAGTCCACTTCCATCTTTTGAGCGATCACGGCATCAAAGTGGGAAGTCTCATAATTCTCTTCGCACCATTTGTTGTAGAGTTCGCAGTATTGTCGATACTGATAAAACCGCTTTCCTTCTTCAGCGCATTTTTTAGAGTATCTGTTCCATAAGAAAACTAAAGTCATGTTTTTCCGTGTTGCCATGAGCTTTGCATCTGCTTCATAGTCAGGATACTCTATATTTTCATTACGCCCTCCAGATCCAGGTACAGAACCATATACAAGTTCAGCAATTCCATAATTCGTGATACCTGGTGGAAGGGGATAGGAAAGTGACTCGCATTTATCAAATGCTCTTAAGAAGTCATTTACCCCTGATTTGCTTGCACCCAGCTGTCGGGCAATTTCGCTTCCTGAAAGAGAAAGCGCATAATGTTTGATAATGATGTTCTTATAATCCAGCATACATTATCCTCCTGTAATAAATGTATTTTCATCCAATGGATGAATACACTTATTATCGCTGAGGATGTGCTAATAATCAAAGATGATGAGACCGTTCAGCTTCGCATTTCGGCCGTTTTGCTCCGCAAAGCCGGCCGTTGGAATGTGCCATATGCAGGTATGATAAACGATATCAGATTTAAGGGTAAAAGATCTGTTAATTGGGATGAGGTAAAAGCTTATATTGAGGAATTTGTGGGAGATGATTATACAATTGCTGAAACCAGTGATGTTGTTTATATAGGTTCTGATTTGCCAGACGAATATACGGGATCTGAATATACTGAAAGTTTGAGAGGTGCAAATGCAAAAGCAAAGGCAAATGCTTCACAAGGCATCCCAGAATTGCTTAATATTGCAAAGGGTAAGCATTTTAGAGAAAATCATGCGGCAAAGCATAAAAGAAATGCAAAGTTTGGATGGTATCGGTATGATTCTAGATTTGCACTTCCTGCATATGGAGACAATGGCGAGGTTGAAAGATATAATG
>CAVKOQ010000201.1:0-3158 GCA_963657995.1 bacterium
ATATAAGCCAGTGCCCTGCAAGGACAGCGACGGCAAGGATGCCATTACTTATTCCTATGTGCCTGGTCCGTTTATGCGCACTTACGTGAAAGCCCTCCAGAACAGTAGAGCTGATGCCCCCAAACCGTTCTTGCTTGTTATTGAGGAAATCAACCGTGCCAATGTCGCTGCCGTGTTCGGCGATGTATTCCAGTTGCTTGACCGTGGCGATGACGAGGTCAGCGAATATCCGATTCAAGCATCCGAGGATATCAAAAAGTATCTGGCAGGAGAACTTGGCGGCAATCCTGATGATTACTCCGAAATCCGTATCCCAGATAATATGTTCATTTGGGCTACCATGAACAGTGCCGACCAGGGTGTATTCCCAATGGATACTGCTTTTAAGCGCAGATGGGATTTTACCTATTTGGGTATCGATGACAGTGAAACCGGAATTGTTGGCAAAAAGGTCATCCTTGGTCAAGGAGAGCATCGCCGCGTTGTGGAATGGAACGCGCTCCGCAAAGCCATCAACAATGAACTGCTCACTTATAAGGTGAACGAGGATAAGCTGATGGGGCCGTATTTTATCTCCAAGAAGAATCTGCCGGATGGTGAAATCATTGACCCTGTCGTTTTTAATCGTATCTTTAAGAACAAAGTTATTATGTACCTGTTCGACGATGCCGCAAAACAGAAGCGCCCGTCTCTGTTCGCAGGCTGTGAGGACAAAAACCTTTACTCTCAAATTTGCAGAGAGTTTGATTCAAAGGGTGTTTACATTTTCTGCGAAAGAATCAGTAGCCAGTTTATTGATAATGCCCCAGAGGATGATGGAGAATGATTTCGGTATTTTTGCGAGAACAAAAACGCTATACCCAGGAAGACCTGGGCAAAGAGTTTCGTTGCTCTGAGGAAAAGACTGTCCAGATTCTGAAGCGACTAAAAGAATACGGCGTGTTGAAGGCTGTAAAAGCAAATGATACACAGAAGGACCTCACCGATTTGTTGGATGAGGACATCGAAATCGCTGATGTTGAGGTCGGCGAAAACGAATATCTGTATGTATTCACTTTTGTAGGTGTAATTACAATTGAGGGACGGGTGCTGAAATGCTATCCGAAATATCTGCTTGATGCCACGACCCCCAAAGCAGAACTGAAACAAGTGCTGAAGGTTCTGGAAAAGTACAATTCCAAGGAACAGATCATTCGTATGTACAACGATACGAGTGACAGCAGCGCATTTAATATGCTGGCTGTTATGCTGTTCCTCCTCCAGGATTATTTTGAGTATGGTGCCTATACCAACACGCAGGACATCATCGAATCCAACGGATCTGGTGACATTCTTTGGGATAAGACCATCAACGAGACTTTTACTCTCTTAAGCAACAACCGGCCGTATTACCCAGAATTACTGACCATGAAGCGGGTGAATGACGATTTTGATTTCTTTAAGCGACTGCATGAGTGCATTCTTACCCGATGCACAGCGGAATTGCGGGATGCCGATTTACTGGATCTCTTCGATATTATGGGTGTCGATATTTCTGACGAGCAGATTGATGACTTTGGAGACAAGGAATATATTCTGGATCGTATTGCAAAAGAGCTCAATGTCCAGTTCAATACCCGCAAACAGCTTCTGCTGAAAACGCTATATGCTTACATAGCCAACAGCAGTGCATTAGACGATCTGGACTGTTTCAGTATGTTCGGTACAAATAGCTTCAACCTGGTATGGGAGAAAGTCTGTGCGGAAGTAATGGACAATCAGTTACAGAAGCCAATCGGTGGATTGCGACTGCCTGTACCACTGACCGAGCAATACCACAATATGCGGCATAAGAAACTCATTGATTTGATTGATAAACCGCAGTGGTCTGGGACTGCACCAACTGGTGAGCTGTTTGTGAAGCAGGCTGAGGATACGCTTATCCCAGACCTCATTTCCATTGTTTGTGTCGATGGAGACTATCAGTTTATCATTTTTGATGCCAAATACTATAACATCCAATTGGAGCATAACAAAAAGCTGCGTGGTCAGCCCGGCATCGAATCCATCACCAAACAGTATTTGTACCAGTTGGCCTATCAGCCTTTTGTGGAGGCTCACCAGATCAGCACAGTGCGCAACTGTTTCCTTATGCCAACCGCTTCTATGGAAATAGTCGAAAAAGGCACTGTCTCCCTCACTATGCTACGAAATCTGGGTCTGCAGGATATTCAGGTGCGATTGCTGCCTGCGCAGCTTATGTATCGGCACTACATTGAAAACACAAGAATCGATCTTCAAACCTTAAATCTATAAGAAGGAGGCAGATTCGTGTCCCTTGTTTTTTCTCCCATGCCATCAAAAGAGGATGATAATACCGATCATCATGTTTTTGTCGAAAAGCGTGTCGCACGTATCCCGAAGGGTTTGGTTTTTTCATACTATAATCGGCGTCCTGATTTTCGAAGAGCCATCGATAGTGGAAAATACATCTATATTGATGGGCTCTTTGTCCTTCGCCCAATAGGGATTTTCCTATTGGAACAGAATATTGATATTTACGCATTTCTCCGTTCCAAAGAACTCTTCGGTGAAAAAGATGGGCTGACGGCTTTCTGCTTGTGCGAAGAGCGTCTCTTTGTCGAGCGAAAGTCCAGACCTGATGAATTATATCATTCCGCTAAAGAATATAAGCGGAAGCGTATAGTTCATGCAGAAAAAATCGCATCGATTGACACGATTTCTGAAGAAATGTTTCAGAATATCATATGCGGCGGTGGCCAAGAACCGCCATTTAATTTTGGTGGGATGCTGTCCTTTTTTATGGAAATGAAAGGTATTACCGAAGAGGGGCTGGCGGAATTGACAGGCATTTCTGACCGCACAATTCGTAGATACAAAAACGATGAGGGTGAGCGTCCAACGCTCGAAAATGTTATTGCTATCGGGATTGCTTTACATCTGTTCCCGCATCAAATTGTAAATATGCTTGGCACAGCGGGTTACCAACTGCGAAAAACGCCTAAGGAAAGAGCGTATCAGTACCTTATAGACGCTGCTTATAACAACACGGTTTATGAGTGTAATAGATTCCTGGAAAAATCGGGAATGTCACCGCTAACCAGTCTATAGAAGGAGGGATTCCTGTGGCTGACCGATCGTTTAAGGAATACATTGGC
>CAVKOQ010000202.1:0-3105 GCA_963657995.1 bacterium
GAGCTGGATATCGTGATGAGGATATCATCAAAAAGATTGCTGGCGAGATGGAGCTGGCTTCAAAAGAAAAGACAACCGCTCATAAGAAGCAGGAAAAGAAATTGGATATGCTGCTTGATATCCAGGAGATTATTGCAAAAGGAAAAGGGCCAGGCTACGAACGATGGGCTAAGCTTCATAATGTGAAGCAGGTGTCACAGACTTTGATTTTTCTAAAGGAGCATGGCATCAGAGATTACGATGAGTTGGCCAAGATTGCCGGCGATGCATCAGCAAGATTTGGTGAGATAACCACCAGACAGAAGGCACTTGAAGCAAGGTTGATTGAGATAGCTGCTCTTAAGAAGCACATCATCAATTACTCAAAGACCAAGGATGTTTTTGCAGAATATCGTAAGTCTGGCTACAGCAAAAAGTTCTACGAAGAACACCGTGAAGCGCTGACACTTTACAAAGCAGCTAAGGATGCCTTCAACCAAATCGAAGGATCTATTCCTAAAATCAGAGAGCTGAATACAGAATACGAAGAGGTTTTGCAGCAAAAGAAACTGACTTATACAGAGTATAAGCAGGCTCAAAAAGAGATGAAGGATTATCAGACAGCAAAGTATAACATCGATCAGTTCCTCAAGAAACAGGAGCATGAGCACGATGAACATCAGCGAAGTAGATCCCATCCTTCATTATAATTTCAAGGGTACTTACAGAGATGTAGGTACCCTGCTTTTTTATGCCCGAAGGGCTACAGCTCCGAGTCATCGACGAGGTTCTAGGGGATTGGGGCGCATGACGTCCGGTGGACGTCAGTCCTGCGCGGACCGGAGTGGAACGGAGACGGTGCCCCGACAAGCAAAAATGCGGATGTGGTACCACATTCCACTGCTTGCGAAAATGTTGAAAACACGAAGATTGCGCCCTTTGTGCGGCGCTGTTTCAAAAAAAATGAAAATGTTGTCCGATAAAATGACTAGCAGTGGTATAATAAGTGTGTCGTGCGAGCTGAGAAATCAACTTAGTTGATTTCCTCTAGCGAGCGGAGGAAACTCTGTTTGCTTTTGTAAGCTGATTGTATATAGCAGGAAAATCCTGTCGGGTAAGGTTTAGCCAACCGCCTGTACCAAGTCCTTGGAGTCGAAGCGGTAACGTCAGATTTAAGCGTAGGACAGGGAGCAACAGAGCCGAAACGAAAGTGAAGTGATTGAGCTGGGAAATTATTATGAGGTTGGAAATGGTCGATGTGTTGATATTCACAGCAGACAACATTTCTGTGACCGCCATGGCAAGGGTGCAGAAACATCCCCCAGTCTGAGAGCTTGGCGAGGTTGATGATAGATATACAATACAGAACAGCTGAGATCCTGTTATCTCCTTGAAAGAGGTATGAAAATCAAACCAAAGAAATGCGATAGAAATTCAAATGGATAACAGGAAGTCCGATACATCCATAATACCGAAGAAGCTGCTAATCACAGTGGAGGGAAGGGATGTACACTTTATAGCTTCAAGTAAATCTGAATCATGCAGACGAAGGAGAGCTGATATCATGGTAAATGAATTGCTTGGAATACAATACAACATTGCGAAAGCAAATGTAACCGACAGGAAAGTTCAAAACCTTGCGTCTTATATCAACGTAAACAGCCTTAGGGCAATCCATAGAACTATGGATAAGAATAAGGCAAGTGGAATTGATAAAGTGACAAAGGAGGAATACGGGCAGAACCTAGAGGAAAACCTTGAGAATCTTGTAAAGAGAATGAAGAATGGCAGTTATCGCCCCAATCCAACAAGAAGAGTTTATATTCCCAAGGAGACAAAAGGCAAAATGAGACCACTGGGGATATCCAGTTATGAGGATAAACTGGTGGAGAATGCAATCGCACAGATACTGGAGCAGATTTATGAGCCAAAGTTCTACAATGAAAGCTTTGGGTTCAGACCAAATAGAAACTGCCATCAGGCAGTAAGGGAAATCATAGAGATGATACAGTACCGCAAAACGAATTATGTGGTGGAAGCAGATATCAGAGGTTTCTTTGATAACGTTGACCATGACTGGCTGCTGAAGATGTTAAGACATGATATAGCAGACAAGAGATTTCTTGAACTCGTAGAGAAATTTCTGAAAGCGGGTATCATGGAAAACGGAAAGTATTTTGACAGTGAACGTGGGACACCACAGGGAAACGGAGCCAGTCCGATACTTGCAAATATTTATCTGCATTATGTATTGGATAACTGGTTTGATGTGATTGTAAAACGGCAGTGTAGCGGAGAATGTTACTTGATACGCTATGCAGACGATTTTGTATGCTGTTTTCAAAATGAATACGAAGCAAAAGTATTTCGGGAGAAATTAGAAGAACGCTTTGCAAAGTATGGACTTGAACTTGCGAAAGAAAAGACCAAAGTGCTAGAGTTTGGGAGATTTGCCAGACAGAACAGGGAAAGAAGAGGACAGGGAAGACCAGATACCTTTGACTTCCTTGGCTTCACGTTTTATTGCGGAATGGACGGAAAGAAGCAGTTTTTCCGTTGTAGAGTGAAAACGAGCAAGAAGAAGCTACGCAGTAAAATAAAAGCAATGAAAGAATGGATAATGAAACACAGGACATTGCCGTTGGAATGGATATTCAAGACTATCAATGCAAAACTGCGAGGACATTATCAATATTATGGTGTAACGGATAATACAAGAGAAGTTAAATCATTTCTATGCATTACAAAGAAATTGTTGTTTAAATGGTTAAACCGCAGAAGTCAGAAACATAGTTACACATGGGAAACATTCAATAATGGGTTGCTTAAAACATTTCCATTACTAGAACCGAGTATCAAGGTAAGCCTGTTTTACAGGTAGTATGAATATAAAGTGAAAAGCCGTATGCGTTAATAGCGCACGTACGGTTTTGTGTAGGGGTATGGGGAGTAATCCCCATATCTACTAGAGAAAAGCAGAAATCAAAGATTTAAATATTGTTATTAAGTTAAAAATAGATATGTTTAAAGAAGTAGGTTCAATAGTTTTGTTGCAGGACAATGCTGAAGAACAGATATATGAAAAATACAAAGAATTATATCAAGAAGAAAAAGGTTGTCATTATC
>CAVKOQ010000203.1:0-3098 GCA_963657995.1 bacterium
TCTTTCTGCTTCAGATGAAAGCTGCTCCGAAACTTAGAATTGCCCAGTCTCTCAAAAAGCTGCGCATACCATTCATCCTTTGTCATATTACAACGCCCCGGCAGTGATCCACCTCATGCTGAATGATCTGTGCTGTCCAGCCGGTGTATTTGCCATGCTGCTTCTTGAAGTTTTGATCCAGGTAATCCACCTCAATCTCTTCATATCGAGTGCATGGTCTTACGCCATCCAGAGAAAGGCAGCCCTCCTCCGTCTGATAAGCACCGCTTTTCTTTGTAATCATTGGATTAATCATGGCAAACCATCCTTAAATTCAATTTTCTTACGATCAACCTATCATGTTTTCAGTCTTTTTCCATAAAACATCGTCCCTTGTTTTTTTCAAAGATCAAAAACGGAATTTCAGCTTTAGCGAGGATTTGATTGCTGACGGGAACATATCTGAAATCGTCTATATCAGGCAGGTATTTCAGAACCCTTTCATGATCGGGATGGCAGAATGTGTCAGAACTATCCCATAGCAATTTCGTCTTCACCGCAAAACAATGTGTCTGTATCGTTATAGCAAATTTGTCGATATCGTCATAGGTTGCAATTGCTTTCTGATTTCCGGCACGGTATTCATAACGACCGTAACGGCCGTACGCTAAATGAACTCTGTCATTCCGTATATCGTCCTCGCTGAATCCAAGAAATTTATAGAGCTGGCCGTAATCGGTTTCTTTCTCGGGAAGTGTCAGCTCCAGAGAGAAACGGCTGTCTCTGATGTTTGTTGCATATTTATCGTCCCATCGATATAGACAGATCTGTTCCCCGGTATCATCACCATCCGCATCTTTTAAATTAAAGACATCATAAGAAGAAAACCATTCAATTTTCCCGACTTCGCTCTGCTTAGGTTTTGCAAATCTGTAAATGTAGTAAGATGTACTCATATTGGCAATTTCCTTTTCATATCGGATTGTATTCCAGCACCTGCCTGCTGTCATATCCCTGCTTCTTGAACTCCGAAAACAAGATATCCATTTTCGTTGGCGTAATGCAAATCAAATGCATCGCCCGTCCCTGATCTGCCAGCTTCTGAAGTGCTGTCACCGGAACCTTTTTGTATTCCGCATGGGCGATGTATGCCTCAGACATCGGCTTGATGAGCTTCGCTACGCCCATGATCTGCACGCTTTTCAGTTCACCGAAGTTTGGATTCTTCTCAAAAACAGCCAGACTGACATTCTTGTTCTTCTCAAGACCAATAAATTTCTCGCCACCCTCGGTGAAAATCCAGAACTTGCCGTCATGGTAACTATATTCCAACGGCGTGCACCGCACATAATCACCGGTGCCGGTCGCCAAAGCGCAGACAGCACTGCTGCGAAGGAACTCCTCCACAACCGGCTTCAGTTCCTCAACTGGCATTTCCTTCCGGTCCTTTGTTTTCCAGAAATTTGCTGCTGCCTTATATTTTTCTGTTGTCATATTTCATTGCTCCCATCTGATCGTCTAATCCTCATACAGCTCTTTATAGGTATAAATTTCTGATGCAATCATTTCCGGATACTGCTTATAATATCGCCTGCACACTCGCTTAAATAGTCCGAGCATTTTCTCATCAAGACATACATCAAGCATGTAATCCAACAAATGCTCCACTTCATCCTCCGATGCATTTCTCGTGACAATGCTGTCAACAAGCGGCTTATAATTGATATAAGCCATATCCTGTATTCTTTGGATCTCTTTTGCGATTTCCTTTATAGTTGCATCCATTTCATCGGTCGACATTAGATTTATCCTCTTCTGTTTGCACAGTTTCTGCGTCTTGTTTTCCAGCTCCGTAAAGCAGCTTAAGCAAAGCAGCTTTTTTCACACGATAGAACCTCGTCCGTTTGATATAACGTGGAATCGTTATTCCATATACTCGCATGAACTCAAGGATTTCTGCCAAATCAAATGATTTATTCCGAGACCAGTCTCCATATTTTCTGTGCTGAACCAGCCATGCTCCGAGCATATAATAATCAAGAGCATCTATATCATCCTCACTCTGGATAGCATGACCGCAGAGGAAGCGATAATCTATCGGAGCCTTCACATAAAGATGCTGTATCCGTTCTTTTGATTCCCGTATATCCTTTTTTGTCCATCCATCGTACATTTGCTTCATTCTCAGCGTCCCACCGTCTAATCTTCATGCATCACTTTTTTCAAATATTTCACCGGTACATGCTTTGTCAGCCATACACCGTTCACAGACTGATAAAATACATAGCCATCTGCCTGCATTTGTCTGGCATTCACTTTGTAAATGACCGGCTTGCCATGTCGGCTCCCGACCTTCACAGCGGTTTCATAATCACCGGACAAATGCACGTATAAACGTGATTTCGGCAGCAATCCCTGCTCATCAATAGAAACCACGTATTTTTCTCCGGTTCCGTGCCAGAGAATATCCGGCGGCAGCTTCTGCTCCAGCTCTACATCCACCGGAATGGAATGCCCCTGGTTTGCTCGGATCAAAGTCTTATCCTCATTGAAGGAATAGCGCTGTTTTTCATCTGTACGCACGATTTCTTCCAGCATCTCCATATCAAAGGGCCGTGTTTTGGCAATGCCGTTGATAAGCTCATCCACTTGCGCCCAGCCATGTTCGTCTAGGCAAATGCCTATGGTTTCCGGCTTATGACGCAGGATCAGCGATATAAACCGGCTGGTATCTGTCAAACTCATGTTGCGCCTCCGTTTGTATCCAATCAGAAATCATCTAATGCTGCATTCATCTTTTCTAGCCTAAACTTCCAACAAATCATTCATCTTTTCTAGCAACGGTCTTACCTCACCATTCTGAGCACGCCTTTCAAAAGATCCATTACTGAAATGATCCTCCCGAAGCAGCATGGTGAGCAGTGCCGTACAAAGCTCATAGTCTGCATCCGGCACTCTCTTCAGCTCCTCATCACATCTGATGGGGCCTGTAATCATATAATCACGATAATTCGATTTAATATCTTCCATATTTTCCATTGCTTCATAGAACAATTCTACCCGTTGCTCATCAAGGAGAGATTGGATAATTTTTATTTTCTCTTGGTTTGTCATCGTTG
>CAVKOQ010000204.1:0-3047 GCA_963657995.1 bacterium
GGAACAGAGAAAAAAGGAACGTCTGACAGTGCAGAGAATGCCGGACTTACAAAAGGCAAGCTTTATGTCAGACTGCATATTGCTAATGCTGATACTACAAAAGACTATGTTTATATTCTTGCGTCTGACTTGGGTGTCATTTATACTGCCGGAACTAACGTTACTATCAGCAACGGAGTAATTTCTGCAAAGGACACAACTTATACTGCCGGAACTAACGTCAAAATTTCAAATAATGCCATTTCAGCGCTTGATACAAAAACGCAAATCTCATCTACAACAAGCTCATCATTTACCGTTAATGCAACGAGCGGAAAGGCAGTTTCTTTCACCGTTCCGAGTGGAGCAAGGTTTATCACAATGCGATGTGATTCACCTTATCTTATGGCAACAAATGGATGGATTACCGGAACAACGGCCTATTGTACGGTTGCAAATTGGTCAAATTCAGCAATCACTAGCACGGTTGAATGTATCTACGCACTTTATTCACAAACAGGAGGCTGATAATGGAAGAACTTTTCGGGAAAATGATACTTGCCATTATTGCATCAAGCGGAGTATGGACGCTGATCCAGACTCTTATCATGAGAAAGTTGCAGGAAGATGACAGTTCTAAGCAGGCACTTAAAAGCCTTCTTAGGGATGCGATTTATAGACGCTGCGAAAAAGCTTTAACCGACGGAGAAGTCAGCATTAGCGAGCTTGAAAACATTAATGGCTTATATATCCCCTATCATGAGCTTGGTGGGAACGGAACGGCAAAGAAGTTGATTGAAGAAGTGAACGACTTGCATACAGAGGTGAAGTAAATGTATACGCTAGATTTTACAGTGAACGACTGGCACGAAGGGCTAGTTGCTAACCTTGATAATCCGAAGATTTACGGCATTAACCGTGAAAATCTGACAGACCAGATCAGGATTTATCTTGATTTAGAAGAAAACGTAAGCTATACCCTTGATTTTAAGTCTGCCGGAACTAAGTGGTATAGACTGCTGGCAAAAGGTGACGGCTATCTTTTCTATACCTTACAGGCAGAGGATATGAAGAGACGGAGCTTTAATATTCAGCTTGTAGCCACCTATGCAGACGGTACCGTGAAGAAGACGCCTATCTATAAAGGTTATGACATCCTTGCGTCAATCAATGCGACCGATTCAGCAAACGACAAGGATGCAAGTTCTTTCAAAGAAGCCCTTATGGAGCTTGCAAAGTGGACGAAGGGCGACAAGGGCGATAAAGGTGATAAGGGAGATCCAGGCGAAAAAGGTGACAAAGGTGATAAGGGAGACACACCGGTTAAGGGAGTCGACTATTTCACAGATGCAGAAGTCGCTGAGATCGAAGAAAAAGCAAAGGCAGATGTTGACTCACTTGTTTCCGCAGTAGATAAGCGTGTAGACGTTTTAAAGCAGGAGCTGACTGCAGAAGGAGAAGCGAGGAAGAACGCTGACGAGACGCTTGAAAGCTCAATTTCCGCAGAGGAAACGACAAGGGCAAACATGGACGCTGCCATTTTGGAAAACCTTGCAAAAGAGATGCAGAGCAGAGAGGATGCGGACGCAGAGGTTAGGGAGCTGATTTCTGCTGAGAGCACGGCAAGAAGTGAAGCTGATGCTAAAAAGGTAGGCTATCAAGAAGTGCAGGGCAATACCTTATACATGTATACCGATGGTACAAAGTCGGTATTGCTTGCTACATTGGAGCTTCCGACCGCACCAGTGCAAGACGTGCAAGTTGCAGGAACTAGTGTCTTGTCTGATGGTGTGGCGAATGTTCCGCTTGCTACATCAAGCATGGCAGGAGCTATTTATAGTAATACTAATCAATATAACATTGGTGTAAGTGGTGCAGGATATGCCTATGTCGCTAATCGAGATTTAAGCTACTATCAAAATAGCATGGGAGTGAATCACGCTATCTCAAAAGGTATCCTTGAAAATATTAAGCAGGATTACGTGGATAGCATTCTTTGCTCATCCGATGAATCACAAGCCCTTACGACTGAGCAGAAAATTAATGCTAGGAATAGGATTGGAGTAAGACACGAAGAGCTAATTGAGACTATCACGGTATCAGATGATACAACTAACGTGATTAGTAGGGAAGTCGAGCCGAACGGAAACCCCTATGAGTTTGCAGAATTGAGCGTCACTTGGATGGTTCCGGGCACGAGTTCTGCCACTGGAAATATTTCGTGCACCTTTTCTTTTGTTAATTCGGGAAGCAAGAGACAAGGCATCGGGTTTGGAATCTCGGCAAACTCGACTAGATATAGCGGTGTTTATTGGGACGGGACAAGCTACAACAGATACTCAAATTCTACGATTGATGGCTACTTATATGTTGGAACATTTGCCAACAAAAACTATTTTAACATTGAGAAAAATGACATAGTGAACGGCATTACGATTCAGAGTTCATCCGATGGAGTTTACTTCCCTAGCGGCACTACTATTTATATTTACGGAATCAGAGCATAAGGAGAAAGATTATGTATTACACAATGAAGATTGAAACCAGCACAGCAGGAACAGAGACAAGAGATTTGAGACAGTTCGAGACGATGGATGAAGCATTAGTGCGTTTCCACAGTGATTTGACGAAGTACATCACGAATACAAACCGAATCTTGGAGATGGTTATCACGGATACAGGTTCGATTGTAAAGAAGGAGCTTTGGATTGCACCGACAGAAGAGCCTGAAGTGGTTAACGAGGTGGACGCTTGAACGATGAGTTGATAAGCCTTATTGGCTTTATTTTAACAGCTATAGCAGTATGTATTTTGAGGAGATAAGGAGAATATCATGGAGAATTTGACAAATAAAATTTGGTGGGAAAAAGCGCTAATCAGATGCGTGAAAACTATGGCACAGGCAGGTATTGCAGTCATTGGAACAAGCACAATTATCAGTCAGATTGATTGGAAAGTCGTTGTTTCAACAGTTGCCGTTTCCGGCTTGCTTTCTCTGCTGACTTCCCTTGGTGGACTGCCGGAAGTTGAGTAGGTATTTCAGTAAGTTGAGTAAGTAACCTTAGTTA
>CAVKOQ010000205.1:0-2983 GCA_963657995.1 bacterium
GCGGCTGCGCCGCATTTTTTTATTGCGCGAAGCGCCGGATGATGGGCTCTATGTGGCGGAAAAGCTGAGAGGGACGGCGGCGGTGCCTTTTTTCCTGTGTTATAATGAGGGAAATGGCGATAGAGATTGTTTTTTATTTTCGGGACGGAGGAGACAGGATGCCGACTTTGGATTGGATCGGGAAGAGTCGTGTCGTGAATCATCATTTGGATGTGCCGTATCATGTGCTGGAGCGGGTGTACAGTTTTGATGAGGGCGGCCGGCATGAGAAGTGGAATTAGTACGAACGCATTAGCGAAGCTTGGTAAGAACGAAAGAGTTACTACCGATGTTATAGACAAAATATGCTGTGCATTAAACTGTGATGTAGGAGATATCATGGAAATCGTTGATGATGGACAAGACCATACATTTCAAGGAGGATCGGATGATGAAAATTGATCTTATCAAAAGATATGTGTCTGAAGAAACTTGGGATAAGGTTGATTTGAGGTCATTAAAGGAGGCTCTGGTAAAACTATCGCAGCAAAAATTGAAAGAATTTTCTCCGATGAAAAAGGAATCTTATTCAGACAATCCGATTCAGTTGATAGATTTCTTTTGCGGCGCAGGAGGAACATCTCTTGGCTTTGCAGCAGTAAATAAGATTGTCCCCGCTTTTAATTTTTTAGGAGGCTGTGATATTAATAAAGCGTCGGCGGACAGCTATGCTCACAACTATGGAACGCCAATCGTTAATTGCGATATCAGGGAACTTGCCCAGGATGAGAAAATGTTAATAGAGTTTCTTGACCGTATTGGGTATGACAGTGCTAAACCTACCATCTTAATTGGATGCGCACCTTGCCAAGGTTTCACCTCTCATAGGAAAAAGCACTGGAATGAAGAGGATGACATAAGGAACAACTTGGTTAATGTGTTTGCGGAAATTGTAAGCTATATCCAGCCGGTCGCATTTGTTATGGAGAATGTGCCAGAGTTTTTGTCGAATAGATATTGGAGGTATTTTGCCGCCGCAAAGGAACGCTATGCAGAAGATGGGTATGTCGTAAAGGAGAATATATATAACGCCGCAGCTTTCGGAGTGCCGCAGGAGCGCTTTCGTTCAATTGTAATTGGCATGAAGAAAGATTTCCTTCTTCCGGAGGGATATCTTGATCCATGCGACTATAAAACAGTAAGGGAAGCGATAGGTAATTTGAATCCCGTACCTGCAGGAGTGGCTGATCCACTTGATCCGATGCATAAAAGCGCTGCTCATAAAAAAAGCACAATCGATGTACTCAAGCAGGTTCCGCATGACGGCGGAAACAGGCCTGCAGGAGTTGGACCCGCTTGCCTTGATAGAACAAAGGGCTTTTCCGACACTTATGGACGTCTTTATTGGGATCGTCCGTCAATAACGATAACTCATTATGCGCGAAATCCTGCAAGCGGCAGATATACCCATCCGGAGCAAGACAGAGGTCTTACCGCAAGAGAAGCGGCCTTGCTTCAAAGTTTCCCGAATGGGTTTGAGTTTACTGGAAAATCCGATGATGTCTATAGACAGATTGGGGAAGCGGTACCGCCTCTCTTTGCGACAGGCATCGCTGCGAATATCCTGATAGAAATGATTTCATCCGAGCCGACTGAGAAAGAACTGGAAGACAGTCCAAAATCCATAGAGGAACCTGTCAGCAGTTCTTATTCAAGCGTTATTGCCGGAATTAAAATCAAGAGGAAAGAGGAACAGTATGTCTGAGTACACTTGTATTGATAGTTTTTGCGGCGCAGGAGGACTTGGTCTTGGATTACAGCAAGCCGGATTTGATATTCGCTTAAGCTTTGATATTGATGATACTTGTATTAAGACCATAAAGAAAAATGAAAAATACTTCGATCATCCTGCATTTGTAGCAGATATCAGCGATATGCTTGGTGGAAAGGCACTGGAGATTTGTCATATGAAAAGAGGAGAACTGTTTCTTCTCGCTGGGGGACCGCCCTGCCAAGGATTCTCTGTTCAAAGAAGGGGCAGTGATGTTGACCCTCGAAATCAACTGGTTTTCAAATACGCACGACTTGTAGATGAATTGTTTCCTAAATATTTTGTGATGGAAAATGTTTCTGGGATTGCCGGAAAGAGAGGAAAAACAATTCTTGAACAGTTAATTGATGAATTGAAAAACATAGGATACGCGGTGCATATAAACATCTTAGATGCGCAGGATTACGGGGCTCCTCAAAGGAGGAAAAGATACATTATAGTCGGAGAAAGAACCGACATGGGCGTTCATTATCAGTATCCGAAACCTACCGGGACACATCATACTGTTAGGGATACCATTGGGAATTTGCCAGAGCCGCCAATGGATGGAAGTGATTATCCAGGAATATCTTTGCATAGAAGAGACAAGCTGTCAGATATTAATTTGAAACGAATTCAAGCGCTAAAACCTGGGCAGGGACGCGAGTATCTTCCAGACGAGCTGCTTGCGGATTGTCACAAAATCAATAGCTCTGTCATCGGATATAGAAATGTGTATGGGAGAATGGAATGGGATGATGTCGCTCCCACTATTACTGCAAGATTTGATAGCTTTACCCGTGGAAAATTCGGGCATCCCGATCAGGACAGGAGCGTTTCTTTAAGAGAAGGAGCGCTATTACAGACATTTCCGATGGACTTTGAGTTTACTGGTAATAAAGTTGATATTGCCAGACAAATAGGAAATGCTGTCCCGCCGGTGTTGGCGGAGCAGATAGGAAGAAGCATTATTGACTGTTATAAAAGAAGCGAGGAAGAGTAATGTCGTATATATCGATTCTAAAAGCATATTTGAAAGCCCTGCAAGAACAGTATAGGAACGCAACGAACAGCGGACAGTATACGGCTGAACTGTCTTATCGTGTGCCGCTTGATACGATGGAGCGTGCACTTGCAAAGGAGTTCAATCCCGATGATGATATAGATGTTATCCTTGAACCTACTACACAGGGA
>CAVKOQ010000206.1:0-2959 GCA_963657995.1 bacterium
GATTTATGTAGGCAAAGCAGTCCCGGATGGTGCGAGAAAAGGCGGACAGGGTGATTCGGTCGACCCAGGAACTGCACTGTTCAAGAGATTGATCGACCACGCAAAATCAGTGGATGCTGCCACCAATCTCCGTCTGGAGGACTTCCGTTGCCGCTTCCTGTCCGTTGATGATATCTGGATTCCTCTGACTGAATCTCTACTCATTGAGCGGTTCAAGCCTGTCTGGAATCGTGTATTGGACGGTTTCGGAAACCATGACCCCGGCAAGGGTCGTCACAGCGGAAAGATGCCTCTTTGGGACTGCCTGCATCCGGGCCGTGCCTGGGCGGAGCGTTTGCAGCCCTGTGCATTTACTGCGGAGGAACTGAATCAGCGTGTAAGGGACTATTTAAACGATGCATTGCTTTAACGAACTCTCCGTGTGATTCGCGAAATTTACAAACGCTTTTATGCGATGCTTGTGTGGTATCGGAACAGCGAGTATTAGCCAAATATAATGAGGAGGGTTTTGTTATGGTTTTTGCAAAGCCATCGTTTTGGCGCAGAAGGTTTCGAAGCATTACCGCCATTGTTCTGTGTCTTTCCATGCTTACTGGTTGTGGTATTTTCGAGCAAGCTGGAGAGAACATAGCAGACAACATAGTTGATAAATACGATCCGCAGAACGAATATGACAGTTCGCTGAATGATCCCGCGCCAGTGCTTGACCCCAATGCCCCCAACGGTGTTACGCTATATGAGACGGTTCTATTGGAGGATATTTTGCACGAGGATGTCTTACACGAAGATATTCTTGAGGAGCAGATATTCAAGGAAATCATTCTATCCGAAAAAATCATCTATGAGGATGTAATCGTTGAATCGATCCTTGTGGAGGTCATCGATGATGTCGATGATTTGAACGAATTCATCTGCGAGTCATATTATTCAGAAATGCTCGATTACTCGCTTATCCGGCAACGCCTCTCGCAGGGCATATCTATGGTGCTTGCCGAAGTCGTAATTGATGTCGGATCTGCGATAATTAACATTGTTACCTGTAATTGGGGCGGACTCGCACTGGATGCAGGCCAGATTGTACTTACTGCCGGCGGTACTACTCTTGCAGCCTTTATCGAAGGGCAGGTTGCCAAGGCCAAAAGCCTTGCAGCCGGTAATTCTTATGAGGTTGCCATGTATGACTGCATGGATGCGGCATCATCTGCTTATTACTACACTGCCGTTGCTGTTAATGTGGTCAACACAATTATCTCGACAGCACAGCTTGTTAAGGGACTGTACGATCTCGGTACTACGATTTACAAAAACCTCATTAAAGCAGAAAAAATCTATGATACTGCAGGAAATGTCATCGGCACGCTTAAATCGGGCAATAAAATCGAGGTAACCGTTGATGGCACCAAACATACCTGTCAATTGGCTCAGGGCGGACGACATCTGTTCGACATTAAAACTGGAAAATATGTAGGAACGCTTGATGAGGCATTACGCCTCACCGTCAAAGAATTACCGTCTGAAATATATAAAGACGGTGTGTTGAAATATACCATCAAGGATGGAAACATCTTCACCGTAACCAAAACTGGTAGTGGGGATATTGTCGAGACCGTGAAAGGTAGCATTGATCCTGCCGGATTTGTAAAGAACGATTTCGGTCAAATTGTCGAGCAAATCGACTTCGATACGGGAAATACAATCGGCAATTTCAAGGCCTTGACCGCAGCTCTTCAAAAGGCTGGTGCCCCCAATGTAACCGTCAATGCTTTTGGAGAACTGATTGACCTGACTACGGGCAAGGCAATCACAAAGAAAGTAATTGACGGAGTCACCACTTATGTGGATTCCTCCGGCAAGGCATTGCTAACGGAATATGTCGGTACAGATGGAGTTATATACATCAAGAGACTTTCCGACATCGATAACGGCAAAACAGTGGGTGCCCTCACAGACGGTCTCTTTGACGGCTCATGGGAGGATACGCTAAACACGATAAGGGGTACAGCTACATCCAATGCCCGCAAAGCAATCGCAGAATTTGTCGCAGATAAACCGGACAGAATCGTGAGAAAATATTTTCCGCAGTTGACAATGGAGCAGATCGAGTATATTCGCGCCTACGGTAAATTGCCATCAGACTTCCAGATTCACCATGTGAAGAATGTTGCCAACTATCCGGATTTAGCCGGTGATTATTCCAATTTGGAGATGCTCTCACGCGAGGCGCACCAGGCTATTCACGATGGCGCATTCCAGAATGCTACTGTGGCTCCGTCTGATACCTACGTCGACCTCGTACAGGTTCTGGCGGGTTACTTGAATTAGGAGGTACCTATGATTATAGACTTTGTATACGCTTGGAAAAATACAACTTGTAACAAAGGAAACAAAAGCGAATACCTACTCTGCCCGGTTGGCGCAGATGACTATCTTCATGTCCTCTATCCACCACTTGACCCAGGGCAAATAAAGAAACTGTTCAAGGTGGTGGGGAAAATAAAATCGCCACCGAGCAAATCGGTCGCTTCGTATGAGGCATTTTTGCAGACCACGAATGGTGCGGAGTTATACGGTGGTTCCATCGTTCTATTCGGATATGCAGAAAAAGGTGTCCTTGGAAATGAGGAAGGTCTGCCGGCATCATTGTTGGACGAAAACGCATCCGATGCGACAAGCAAAATTCTGCCCCAAGTACTTTATGTAGGAAATGCAGTATTCTCCGCAAAAAAGAACATTCACTTCTATCTGAATTTGGATAGCGGGCTTGTTGCTGCTGCAGTAGATGGGAGCATCGAAATGCAGTGGGCAAATTTCGATGCGTTCCTCAATTATGTATGCCAATCCTACGATGCGAATTACAGCACGGATACGGGACGTCACCTGTATTTCAATCAGCGTGAAAAAGGTGTCATCAACAACATCCAGTGCTTTACACTCAACACTTAATATTGGAGGACAATAC
>CAVKOQ010000207.1:0-2953 GCA_963657995.1 bacterium
TTATAGTACAGAAAAAAAAAATCAGCAATAGTCTAAAAGGAAAAGTTTTGTGTTTTAGTATAGTTTATCACTAAAAGATAGTAAAAATCACTAAAAAAATTAGACCACGGTCTATAAAATAGTTGACGTAATTATAAAAAAAGTGTAAAATAAGCGTTAATTGTTTATATTTCAGTACAAAGATGAATTGTTCATGCCTCGATTGACTGAGAGCAAGGGTATGATGGCAGTTATTTTTTGGACTAATCCCGTAAAAACGGGAGCAGCGTTTGTTTGTTTAGTGATGTGTTTGTTTGTATGTTTTCCGAGAAAAACAGAACATTTGGCAGAAATCTGGCATTTCATTCGTCCCTATTAGGGGCGTTTTTTTGTGTAATGGAGGATTTGCTTCCTACTTACACAAAGTTATACAAACCTGGAAATATGGACCAATCAAGTGACAGTTAAGATATCTGACAGTTAAAATATCTAACAGTTAAAATATCTAGCAGTTACGAAATATAGCATTACATTTAGGAGGAAGGCACAGTATGCAAGGCTATAAAAAGCTGATGGATTTTGTGGCATTGATTGAAAAAACTGTTTTAGTGCTCACAATGATCCTTATCCTTATACTGACGGTGGGAAACGTATTTTCCCGTAAGGTAATTCACCAGTCATGGTCCTTTACAGAGGAGCTGGTTGTTGCCGTTTTTGTATTGATCACACTGCTTGGTGCCGCACTTTCTGCACGTGAGGGCGGACTGGTAGGCTTAAATCTGGTAACAGAGCGTCTGCCAAAAGCGGCAAAGAAACCGGTAGTTGTTCTGGTTACTATTTTTTCCATTATTTTTATGGGAATCTTGTTTTACTATGGCATGGACAAGGTTATGGCACAGCTTGCCAATCAGAAGAGAACCTTTGTGCTTAACTGGCCAGAGTGGATTTTCTGGTCATTTATACCGATTGGTTCAGTTTGCATGATTCTTCATTTTATAGAATTCTGTATCGATGAGTGTACGAAAAAGGAGGACAAATAAATGGTTAGTGCAGTTCTTTTTATTACATTCTTCGTACTTTTGATAATGAATGTACCGATCTCGATCTGTCTTGGACTTTCATCCGCAGCGGCAATTTTGTATTCCGGTACTTCACTGACGATCGTGGCAACGAATATTTACTCTGGTATCAGTAAGTTCCTGCTTCTAGCAATTCCGTTCTTCGTTTTGTCAGGAAATATCATGGCTAAAGCGGGAATTTCCACCCGTCTGATTCGTTTCGTTGATACTTGTGTGGGACACAGAAAAGGCGGTATCGCAAATGTTTGTATTATCGTTGCATGCTTTTTCGGTGCTATATCAGGTTCAGGCCCTGCGACAGTAGCAGCTCTTGGAGCAGTTCTTATTCCGGCGATGGTAGAAAGAGGCGGCTTTTCAGCAGCATTTTCAACAGGACTTATGGCGACTGCAAGCTCCATTGCTATCGTCATTCCACCGAGTATTGCATTTGTCGTATATGCATCAATTACCGGTGTTTCCATCGGTGATATGTTTATGGCAGGTATAATACCTGGAATTTTGATGGGTCTTGCACTGATCGTTGTGGTTATGCTTGAAGTTCACCACAATCATGTAGCTCCGACCAATGTGGTAAAGGCTTCTGCAAAAGAACGATGGGATGCATTTAAGGACGCATTCTGGGGATTCCTTATGCCGGTCATTATCCTTGGAGGTATCTACGGAGGTATCTTTACGCCAACAGAGGCAGCGGCTGTATCTGTAGTATATGGTCTGTTTGTCGGCATGGTTATCTATAAAGAAGTAAAATTTAAAGATCTCTGGGAGATTTTGATTGATTCGGCCAAGACAACAGGTGGTATCATGATGATCGTAGCTTGTGCATCACTGTTTTCTTTTGTATGCACACGTTTTGGTATCTCTACGGCAGCATCAGAGCTTTTGGCAAAGGTTGCAGGCAATCAGTTTATATTCCTGCTGATCTGTAACATCATCTTCCTAATTTCAGGATGCTTTATTGATGCAAACTCTGCAATGTACATCTTTATCCCGATCATGCTTCCGGTATGCAAGGCCTTGGGATACAATGTTATCGCATTTGGCATCATGGCAACCGTAAACCTTGCGATCGGTCAGGTAACTCCGCCGGTTGGCGTCAATCTGTTTGTGGCAATCGGCGTGAAACTTAAAAATGGCATGCAGGTAACACTGCAGCAGATTTCACGTGCAGTTGTTCCTATGATTGTTGCATGTGTAGTAGTATTATTGATGATTACTTATATTCCGCAGATTTCAACCTGTCTTCCAGCGGCACTTGGAAGTGCAGCAGCTGTAGAAAACAGTGATACAACAGGAGGAGATGGTGGTACAACCCAGACAGATAACGACGACTTCAATACTATTGAGGATTACAGTGATCTTGGATGGGATGATATGACGTGGAACTTTACCTGTTCAACGACAGAGACAAGTACCTGGGCACAGGCAGGACGTAAGTTCGGAGAACTTATGGAGCAGGCTACAGGCGGTAAAGTTAAAGTAGATGTTTATGCGGCAGACCAGCTGACCGGTGGCAACCAGTCTGAGGGTATTCAGGCCTTGATGAATGGTGATCCGGTACAGATTTCCATGCACAGCAACCTGATCTATTCTGCATTTGATGCAAGATTCAATGTTGTATCACTTCCATACCTTTTTGATTCGGTTGAGTCTGCAGATACAGTACTTGACGGACCTGCCGGAGATAAACTGGTAGAGATTCTTGAAAGTTATGGATTGCATTGTATGGGTATGGCTGAAAATGGCTTCAGACAGCTTACCAACAGTGTACGTCCGGTTCGTTCTGTAGATGATCTTAAGAATCTTAAGCTTCGCGTGGCAGGATCTAACCTTCTTATGAAGTGTTATGAGCTATGGGGTGCAGATGCAACCAACATGAACTGGTCTGAGACATATAC
>CAVKOQ010000208.1:0-2945 GCA_963657995.1 bacterium
GGTTTAATCATTGCAGGAGAGGTAATTAAAGATTTAGCGGCAAAATAATAAACAATTTTTATGAAGTAGTAAATAAAGCCTCAGAAATGATGATTTTACATTCCTGAGGCTTTTTATGGTCATTATTTGTAAAGGTCAAACCACTCGCCTTTCACTAAATCCATTTTCAGTGCATACTTGAGAAAAACAATAGATTTTTTCAAGGGAGGACTAAAGACTATGGATCAGTGCACTCATGAAGTCCGTGCAGAGTACTGGAAAAAGATCATTCAGGCCTGTGGTCAGCGACCAGCAGACCAGTCAGCCAAAAGCTGGATGGATGAGAATGGCATCAGCGAACAAAGTTATTATTACTGGCAGCGCCGGTTTCGGAAAGAGGTTTATGAAGAAATGAAAGAAAACACTTCCGTTCCTGCAGTGGCAGAGAAAACAGAACTGACCTTTGTTGAAATTCCATGCCACACTTCTGTGGGAACAAATACATACATGTTTTCCAATAAAACGGTTGCAACGATTCGGGCAGCAGCGGTACAGATTGATATTTCCAATGAAATCTCGGATGCTCTCCTGACCCGGATTATCCGGGAGGTGTCCCATGCTTGAAGATGTTGCTGGCATCCGCCGCGTTGTTCTTGCATGCGGCACGGTTGACCTGAGAAAGGGCATTGATGGGTTGGCAACGATCATTGGCGATAAGTATGGCCAGAATCCATTTGAGAAAGGAACCCTCTTTTTGTTTTGTGGGAAGCGTTCTGACCGGTGCAAAGGGCTTCTGTGGATGGGAACCGGATTCCTGCTTCTTTATAAACGCTTTGAAGCAGGACGGTTATCCTGGCCAAGAAACACACAGGAAGCGGCGGAACTTACCGAAGAGCAATACAGGTATCTTATGATGGGTTTAAATCCCCTGGATCCAAAAATCAAAGATGTCGATCCCAAAAATATATATTGAAACGTTTGTGCAAAACAGAGAAAATATCGATTCTGTTTTGGTACTGAAAAGAACCGCTGTCATTTACAATAAATGACCGGATCAGGACAACCCGTCCGTCTGCTATCAGACAGGAATGACGCAACCGCACTTTGAAAACCCCTATATTTCCAAAGGCTGGTATAAGGATTCTGATACATTCTGTAACAGGCAAAAATGACGGATCCTGCCTGAAGGCTGATTCGCATTTTCCATAGATTTCTGCTATACTGTTGTTAGTAAGAAAGGCGGATATCATGTGCAAAAAATTCACTCCAGATGAACTGAACAGGATGGACCACAAAACCAAGGACGATGTCATCTACCAGATGCAGGACCGGCTTGACCGGCTGGAACAGAACTATGAAAACCTCATAGAACAAGTCCGACTGGCAAACCAGCAGCGTTTTGGGCGTCAGACGGAGAAACTGGATGACATCGCCGGACAGCTTTCCTTTTTTAATGAGGCTGAAGCGAACTACAATGAAACAGCTAAAGAGCCAACTGTGGAAGAGGTTATTGATTCATCCAGAAAGGTACCACGGAAGCCTAAGAAAAAAGGCCAGCGTGAAGAAGACCTGAGGGGCTTTCCACAGGAAGTAATTCCCCATGATATACCGGAACAGGAACTGAATGAAGCTTTCGGTGAAGGGAACTGGAAAAGTATGCCGGATGAGATTTTCTGGCAGCTCCGTTTCGAACCTGCCAAATGGACTGCAGAAAAACATATCATAAAAGTGTATGTTGGGACAGATGGTGTACATCAGGATGAATTTCTCCGTGGTGACCATCCGGAAACGATGTTTAAGGGAAGTATTGCAACACCTTCCCTTGAAGCCGCAATCATCAATGCCAAGTATGTAAACAGTAATCCGCTTGACCGTATTTCCAGGGACTTCCAGGCAAACGGCCTGAACCTGTCCAAACAGACAATGTCGAACTGGACGGTGTGGACAGCTGAACGGTATTTATCGCCAGTGTATGATTTCATGAGAAAGCGTCAGCTGGAAGCACACGTAAACCAGAGCGATGAAACACCTGTGGATGTAATCCATGATGGCAGGCCATCAGGCAGTAAAAGCTATATGTGGGTTCACATCACTGGAGAGTTAAGCCCGGTGCCGCCGGTCATTGTGTATGAATACCAGAAAACGCGGCACAGCGACCACCCGAAAGCGTACTATAAGGACTTTGACGGTGTCCTTATGACAGATGGTCTGGAACAGTACCATAAGCTGGAGCGGGATCTGACCGGTGTAAAGAACGCGAACTGCATGGCTCACGCGAGACGTCACTTTGCAAATGCGATTAAGGCGATTGGAAAAAGCAATCCAAAGGCAGTCGAATCATCCGTTGCGTATAAAGCGCTTGTACGGATAGGCGCTATTTATGATCTGGAAGGGGCTTTGAAGGAGCTGACTCCGGAAGAACGCTTAAAAGAGCGGCAGGCTTCCATCAAACCTTTGGTTGAAGAATTCTTTTCTTGGATCCGGAAGATACAGGCGGACCAATCGGTGCTTCCGAAGAGCGAAACAGCCAAAGGCATCAACTATTGCCTGAATCAGGAAGAATACCTGAAGGTGTTCCTGTCAGACGGAGAAGTACCGATTGATAATCTGGCCAGTGAACGCGCGTTGAGGACTTTCACAATTGGCCGAAAGAACTGGATGACCATCAATACGGTACGTGGAGCCGATGCCAGCGCAATCATCTACAGTATTACGGAAACTGCCCGGGCAAATGGCCTGAATGTCTACTACTACATGAAGTATTTGCTGACAGAGTTGACGCGGGGTGTTCGCACCGATGGAAGTATAGACGAAAAAGATTTGGAATCACTCATGCCATGGTCAAAAGACCTTCCGGATGAGTGTTACAAGCGCCGCAAATAAGCGGCGCTATATTTGGTGTGGAGCGAAGGACGGTGTGAAATTTTTTCTGTAAATTCAGATCTTCTATGATAATTGATGCGGCT
>CAVKOQ010000209.1:0-2903 GCA_963657995.1 bacterium
GCCGGGCAGTCAATACCGCTGCTTTTCTTAAGCACCCTGCTCACGCATCTCCATACCGTCGATTTACATCCTCGGTTGTTCCATTTTATCCGGCGAAAAATATCGCCGCAGTGCCCGCAAACAACGATACTTGATAATGCATATCTGGAACTGTAAATTCTTCTTTTGCCATCACTTAAGATATTCGCGCGTCTTGCAATCTCTGACTGTACCCTTAAGAACACATCCTTATCAATGATTGCCTCGTGGCTGCCTTCAACATAATATTTAGGGGCGAACCCATTGTTACTTACACGTTTCCTCTCTAAAACGCTGATTGTATAAGTCTTCTGCAAAAGAGCATCGCCAATGTACTTCTCGTTAGTAAGAATCTGCTTGATATTGCTTTCATTCCACTTGGCATTCCCGGCGCCATTAAGAATCCCGTCTGCTTCAAGGCTTCGTTTTATCTGCATAAAGCTGGCTACAAAAAGTAAACGGGATCATTTTTTATTATAAGAGCGGCATGCTTTTCATCCGGCTTCCTTCAGGCCGCGATCTTGCATATGTGAAACCCCGTATCGAGGAAAACCAGTTTGGCGGAGAATCCGTCACTGACATGGGCGTTGGTTCCACAAAGAAGTGGGAAAGGATAGAATCCTACGGCCCGAAGTTTGTGGAAAACATCGTGCAGGCCGTAAGCAGAGACATCCTCGCCTATGCCATGAGGACGCTCTCCCACTGCTTTATCTGTGGACATGTCCACGATGAACTGATCATCGAATGCAGTCCAGAGGTTTCCCTTGATTCGATCTGCGAGCAGATGAGCAGGACTCCGCCGTGGCTTGAAGGGATTGAGCTTAAGGCGGATGGATATGAGTGCGAGTATTATCAGAAATCGTGAATTGGAAAAGCGGCTTCCTGGATTTGTCTCGGAGAGCCGCTTATTAACTTGGTATATATTTGGTGATACTCAGAGTGCCATTGGCACTCTGGATGGCACTCTGCAACCAAGAATCGCTATCTCTATATACCCATCTCTTTCAATTCTTTGATAAGAAAGTCTTCCAGCTGCTCTTTATCCGGCAGTTGCAGCATATATTTTGACACAAACAGATTTTCATCCATTCCGTTCAATACATACTGCACCATCTTCGGACCTTTTTCCGTACAGAGCAGTATGCCGACTGGTGGATTGTCTCCTTCTGTCATTTCCTCGTACTTGTAATAAGAAACATACGCATTAAGCTGGGAAGCATATTCAATCCTGAACTTATCCACTTTCAGTTCAATGATCACATTGCAGTGCAAAAGCCGGTTGTATAGGACGAGGTCGATGAAAAAATATTCGTCATCAATGAGAATTCTTTTCTGCCTTGCCTCAAAACAGAAGCCTTTCCCCATCTCGAGAAGGAACTCCTGAAGGTGATCCATGATAGCCTGTTCCAGATCCGATTCTGTTACTTCTTCTTTCGCATTCAGATCAAGGAATTCCAAAGCGTAGATATTTTTTACAGACAATGCTGTCTGATATCCGCTATTTTCGATTTTGTCCAGCAATAGTTCCGGCTTCTTGCTGATCCCGGCTCTGACATAAAGTTTGGTATCAATCTGTCTGCGCAGCTCGCGGACGCTCCAGGTTCCCTTAATGCATTCCAGTTCGTAAAAGAAGCGTTCAAAAGGATCATCAATTGCCATGATCTCCTTGATATGAGAAAAAGACAGCCTTGTGATCAGCATTTCAGGATCCATCTCAAATTTGCGTGACGCTGTCTCGCAAATCTCGGTGGAGGCATTTTCCACGACTACCTGATCTGGATCTGGTAAAACAGCCTGTATTGTTGTCACAAGATTTGATGATGAACCCGCTGCCAGCAATTTGCGTGACACTGTTCCGCGCATCTGCGGATATTTCTTATAAAAGATCCTGCAGGAAGTAAGCATCTGCCTATCCAGACCCTTGATGTTCAATTTCTCAGCAAGCTTTGTAAGGAGTGCGCTCCCATAGTTAGCCCTGTCCTGGCCATTCTGCTCAAACTCCACGATATAATAGCCGATTGCCCAGTTCCTTGCAGTCAGCATCTGGTTTACAGCACCTTTTGCCGTAACGCTTGTCAGCTCATGCACACTCTCAACATTATGCAGCAGCTGATCGAAAGTTTTCATCTCATCCATACGTTATCTCCCCTTATATTTTTTCAAAATTGTTAGGAGCATCTTCTAATCCCCACAAAAAAGGGTCTTCCTTATAAGTTGCGGTTTCATATTTTCGAATACTTCAAAGGCTTTTTGCGAAGCTAGAACAATCCTACCCTTATTATATAATTCCAATACTTCAATTAGCAGACTTGCATTTTTCTCTATAGTATCTATCTGCTCAGAAACCATTTTGCACATTTCCGCTCCTACCAGCTGATTATCCTTTGGTGATAAAGCCGCTTTTACATCAGAAATATACTTTGAATAATTATCTCGAAGAAAATCTACACTTGATTTATTTCCACGATTCAAATGACATCTATACTTTTCAAGAAGACATAGTAGCTTGTCCATTTATATCACCTTCCTTAACCTCTATTCCACTGTCCGAAAATGCCTTTAGTATCGAGTTGCCGGATTGGTTGTCAGCCCTTTTCGTTTTCCAAAAATCGTCCCAATATGCCTGACATCTAATCCACTGTCTCAAATCATGACATCTAATCCAAGGTTACAACCTGACACACATTTTGCAGTAGATATGTTTCCATATAAGAAAGCCGAGCTTTTCCGGCAGTCTGGCTTCAAATCCAAACCTCCGAAAAAGCCAGGAAATACGCCGCTTTCTGGCACTTGATTTTATTTCCTTGACATCAAGACAACCGTCTCCACATGCCCCGAGACGCCACTATGAATGTCATCGGTACAAGGGAATTTATCAAAGATAG
>CAVKOQ010000210.1:0-2884 GCA_963657995.1 bacterium
CTTACATATCGCCGCATATCTAGAGAAAAATGTAAAGGAAAAGAGTTCAGAGTTTCAGTAGTTTCAGTACTTTCAGCAGTACTTTTAGCAGTAGTTTAAGTACTTACAGCAAAGAATTAAGGAGTTGAATATTATGTCAGTGAATTTTGTAAATATACCCACAGAGCTGAAGGACAATGCATCTTTCTGCCTGTGGAAGAAGGAGCGAGGGAAGGGGACGACTGCTCGCCTTACTAAAGTTCCTTATAATCCAAACCCGGCTCACGCTGGAGAAATGGCGAAGACTAACGATCCATCCACATTTTCGGATTTTTCTACAGCTAGTAAAGCTTTTGCTATGGGTGGCTATGACGGCATCGGAATCAGAGTGTCAGAAAGTATCGGCGCTATTGATATCGACCACTGCATCCGTGAGGATGGAACGCTCAATGATGTAGCGGCATCGATCTTGGGATTATTTTCTAACGCTTACTTCGAGAAATCTCCGTCTGGCACAGGACTGCGTGGCTTCTTCAAGCTGGATGAGGGCTTTGCCTATGATAAGACGGTGTACTACATCAATAACCGTAAGCTGGGACTTGAAGTGTATCTTCCGGGTACCACCAACCGCTTTGTAACCATAACCGGTGATGTATTTCGCCCCGGAGAGGTGCCTCTGGATATGAATGCCCTTGCGTCTGTCCTTGACACCTTCATGAAGAGAAAGTCGCAGGTTACAAATACCCATATTGAGCCTTGCAGCTATCTTACCGATGAGGAAGTCATCTCGCACGCTTTGGCCGCCAAAGATGGTGATGTATTCCAGGATTACATGGATGGCAGATGGCACGAGCATTTCGATAATCAGTCTGATGCCGACATGTCATTTATCTCCAAGCTTGCATTCTGGTGCGGGTGTGTAGAAGAGCAGATTGACCGTATCTTTAGATCCTCTGGTATGATGCGGCCAAAGTGGGATGAGTACCGTGGAGCGTCCACATATGGATCAATTACAATCAGAAACGCAGTAGCATCCTGTAAGGAGATTTACCTGCCTAAGGAGATGCAGGACGCGAATCTTGCAGCAGAGTTCGAGGACTTAGATGAATCCGGTGCATTTGAATCCTCTGCTCCGGATGAATATAAGCCTGATTATTCCAAGCTGACAGCAACGATTGAATCCCTTGCTCCGCATTCCAATCCTCGCTACGGTCAGGGAGAAATTGGCATCGGCTATTTGTTTGCCGACTACTTCAAAGAGATCGCAAGATATAACGAGGGTCGTGGCGTGTGGTTTTACTACGATGGAAAGACGTGGAGACCGGATACAGGAAAAATCCGTGTGGCAGAGATGGCAAAGCACCTGGCGAACCGTCTCCTTGCTTTCGCTACCACAATCCCGGAGGAGAATACCAGGATGCGTTTCTTAGATCGCATCAAGAAGCTTCAGCAGAAAAGACATAGAGACACAATGATTAGCGATGCCAGGTCTGTGCATCCGATTGCGAATGAGATGTTTGACCACGATGATTATCTCTTCAACTGTCAGAACGGCACGTTGAATCTGAATACAGGAGAGTTTAGGCCTCACGATCCAAATGATTATCTGACTATGATAGCTGGGATTGACTATGACCCTACTGCCACATGCCCGAGATGGGAGAGCTTTATAAACGAGGTCATGTGCGGTGATGCAGATCTGGCTGACTTCCTGCAGCAGGCTCTCGGTTATGCTTTGACAGGAAATACAGCACAGGAGTGTCTGTTCATCCTTTACGGTGCTACGAGTCGTAATGGTAAGGGAACCACAATGGAGACTTATCTCAAGATTATGAAGGACTACGGTAAAACGTCGAACCCAGAGATGCTTGCTGCAAAATATGGCAGTTCTAGTTCCAGCGGTCCATCAGAAGAGGTAGCAAGACTGAATGGAGCTAGATTTGTAAATATCTCGGAGCCGGAAAAGAAGATGTCTTTTAATGCTGCACTCGTAAAGCGTATGACAGGTAATAATATGCTCAATGCCCGTCTGCTGCATGAGAACAGCTTTGATTTTAAACCGAAGTTCAAGATCTTCATCGACACGAACTATCGTCCGAATATCACAGATATGACACTGTTTGAGTCAGGCCGTATCAAGATTATTCCGTTCAAGAGGCACTTTAACGAGGATGAGCAGGATAAGACCCTGAAATCCTTCTTCTCGCAGCCAGAGAACCTGTCTGCCATCTTTAACTGGTGTTTGGATGGATATCGTAATTTCCAGAAGAAGCATCTGAAAAAGCCACAAGGAGTTATTGATGCCATTGAAGATTACCGTAAGGAATCTGACCGTATCGCGCAGTTTATTGATGCTTGGCTTGAAAGCGGAGATGGGTATGAAGTTCGAACCAGTGCCGTTTACAAGATGTATTCCCAGTGGTGTGACGATAACGGTTATCGCCCGGACAACAAGAAGGGCTTTAACACGGCCATGATGGTTCATTTTGAGCGTAAGGAGAAACGCCCGAAGGAAGGTGGGAATGCTACCACGATGTTTATTGGCTGTCGTATTAGAGTAGATACCGATGAAGATGATGGGGAAGTTTTTGTTAAAGGCCCGGAGGAGTTTGGCATTGTGAGGTAAGAACGTCTTTATGCTATAGCCATACTATCCATGCTATGTATGCTAAATCCATACTATCTCTGCTATTTCTGCTATATCCATGCTATCTCTGCTTCATGTTCACGGCGTAGGGAATACGAACTGAACCAGAAGCATAGGTGGCATGGGTGGCAGGGAGTGGCCAGGGATGGCATGGATGGCCTGGGATAGCCTGGGATAGTCGGGTATGGCATGGTACAGCAGACAGAATCGGCGGCGAAAATCGATTTATGGGCCAGTTTTGTAGTCACAGAGCAGGCA
>CAVKOQ010000211.1:0-2834 GCA_963657995.1 bacterium
GGGATTGATTTTTGTTCTTGAATTATCGCTTGCTGAACTGCGGAGCGCGACGAGCTGCTTTGAGGCCGTACTAAACATCTCTATGGTGCGTTTTTCCTTGATATTACGGGCTTTTTCGCATTTTCTGTTGTCGGTTGTCCTATTCCTTAACCATAGAAATCGGTGATTTTTCATCGAAATTCTCCTGGTTCAAAGCATCATTCACTACCTCGAAAAGTTCCTCTGGTTTATTATACTTGACCCTCGCATAAATGTCCATAGTTGTCTTACTATTCTCATGCCCTGCCAGATACTGAACTGTCTTAGGGTCAACGCCCGCATAGAGCAGATTCGTGATGTAGGTATGCCGCAACAAGTGCGGTGTTACATCGAAATTCAGGGTATAGCGAATCTTGGGATTGTTCCTCTGCGTTGTTCCTAATGTCGGCTTGACGGTATATTTGATGCTCTGTCCATTCACATATTTATAGTAAGTTCTCTCTTTCGCAGAACGAACAACTACATACTGCCAAACTCTCGTAAACTGAGAATAGGAAAGCGGCTGTCCCTCACTGTCCGCAATCACATACTCCGATATGGAATTGGCTTTTGCTTCCCGCAGGCAGTCCACCAGGCACTTCGGAATGGGAATGTCCCTTTTAGCTGCTTTTGTCTTTAGGACGGTAGAAATCACCGGTCTGTTATGTTCCGCGCGCCATGCACGCCGCACAGAAATGTATGGTGTGGATTCATCCAGGAATACACAATCCCATTGCAATGCAAGAATTTCTTCCCGCCGCAAACCAGAATACAAACCGATCATAATAAAAAGATATGGCGGAAGTCCGTTCACCGTATCCAACAGGACTGCAATCTGCTGGTCCGTTAAGGCATCTTTCTTTTTTGATGCTTTTCCACCCTTTGCCGAAATACCCACACATGGATTATGGGTTATCAGCTGACTGCGCTCTGCCGAATAGAAAACACATTTAATCAGCATATTTACCGTACCATACAATCCTTCCGACTTTTTTGACAACGGAACAAGCGCCAGACGAATATCATCCGCAGTCACTTCCTCCATATACATATCTCCCAGAGGGTTGATGACATAGTTCCTCATGTTCTGTCTATATCCCCTCATGGTGGCAGTAGACACCTTTGCTGACTGCATCAGCAGCCATTTCTCACAATACTCGGCAACCGTCGGATGCTTCCGGCGAAAAATGATCTCCTCTACCTGTATCCGGGCCTCTAACTGTTTTTCATATAATTCTTCACAGGTGGTCGCATATAAGCTGACCTGCTTTCCATCGGCATCTGTAATTCTGGTTCTGTAATACAGTGTTCCTTTTCTTGTAACCGTTCCGTACTCTGGAACGCTTTGTTTTTTCTTAGCCATACAAATCTTCCTTTCCTGATAATGAGTGTTCTTTCATTCACACCTTCTTTTTATCAGAAAGCATCAACTTAATCAAAGATACGGATTATGTAAAACAAAGAGCGAGACATCCTTGCCTCGCTCCTGCTTCGTTTTCTACTCTTTATATTGTTATGCTTGCGCCGCATTCCACTGGGCAAATGCGCCGCCCATTGTTCTTACCAGCTCATCCGGTCTGTTGTATTTGACCTTTGCGTAAATGTCCATCGTAATTTTACTGCTCTCATGCCCCGCCAGGTATTGAACCGTTTTCGGGTCCACGGACGAATGAATCAGATTCGTAATGTATGTATGCCGCAGCTGATGCGGTGTCACTTCAAAATCCAAACTGTAAATCACTTTGCCGTTATGTGCTGCCTTTTCACCGAGGACCGGTGTAACCGTGTGCTTTACACGTTTTCCATCCTCGTAACGATAATAGAAACGCTCCTTGACTGTTCGGGTTACAATGTACTGCCAGAGCCGCTTGAACTGTGTATAGGACAGCGGATCACCATCCCGGTTCGGCACTACATATTCTGACTGTGAATTAGCTTTTGTCTCTTTCAGACAGTCTGCCAAGCAAACCGGCAACGGAATATTTCGATGCGCTGCTTTCGTTTTCAGCTCATCCAGGATCACCGGCCTGTTATTTTCTGTGTGCCATGCCCTCCGTACCGTTAAATAAGGGCAATCCACATCCAGATATACAGAATCCCATTTCAGTGCAAGAATTTCTTCTCGCCGCAATCCTGCATACAATCCTAACATGACAAATACATACGGTGGAAGTCCCTGAATGGCATCCAGCAGTCTGGCAGCCTGTTCATCCGTCAATGCAGCTTTGTCTTTTTGCGGAACACCTCCGCCTTTAGCTGTAAGGTAAATCGTCGGATTGTTATCAATAATCTTACTTTCCTTTGCTGCACGGAAAATGGATTTATACAGGATAACCACTGACTTATACACCGATGCAGATTTCTCAGAAACAGGAACAAGTGCAAGCTGAATATCGTCCAGTGTCACATCCGCCATTCGCATCTGTCCCAGTTCTTTTATAATGTGCCGTCTGACCTTTGATGTATAATCTATCAGCGTGGTTGCCCTCACATGAACCGACTGCATCAAAAGCCATTTTTCACAGTAATCTGCAACTGTCGGGGATTTCCGGCAGAATGTATCGTTGTCGATCTGCTCTAATGCTCCCAACTCTTTATCATATAATTCTTCCGGTGTTCTCGCATAAAGGGCCACCAGTTTTCCATCTGCGTTCTGAACCCGCGTTCTATAATAATCTATTCCGTTAAGCGTAACTGTACCGTATTGTGGAATTGCTCTTTTTATTTTTGCCAATTCCGCCACCTCCTAAAAAATATACTCCAGCGCTGTATCTATGTTTTATCAGACCATTCCGATTCCGGCAAGGATACGGACC
>CAVKOQ010000212.1:0-2816 GCA_963657995.1 bacterium
CGTGATGACTTTACTTTCCCGACGAGCAATAAGCAGCTTAACTTCCTTCAGCACATTTACCGAAGCCTGAAGACTGATGGTAAATCCCGTGCTGCTGTTGTCCTTCCTGACAATGTGCTTTTTGCTGATGGAGACGGAGAGCGCATCCGTAAAGACCTGATGGATAAATGCAATCTCCATACCATTCTCCGCTTGCCTACCGGCATTTTCTATGCTCAGGGAGTAAAGACGAATGTGCTGTTCTTCACCAGAGGAAAGACCGACAAGAACAACACAAAGGAAGTCTGGATTTATGACCTGCGCTCCGATATGCCGTCCTTCGGTAAGACCAGTCCGCTGAAGAAGGAGCATTTTGACGAGTTTGTTGAATGCTACGCTGATGGTGACTTGAGCAAGCGTAGGGAAACCTACAGCGAAGAGAACCCAAACGGCAGATGGCGTAAATTCACGATTGATGAGATCATGGCTCGTGATAAGACTAGCCTTGATATTACATGGATGAAAAGCGGCAACGGAACGGATGATCGTACTCTTGCCGAGCTGCTCTATGAAATCAAAGAGAAGTCATCCAACATTGCGGACGCCGTTTCGGAACTGGAGAAGATAATAGGCGAGGTGGAAGAATAATGGATACCAAAGCGTTGCGTCAAAAGATTCTTGACCTTGCTATCAGAGGGCAGCTTGTTCCGCAAGACCCGTCGGACGAGCCCGCTTCTGTTCTGCTGGAGCGTATTCGTGCAGAAAAGCAGCAGATGGTCAAGGACGGAAAACTGAAAGCAAAGGACATTAAGAATGATACCGTTATCTTCGTTGGTGAGGATAATTTGCATTATGAGAAGTTTCAGGACGGCAGCATAAAGTGCATTGAGGATGAAATTCCGTTTGAACTGCCGGAGGGGTGGTGTTGGGTACGACTCGGAGTTTTGGCACAATACAAAAAAGGTCCATTTGGTAGCAGTATTACTAAGGCTATGTTTGTCCCTGATTCAACGGATGCCATCAAAGTGTATGAACAGAAAAATGCTATAAACAAGGACGCAACTTTAGGAACTTATTTCATTTCCAACGAAAAATACAATGAGCTTAAAAGCTTTGAGGTTTTTCCCGATGATATCATTGTAAGTTGTGCTGGCACTATTGGTGAAACCTTCGTATTGCCAATGGATATGAGAAAAGGCATAATCAATCAGGCACTGATGAAAATATCGTTGTATGATTTATCTATTTTGGATTTTTACTTGATGTATTTCGACTTCCAACTTAAAAGTGCTGCACAAGAGCAAGGGCACGGAATTGCATTAAAGAACATACCACCATTTGATATTTTGAAAAAGTACCTTGTCCCAATTCCTCCGCTTCAAGAGCAACGAAGGATGATGAAAAAGCTGCACTATTTGTTATCAATGGTTGATTCTATTGATGTTGATAGTACAGCTATATCCTCTCTTGTAAATACAACAAAATCCAAAATTCTCGACCTTGCAATCAGAGGTAAACTTGTACCTCAAGACCCAAATGATGAACCCGCTTCCGTTCTGCTGGAGCGTATCAGAGCAGAGAAAGAGGAGCTCATCAGAGCAGGCAAGCTCAAGCGTGATAAGAAGGAATCCATCATTTTCAAAGGTGATGATAACTCTTATTATGAGAAGGTCGGTGAAAATATCTCTGGCTATACAGTGGATGAGTTGCCTCTTGGCTGGACTATAGCTTCTTTTTCACAAGTTAATATGTTTAATGCCGAAGCCCTTGATCCTAGCCGCTTTCCAGACGATATGTTTGAATTGTATAGTGTTCCAAACTTTGATCTGAAAGAACCAGAAATCGTTAAGGGGCAAGAAATAGGGTCAACGAAGCAAATAATTCACGAGGAAGATGTGCTCGTTTGCAAAATCAACCCTCGTATCAATAGGGTTTGGATTGCAGGGCATATTACATCGCACTGTATTCTTGGTTCATCTGAATGGATGGTTTTTAGGAATAAGATGTTGTATGCGCCATACATTCAGTATTATTTTTCCTCACCATACTTCAGAGATCTGTTGCTTTCAAATGTGTCTGGCGTTGGTGGGTCATTAATGAGGGCACAACCTGAATCAGTAAAAAAATATCCCATTCTGCTTCCGCCATACCAAGAGCAAATTAGGATTTCAGAACATGTTGGCAAATTGTTTTTGCTACTCAGCACAATCGAAAAGAGCCTCAATTGAGGCTCTTTTCGATATGTTCCATTGTCGAAAGACTTTCTTTGAGTTTATTGCAAATAGCTTCTTGCTCCCTGATTGGAGGAACGGGATAAAGCCAATTTTCAATATTGTCCTTGCTTATGGACGGTGAATTGTCTCCCTTCATAAATTGGTTTAAACCGCTCACAACGTAGCCAGAAGTCATCAGGAAAAACATAAATTCTGGAATGAGCATACCGTTGGAATTGCAGACATAAAAGCCTGTCGAAGCAATGCAACGACTGTGCTCTTCTCTTATTAGAGCTATGTTTTCAAGATACGGTCTTACTAATGAGAATAAAACGCTTCCGTCCTTTACGGATCGGCTTGCACGGCTGGGGGCTTTTGACACAGGTATGTGTTTTGCTTCCTTAATGCGATGGTTTCGGTTATCGATAGCATCGATGTCGATATAATCGAAAAATTCTCCGTGTGGCTTTGTACTCTCCATTCCTTCAAAGCAGGAATAACCTCGGCACCAAATCCAACCGGTCGGCAGTTCGAAAGGAATCTGATCATCTATGTTTTCTGTCATACTGCCGACCTTCTCATAATAAGAGTTATCATCACCTTTGAAAATGATGGATTCCTTCT
>CAVKOQ010000213.1:0-2789 GCA_963657995.1 bacterium
GGTTTATGCTGATGTATTTCACACTGAAGATGCACTGGTGCGTCCGCAGATCGTATGCGGAACGCATGCACTGTACACAGCACTTGCCGGCAATCTGCGTCCGGGAGATGAACTTCTTTCACCTGTAGGAAAGCCATATGATACTCTGGAGGAAGTTATCGGAATCCGAGAGTCAAATGGCTCACTTAGAGAATATGGCATAACATACCGCCAGGTTGATCTGTTAGACGGCGGTGCCTTCGACTATGAAGGTATTCGTGCTGCAATCAATGAAAAAACAAAACTGGTGACAATTCAGCGTTCAAAAGGATATGCGTCCAGACCGACATTTTCAGCTGAGCAGATAGGTGAACTTATCACATTCATCAAATCTATCAAACCAGAGATAATATGCATGGTTGATAACTGCTACGGTGAATTTGTCGAAAGAATTGAGCCAAGCGATCTTGGGGCTGATATGGTGGTCGGCTCCCTTATAAAGAATCCTGGAGGCGGTCTGGCCCCTATAGGCGGATATATCGCCGGAACTAAAAAATGTATCGAAAATGCGGCTTATCGTCTGGGCTCTCCTGGACTTGGACGTGAAGTTGGAGCAAGCCTTGGAGTAAATCAGTCATTCTTTCAGGGACTGTTCCTAGCACCTACTGTTGTTTCAGGTGCATTAAAGGGTGCTATATTTGCGGCTAATGTCTATGAGAGACTCGGATTTGACGTAGTTCCTAACAGTACAGAGCCAAGATATGACATTATTCAGGCAATCACATTTGGAAAACCTGAGGGTGTGATTGCATTCTGTCAGGGAATTCAAGCTGCGGCACCGGTTGATAGTTTTGTATCTCCGGAACCTTGGGACATGCCGGGATATGATTCTCAGGTTATCATGGCAGCAGGAGCGTTCATTCAGGGCTCTTCTATTGAACTCTCAGCTGACGGTCCAATCAAGCCGCCGTACAGCGTGTTCTTTCAGGGTGGACTTACCTGGTATCATGCGAAACTTGGTATACTGATGTCTTTACAAAAACTTGTTGATGCAGGCATGGTAAAGCCTGAACAGCTTAAAATTGATTAAATTTTAAGGAAACCTCAAGAAAAAAATCTGCCGGACTGTATATACACAATCCGGCTGTTTGTGTTAAGATAAAAAGGATTATAGAAAGGACGGTATCATGAGTCGAACGAAAAATTTCTGGATTCTTCTTCTGCTGCTGCTTACAGGTATTGTTTTAGGCGGATTTATAGGAAATCTGGCATCTGGAGTCAGATGGCTTTCATGGATGAATTATGGACAGTCTTTCGGCTTGATGGATCCTGTTGTACTGGATCTGGGGATTCTGGTTATAACGTTCGGCCTGTCGATTAGGGTTACGATGGCTAGCATCATAGGTGTCGTCATTGCACTTATCACATATCGTCTGATCTGATAATTCCCGCATTTGGGAATGGCTTTCTGTATGCATGGAGAGGCACACAGGAGGACAATATATGAATAAAGAAAAACAGGAACTGGCGAAAATTCCATCTGCGTCTATGCGAGACATTCCGATTAAAGATCGTCCATATGAAAAATGTGAGCGTGAGGGTGTCAAATCACTTACTGATGCAGAACTTCTGGCAATACTTATACGTACCGGAAACCGTGAAGAATCAGCACTTGCACTAGCAACCAGGATTCTTAATCAGGCACAACCACCGGGGATTCTTGGACTTTTGCATATGACACTTCCTGAACTCATGGAGCAGAAGGGAATCGGAAGAGTCAAGGGAATCGAACTTTTGTGTGTAGGCGAGCTTTCACAGAGAATATGGCGTTCTCTTACTATTGAAGAGGTACCGGCATTTACGTCACCTGAAAGTATAGCCGCATTTTACAAGGAAGACATGCGGCACAAAGAACAGGAAGAGATGCATGTGATGATTTTGAATAATAAGAATGTACTGATAAGAGATATTCTGCTCTTTAAAGGAACATTTAATCAGTCACCGGCATCGCCGAGAGAGATATTTATTGAGGCACTGCGTTATCATGCCGCCAGCCTGGTACTGGTGCACAATCATCCAAGCGGTGATCCGACTCCCAGTACAGAGGACCGTCGGACCACGAAAAGAGTAAAAGAAGCCGGAGCTTTGCTTGGGATCGGGCTGCTTGATCACGTGATCATCGGTGAACAGGCATATTTTAGTTTCAAAGAACGAGGAATACTATAATTATGAAAAACAGCAAGTATATTCTGGCAGGTATGTCAGCATTTTGTCTTGTACTTATCACAGCGACGTCTATCAAATCTAGCTTTCTTATGCCGCTTCGAACAGGAGTTGGATTTGTTTTGGTACCGCTGCAGTCGGGAGTCAATGCTGTCGGCACTGGCCTTTATAATGCTATTGATAATTTTTCTTCTCTTGGAGAAGCTCAGGAGGAGAATAAAAACCTGCAATCGCGTGTGGATCAGTTGATAGAAGAAAACAACAGACTGCAGTCGGAGGTCTATGAGCTTGAAAGACTCAGGGAACTCTATCAGCTTGATCAGGAGTACATGCAGTATAATAAGATCGCCGCACGTGTTATTGCAAAGGACTCTGGAAACTGGTTTCAGGTATTTCGTATAGACAAGGGTGCCAGGGATGGCATTAAGGAAGATATGAATGTCATGGCAGGCGGAGGCCTGGTCGGAATTGTTACTGATGTAGGAGCAAACTATGCCACAGTTCGTGCGATTATCGATGATAACAGCAACGTTAGCGGCATGTCATTAAGAACCGGTGATACATGCAATGTATCCGGCAATCTTACA
>CAVKOQ010000214.1:0-2712 GCA_963657995.1 bacterium
GATCGGATAGCCTGATGGTTATTTTATTGGGCGACCGTTATGGCTGGGTTCCGGATGCTGCTTATTTGGCAAATTTGCAGGTTCCGCAGGATGATGAATCCGATAAGAAATGTGTGAGTGCCACTGCGTTTGAAATTGAACAAGGTGTTTTTTGTGGTGACAAACATGCACTTGTGTACCTTAGAAAACTTGAGGATGTTGGGGAGAACGGCATTCCTGAAGTTTACTTCGAGCAGGATTCAGTAAACAGGAGGAATCTGGAAGAATTAAAAGAAAGACTGAGGAATAGCCCAAATTGCAAAGTACAGGAATATTCTGCTCGTTTTAAGGATGACGAAATAGAACGGGATGATCTCGATTCTTTTGCCGATAGGCTTACGAAAGATCTTGAAAGTGCTTTTGCGAAGGAATGGAACGAATTTGATCGGTTGTCAGATTTTGACCGTGAGCAGGAGATCCAGTGGGCATTTATTAGACGGAAGGCACAGGGATTTTACGCACGTAAAGAAGAATCAGACCATTTAATGCAGATGATTCGTTCCTGGTCGAATGAGCCGGAAACAGAGAAGAAAATTTCTTCAAAAGATTTGGTACATTTTGTTATCGGCCCGTCCGGAAGCGGGAAAAGTACGATATTAGCGGAGATTGCTGTTCAATTGCGGCAGGAAGGCTGGGATGTGCTGCCGTTCATAGGTGGCCTTACGACGGAAAGCAGTGACGCAATCAACGTTCTTCGCAATGTCGCTTATTATTTAGAAGAACAGTTGGAAATAGAACATAAAGTAAAATTCGGATCGGACACAGTGCAAGGTGCGACGGGAGAAAATGAAGAGAAATTGAATACCGCGCAGGCAGCTCTGAATAGGCAAAAATTGCAGGAACGACTGGCGGAAGTGGCCGGGCTGTATGCCGAAGACCACGATCCGCTGGTTGTTTTGATTGATGCCTTGGATCAGTTTTATCCTGATGAAAACAGGGACAACTTGGCGTTTTGCCCACAGAAACTGAACGGCAGCGTGCGGTTTGTCATTACCTGCACTCCTGAATTCAGGACTGGAGCCGCAGATAAGACAATCCTAAAAAATTTAAAGGAAGATGATCGGCTTCTTGCCGTTCGGGGCGTACTGAAACACAGGCATAAAGAAATATCGGAAGAAGTAATTTCTAATTTGCTGGAACGCGAAAGTACGGAAACTCCTCTGTATATCAGCATGGCCATGGACAGGCTGATGCTGATGGATCGGAAGGATTTCCGTTCAATTAATGGGCATGGCGGCAAAAGTGATGCGATTGCTCTGCATCAAAAAGATATAATCGACGCTCTGCCGGATGAGCTTGGCGAGATGGCCGTTGTTTTATTTGAGAAGGCTGGTGAAAAAATCGGGCAAGCATTTACGCACAAGGCATTGCAGTACATCGCAGTTAGCCGCCAGGGAATAAGAGAATCGGACCTGGCTTACTGCATGGAAAAAGAATGGAACTCGGCGGCTTTCTCAAATCTTTTATATTATTTGAATGACCAGTTTCTGCTTCATGCAGACGGGCGCATTGATTTTACCCACAAGGTTCTCCGGCAGGGCGTTTTGTCCGGGATTCGAAATGCAAACCAATTACATCTGAAGCTTGAATGGTGTTATCACGAGAGAAACGTGGAAGATTCCGTGCGCACCTCTGAAATCTTATACCACTGTTCCTGCAGGAACGATTATAGGTATGCTGCGAGTGTAGTACGTCCCATTGTCTACCAAAATTTCACAGAAAATAAGGATTTGTTGGCAATAACAAGCAGAGAATACGGACAGTCGGTAGCGGCCATTGCCATGCCGGATCGTGGTGAATGGGTGCAGAAATGGCTGGACTATCTGGCGGAAGATGCGAAAAAGAGCAAGGCGGATGATAAAGAAACCGAAAACAGTAGGTGGAACTCACTATGGAATGTTTTATGGTTCCTTAATAGATTCGTTTTGGCTGAACTTCCTGTTACTCAGGCCGGCAACGAGACAGGCGGTGCTATAACCAAATACATGTTTGATGCATTGAATGATGCAGGAAACGGTACTTGGAGTGAAAAAAATCGGAAATATCTCAAAGAAGAAATTCAAAGAAAGCTGGCAAGATATAAGTTAATAGCAGGCAATTTGTGGGCAGCCCAAGTTGAATGGAAAAAGATATTTAAGAAATCGCAGGCAGATTATGAGGCTTTAAATGAGAAAGATTATGCAAGTTGGAACAAGATGTTTGGAACCAGCTACAATTGGCTTTCTGTAATGAAAAGTTCTTCTGACCATAATGTTCTGACAGCCGCCTTGGAACCTGCAGCTTATGGAATTAGTCTTTTGTCGGAAAATACTTATGTATATAAATATCTCAATGAAGAAAGTTGCCTTATTGGAATGCTGTATGGATGCATAGGTGAGGTATGTGAACGTTTGGATATCTTAGATGCAAATCTTCTGGCATATGAGCAAGATCTGCGATACCGGGAGGAAATTTACAGGAGATGTAATAGCGCAACTACGCTTCTTTACTATACTGGGAGCTATCATAACATATCACAGATATATCTGCTTTTAGGACTAAGCGGAGAGCAAAATTTTAATAACATATATGCAGCTCAGTCAGTATTTTTCGCAAATACGGATCATCCACTGAAATTATTGCCGGTTATTCGGTTCGGGACAAATGCGGAAAAAACTGCAGGTGAGCTGTTCA
>CAVKOQ010000215.1:0-2708 GCA_963657995.1 bacterium
ATCTCCTTCTTTGGGGCTTTGCTTCCGTCATTGGACATTATTAGAAACAATGCTTAATTTGAAAATAGTATAGCAAATTTTATGTTATAATTCATTAGGAAAGTATCAGATTCAGAGCAGAAAAAAAGAGCAGTTCTGGATTAAATGGAACTGCTCTGAATGTGATTCTTTCGAATTGTACCACGGCGCGGACACTTAGCCGATACTTATATGGGGATAGTATTCTTCCCTTTTAGTGAAAACGCTGAAGTTCTGAGTGGAATTTAAGCATACGAATAACTTTTGGGGCTGATTGCATAAACAGTTCAGATCAAAGGGCATGCTTTTAAGACCTTCTTTCGAAGATCTTTGAAAAAAAGTATTCAGTAGAAGCGGTCCTTTATCAGGAAGTGCCATATGTCCTTCCAATATACTGCATGCTGCAGCATCCACATTCCGGACAGACATGGATATCTAAATTCCAGACTGCTTTCAGAAGTTCTGCCATGGATAGATTGATGTATTTCGCTTTGAAACGCTGGTGACCCTGGAGTTTAAATATCAGCTTCAGGTTTCTGGTTTTATATCGGTTATTCAGAAACCCATAGTACCGGATTTTTTGGAAACCAGACGGCAGAACATGCATCAGGTAACGTCGGATGAATTCTGTATGTTCCAAAGAGATCAGTCGTTTGGGGTCACCGGGCTTTTTTCCTCTGGCAGAAAAAGTGACCTTATCATCGGAAACAGAAAGGATCCTGCTGTTGGAAACAGCAATCTTGTGAGTATAACGTCCAAGATATTCAATGGCATTGCCAAATCCGTTGAAGGTTTCCTTAATGTAGGGACACCAGTCCATTTCATAAAGTTTGTTTTTCCACTCTTTCCAGTGATAGTAATTACACAGCTTTTCACAGGAAGAAGAGAATGTAAGAGAGCCCTTTTCGTAAAGGGAGGAAAGGTGGGCCATATATTTTCCTTTAAATTTGTCCCTCAGCACTTCTGTACGGATAAAAAAGCTTTTGGCAGATTTTTGGATCTTCCCATCTTTCGTAAGTCCGCCACCGGACACGATGCAGTGCATGTGCACATGATAATCCAGTTCCTGGTTCCATGTGTGAAGTATCTGGATGATGCCGGGTGTTGCCCCGAGCCACTTCTTGTTGGCAGATAATTCCAGGATTGTTTCGGCACAGCATCTGTGAAGAAGTCCGTACAAAAGTTTCTGATTACAATAGATCAGAGGATTTAACTCATGTGGCAGAGTAAAGACTACATGAAAGTAAGGGGAATCGATCACTTCTGCTCTACGCTTGTCCACCCAGACTTCTTTTAAGACAGCCTGACAGTTGGGACAGTTGCGGTTGCGACAGGAGTTGTTATGAAACTCCATATGACCGCAGTCGGTGCACTGACTAATGTTGCAGCCAAGAATCCCGGATTTGCAGTTCATAATGGCTTGTGCAGCTTTCAGCTGTACATCCGAAATGTAATGTCCGGAAGAACGGAAAGAATCAAAAGAATGATTCCATATCTGCTGGATCTTATAATTATTGATGGGAATCACCTCCCATCAAGTCAAAGGGACTATGAATCTTGCGAGAAGTATAGGGAGCAAGATGAATATAGATAACCGTTGAAGAAATGGATTTATGACCAAGCAGTTCTTTGATCGTAAGCAGATCGGTACCTGATTCGTACAAATGGGTACCGAAAGCATGACGAAAAGAATGGCAATTCAATTTTGGATCCAGCCCAAGCTTTTTACGATGCTCTAAAACCTGATTGCTTAATACAGCAGTTTTGCAGGGTCTTGTGGAATCTTGTTTTGCTGGGAAAAGCCAATTGGTTGGGCGGTCAAAGGCATACCAGTATTCCGTTAACAGACGCAGAGCTTTTTGAGAAAGGATTGCGTAACGATCAGAGCGGTTTTTTGTTTTTGCCACATGAATGCGCATAGAAGAACGTTGAATATCAGAATATTTAAGCTGACAGACTTCGCCCACGCGCAGACCGGAAGAATACATGAGAGCCACCATTGCCTGCTGTTTCAAAGTAGGAAGTGTATCAATAAAGAGTTGAATCTCTTCTTTGGTTGGAACATAAGGCAGATAGGAATCGAATTTGCGCATTGGAAGCTGCGTGTCGTCCCAAGGTTTGTGTAAGACATACATGGTGAAAAAGCGAAGCTGGGAAATAGATGCATTAATAGTGCGATCAGAAAGATTGCGTTCTTTCTGAATCCAGCGAATATAAAAGCGTAGTTCATCCCAGGTCACATCCTCAGGCTGTTTATGGAGAATATCTGAAAGATAATCCAGATAAGAACGGATGTAAGTACAATAGGATGTTAAAGTATGGTCGGTAAGACCGCGAAGGGAAATCATTTCCCTAAAAAGATTTAAATATTTGTCCATTGTGAACCTCCTGTAATTGAAAAATGAATAAGTGAAAAAAGCATTTTCAAAACAGGTGGTGGACGAACAAAAAAATAAGATATGTAGTGGTTGAGTTTAAAAATCCATGTTAAAGTAATCATAGCAGTTTTTTAGTTATGAAGTTGTTTGGTGTGGTAACTTAACAATACATCATAAATTTAAAAACTGCTATTTTTTATGAAAAAAGTAGTGGTTTTGCGTACCTTGGGCTAGCCGTCGCGCCAGCGACTTGGTACAATAAATATATGTGTTAAAGAGATCTTTTGCTTCCTGCTGGATTTGTCGGTTGCA
>CAVKOQ010000216.1:0-2594 GCA_963657995.1 bacterium
CCCCGTTTTGCCGAGGGTTTCGGGCTATGTGAAAATGCTCTGCCATTAGTAGTAGGGTGCAAAACAGTGCAAAAGACTGCCTTTTGTAGCACACTCTTAGTAGTCAAATTAGTAGTAATTTGTTTTTTGCTTACTACTAAGGATTTTTTGATGACTACTCGCACATTAATCACGGGCAGAGGTTTTGACCTTTTTTAACGCTTTATTTTATCATAGATAGGCTTCTTTTCATAGAAAAAACGCCCCAGCCGAAGCCGGAGCGCGTAGTTTTCTTCTTAGATTGCTTTGAACATTTTCTGATTCACGGGCTTTTCCTTCTTGGCAACTTCCGCCTGTGCTTTTTGAAAATTCTCCATCCGCTTTAATTCTTCCTCTGCATCGTTGAAATTGATGTGAGTATAGACATTCATGGTAACTGCGATATCCGAGTGTCCCATAAGATATTGAAGTGTCTTTGCACTCATACCGGATTTCGCCATGTTGGAACAGTAGGTATGCCTGCAGATGTGAGGCGTAATGTTGGGCATCTGTACCCGATAAATCTCATTGTATCGATGCACCATGTGGTTGAATCGGTGTTGCCAGTGCATGGCTACCAATGGCATATCGTTTTTGTCGTAGAAAAGGAATCCCGTGTAGCCTTCAATGATTTTCTTGGTCTTAGGTGATTCCCGGTCTTCGATAATGGCGTGGAACATCTCTACCACATCCTCAGACAAGGGAAGCAGCCTTTTTCCTGCTTCTGTCTTAGTTTCTTCTATAATATATTTACCAGACGAAGTTCTCTGCAGCTGATGGTCTACATTCAGGGTTTTCTTCTCAAGATCGATGTCCTTTAAGGTCAGTCCGCAAAATTCCGAGATGCGAAGTCCCGTGTGAAAGAGTATGTAAACTACCTCGTAGTATTTGCAGTAGACCACATCGTCATGGACGAACTTCAGGAATTTTCTCATCTGATCGGCTGACAAGGCTTCTCTCTGCACAGAGTCATTAATCAGAACGCCTGCAAGTTGGAAGGAAAATGGATTCTTTACCAGAATATCGTCATCCACCGCCATCTGAAAGGCAGGCCTTAGAACACCACGAATGGTATGAATACTACTGTAGCTTTTTCCGTCATTTTGCTGCAATCCAATCAAAAAGAGTTTTGCATCAGAGGTCTTCACACTCCTGATCTTAAGGTTGCCGAATTTTTTCTTGGCCAGCAGTTTCTGCACCGTACCATATCCCATTTTGGTGCTCTGCCTTACTCCGGTTTTGGTTTTGAGGTATCGCTCTACCAATTCACAAACCGTCATGTTGCTGTCCACAATGTCGATGCCTCGTTGCAGATCAATTGCAACCTGTTCTTCCAGTTCCCGAAGAGAAAGACATGGTTTCTTGCCCTGTGGGAGTGGATCAGTTGGCAGCAATCTCCAGCTATAAACGAAATGTGGCTTGTTGTCGATGTGATACTTATATTGGTATTTTCCATCTGCCCTGACGCTCTCGCCCGGATGGAGTACTCTTCGTTTGGAATCCCTTCTGGTCTTTCCACGGCCTGCTTTTGCCATTTACACTCGCCTCCTTAACTCGGAGTGGGTGAGCAGATACTTTTCAAACGCTACTCGGAGAATCAGCTTTCTTTCTCCGTAATAAGCCAGAAAATCTCCACCATCTGTGTGCTTTAAAAAATCATAAAACTTTCTGCGGCTGAGTACAAAATACTCTATTGCTTCCTGCGGATTCAGGATGTCCTTTTCCGCTAGATTTACCTTTGCCATCTATCTCTTCCTTCCTGCCAAAAGTGGCTGTTTTTCTAGGGTTTTAGGGTTCATCGTATATTCGCTCTTATGCCCGGTAATAGCAACTACTTTTGGCATATAAAAGGAATTTATATCTCCGGTGAATTCAAGATAAATTCTTCAAACCTTGGTCGAATAACAAGGTATCGGTTTCCACAGTAGACAGCGATACTGCCAAGGTTATCCTCTGCGATTCTTCTCATCTTCTTCACTCCGATATTAAAATAAGCTGCCGCCTCCTTGATCGTGAGCATATACTTCTCACTGACCGGGAGTGGTTCATTATTCTCTGTCATGTTCTACCTCTGCGACAAGGAGGTCACACAGCTGACTCCCATGTTCGTTTCCTTTCCTGATTTTTTTATTTTGATGCTGTGATCGTTGCGTTTGTGGTGGGAGGGGCGGTCAAAATCTCCACAACGCTATAGCTGGAAAACGGTGCTGCCCCCTCACGCACAAAATCGCGAATTCAAACGGGGGATATACCCCCTAAATCAAACTTATGCTATCTGCACAGCCTTTACCGCTTCGCTTCGGATAAGTCTTGCGTCCATAAATTCATTGGCAAGATATCCTGTCTGGTTATTTGCGATAAATTTCTCAGAAAGAGTGCGTACTGCAACAGCCTTTCTGCTGACAATCCAATAGTAGGAGAAATCACCGAATACAATCGGCTTTGCTCCAGACGATGCAGACGGCATGGCATTACAGATCACTACCTGCTTACCGAGGATGGTATCGGAGGACTGATTCCAGATATAGTTGCCAGCCTCATCTTTCAATGTTCGAAGATACTGTACAGTCTCATCG
>CAVKOQ010000217.1:0-2587 GCA_963657995.1 bacterium
ATATTTAATCAAGGTAATTAACCGTGAAGCCAGACGAATGCAGTTTCTGATGGACAGTCCGAAGCTGACACGGTTTGATAAAGAGCTATTGGATGAAATGCTGCGGAAAAATATGGACGACGAAACATTGACCAGCAGCTTACAGGAGCTGTCAGAACTCCTGGAAAAGCATTATGGAGAAAAAGTGATCGTTTTGATTGACGAATATGATGTTCCGCTTGCCAAGGCAAATGAGAACGGATTTTACGATGAGATGGCACTTTTGATACGGAATTTATTCGAAAATGTTCTGAAAACGAATGACAGCCTTAAATTTGCAGTGCTGACAGGATGCCTGAGAGTGGCAAAAGAGAGTATTTTTACAGGATTGAACAATTTTAAAGTGTATCCAATTACCAGTGCGGCGTTTGATGAATACTTTGGATTTACGGACGCAGAAGTAAAAGCCTTGCTTCGTCATTATGATCTGGATGAGAAGTATGAGACGGTAAAAGCGTGGTATGATGGGTATCGGTTTGGAAAAGCAGATGTTTATTGCCCGTGGGATGTGATCAATTATTGCAGCGACCATATCAATGACTTAGAGCTTCCGCCCCAAAACTATTGGATCAATACCAGTGGAAATGAAATGATTTACCATTTTATCGATGAAATGGGAGAAAAGTAGAAATTGACGAAAGCAGAATTGGAAGCGTTGGTAAATGGGGAATCTGTCCAGAAAGAAATTAATGAGGAACTGACTTACAAAGAGCTGTATGCATCGACAGAAAATATCTGGAGCGCACTGCTGATGACCGGGTATCTGACCAAGCGTGGGGAGGCAGATGGAAAACGCTATCATCTCGTTGTCCCGAATCAGGAGATACGGAATATCATAACCGAGCATATCTTGATGCGATTTCGGGAAAATGTGGTCAGGGATGGAGTGATGGCAGAGAAATTCTGTCGGGCGCTGGCAGATGGTAAGCCAGAAGAGGTGTAACGGGTACTGACCGAATATATGGAAAAGACGATCAGCGTCCGTGACACATTTGTCCATGTGGCGACAAAAGAAAACTTTTATCATGGGATTTTGCTTGGAATCGTGAGCTATAAATCGGGCTGGCTGGTTAATTCCAACCGGGAATCCGGGAACGGTTTCAGCGATATCATGATCCGCGATGATGCAGAGAAGCTTGGAATTATAATAGAAGTAAAGTATGCAGAAGACGGACAAGAAGATGCGGAGTGCAGAAACGCGCTCAGACAGATAGAAGTTAAAAAATATGGAATGAACCTACACCAGATGGGAGTCGAGCAGATATTAAATTATGGAATTGCCTGCAATCGGAAAAGGTGCAGGGTGAAGACCCGGTACCTGTCACCATTGAGAAAGTGTTACAAATATTACAGAACCATTACAGATGTTTTGGCGTGAGGTATTTGAAAGAAACAGGTTGCCAGAATATAGAAAATCTGATAATCTAAAAGAGTCTCTAAAGAGACGAGGTGCTACCATAAAGCGGTAGGCGGCTGACCCTTCTTTTAAAGGAGGGATGTGAAAGCCCTCTGACTGGCGTGAGCTGGTGACGAAAGGAGGGTGGTATGGATATGACAATAGACGCAGGTGCAATTATAGGGCTTGTTTCATTTGTGGCAACTTTGATGGGAGCTGCATTTAGTGCTGGAGTTGCAGTCGGAAGACAGAAAGAGAAAATCGAAAGGTTGACCAGAAAGTTGGAAGATGAAGAACATAGAGATACACACAAAAACGACCGCCGTTAGTTCCCCAACCACTGCGATCGTTTTTTTGATTAAAGTAATTACAAGGGGCTAGCCGTCTATCGGTAGCACCTTTTTATAAATAAATAATAGCATTTCAAACTAACAATTTCAAGCACAAATTTATCCTGAATTATTCATGGCTATTTAAAGAGGAGAAATCAATGTATACCGTGTTATTAGTGGTGGCACTATTTATAATTCTTTATTGGATACCAAAAAAGAGATATGAAAAAACGGATTATTATAAACAGACGAATAACAATTTTTTCAAAATATCTTTTGATTTGGGCACAAAAGGAGAATATCTTACATGGAAGTATCTTCAAAAGCTGGAAGGATACAAAAAATATCTGTTTAACTGTTACCTTCCCAAAGACAATGGAGAGACTACGGAGATTGACGTGATTCTCCTTCATGAATCCGGCATTTATGTGTTTGAATCGAAAAACTTTAGCGGATGGATTTTCGGTACGGAAACCCATCAGTATTGGACACAGACATTGCCGAGAGGGAGGGGACGATCCCAAAAGGAACGCTTCTTTAACCCGATCATCCAGAACAAAGTGCATCTAAAGTGGCTGAGTAAATATCTGAAAAAAGATTTGAGCCAATTTTACTCTTATATCGTTTTCAGCGACCACTGCACATTGAAAGATATTACATTGACAAGCGGACAGCATCAAGTAATAAACAGGTATGACATTTTACCTGCAGTAAATGATAATGCCCAGTCAGCAGGAAACAAATTAACCGCCGATGAGATTGATGCGCTATATGCGAAACTCCAACCACTTACGCAGGTTGATGAAGCTCAAAAAATAGC
>CAVKOQ010000218.1:0-2567 GCA_963657995.1 bacterium
CGCACTCTGAACTATTCAAAAAGTAGTTTCTGCTTCAAACACAATATTTATCCACGAGGCATCTGTCAGAAATGGCAGGTGCTTTTTCTATGTCATAAACTCAGGGAAGGAGGTGCCTTATGGCTGGCAGAATACAAGGTATCACGGTCGAGATCGGTGGTGATACCACACGCTGTCCATATCGTGCATGGCCTCTGGCGTATAGCGTAGTAAATTTGTAGAAAGATTATACCATTTCCGACTTTACTGCTCAATTTTATATCGATGAATTTATAAGAGCTTTTTCTGGATAGCGCTGCTGCTATTGTTTTCTGTTGGTTTTATGACTATAATGCAATAGAAAAATGTTAATAGATGCAGAAATCTATTTTATGGAGGCCTGTTGCATGGATATTCGCAGAGATTTCTATTTAGAAAAACTGATAAAGAGAAAAAACAATGGTCTAATTAAGGTGATTACCGGTATTCGCAGATGCGGCAAGTCCTATTTGCTGAATAACCTGTTCTATCATCATTTGTTGGATAGTGGCGTAGCTGCAGACCACATCATTCGTTTCGCTTTTGACTCAGCTGATGACCTGTATCTGATAGGAGAAAGCCTGATCCGGATTGAAAAAGAAAAGCGTGGTGTTGACCCGGAAAAGTTCATGGCATATATTCGTTCCAAGGTTGTTGACGATGGAATGTATTATCTGCTGCTTGATGAAATTCAGATGCTTGACTGCTTTGAAGCTGTTTTGAACGGTTATCTGCGAAAAGACAATGTGGATGTATTTGTGACCGGAAGTAATGCAAAGCTTCTGTCTAAAGACATCGCCACCGAGTTTGCCGGTCGTGGTGATGAGGTTCGTATGTTCCCTCTGAGCTTTGCGGAGTTTATGACCGTTTATAAAGGTGATAAATACATGGGGCTGTCTGAGTATATGTTATACGGTGGTATTCCTCTAATTGTTCTTCGTGAGGAGGCAAATGATAAGGCGGTCGCATTACAAAACTTGTTTAACGAGATATATATTCGAGATATTACTAAACGAAATCGGGTGAAGAATATCGGAGAATTAGAAGATCTGTTGAACATCCTTTCATCTGCTATCGGCTCACTGACTAACCCGGAAAAGCTAAAAAACACCTTTAAAACTGTAAAAAAGTCCAGAATCACTTCTGCTACCATCAAAAAGTATCTGGATTACTTCGAGGATTCCTTCCTGATTGAATCTTCACAGCGCTATGACATCAAAGGAAAGGCTTATATCGAGACTCCGAAGAAATACTATTTCTCTGATTTAGGGCTTCGCAATGCAAGAATTAACTTCCGTCAATTTGAACAGACTCATTCTATGGAGAATGTAATCTATAATGAGCTTCGTATGAGAGGTTATAGTGTGGATGTCGGCGTTATTCCTGTTTCAGAAAAAGATGCAAGTGGCAAAGTAACTCGCAAACAGCTGGAAGTTGATTTCGTTTGCAATCTGGGTTCTGCCAGATATTATATTCAGTCAGCTTATTCTCTGCCTGATGAAGCAAAACGCACTCAGGAAATCAGACCATTCAGAAAGATTGACGACTCATTCAGGAAAATCGTTATTACGAAAGATATTGTTCAGCCTCATTACGATGAATTCGGCATCCTGACAATCAATATTTACGATTTCCTGCTTAATTCGGATAGTCTTGAAAAATAACAAAGTCAGTGTTTGCAACCTGATTTGCTGCTAATCTATCGCATCGAAGATGAAATACTGGTGCTGACTTTATCGCGTACCGGAACGCACATGATGCCTGTATATTTTGCAGGCATCTTTTTTTCAGCACCTTCTCAAGCCACAAAAGCCGGCGTGGTGTTCACTCCGTCCATGTGCCTGCGTAGAGTGTGCAGACTTGTGTATTCTGAGCCATGAAGGGGAGGCTTGCCTGGTCTTCATCCTTGGTAAATATAAGCTCCTCACCGCTTGGACTTATCATTATAGGATAAGTTCCGCTTATATACATGGGTCCGTCAGTGGTATTAAAGTTCTCTCCGCCTACACGTGAGAGACTAAGCGTCAGCAGACTCGGACTGTCAAGTTCTGTCTCCAGAGACCAGAATCCGCTCCATTGCTCTTCAAATTTCTTCTCGCCCTCATACAGCCAATCGAGTTCGACCTTGCCTTCCGTCCCGTCCATGGGATAAAAAGTCAGCATAAAGCTTGCCTTGCGATTGGTCTCCCATGCCGTATCATCTATGAACCATATAATGCCTGAAACATCACTTCCTGCAAGACCAAGAGCCGTAGGTCCAAGCCATCCGTCGTTAAGCCATTCGGCATATTTTGCTGCCAAGCCATAACTGTAAAGACTAAGGTCCCTTGACAATCGTTTGCCGTCCTCCGTACTGCATGGCACAATATAACTCATAGCGTCAAGCGATGGATACCACTCACAGGTATTGCCGCTGTTATCGGTAATAAACACCTGTGTATCCGGCTCATAAGCTACACCGTCAAGATTGGCAAAAAGCAGCACCGGCTCGCCGCTCTCCGAGCGGTATATGACCTCCGTAGGCTCATAGTCCTGTTTTTCTTCACTCC
>CAVKOQ010000219.1:0-2554 GCA_963657995.1 bacterium
ATTTGTACATTCTTATTTAATATTTATTGTACATATTTAAGTATAACTTTATATTTCCCGGCTTAAAGTCGAGAATGTGTCCCTCAACAACACGAGCATACCGCTTGATTTTAATTTCCCGGCGCTGATGATCTTGGAGAGCGTTCTGATAGCTGTCCTCTGCAAGAAACAGACGCATTTCATCACCTCTGCTCCCATAAGCAGTACACGGACGGAGAACAACAAACTCAATCATCCATCGGGTGCTGTCCTTAAAGCGTTCCACAGCAAGAATGTTATGTCCTTTCAGCTCCCTTGCTGAAATATCTTTCATAGGCGGCTCCTTTCATCGCTCCTGGTCTCTCTGACGTTTACGCTGCCATTGTTCCAGCAGCTTGATAATGGTCTCCTGCATCCTGGCTGGTGTGTAACTTCGAGGAAAATACTTTCGCAGAGTGTCAGAAGTAAAAGTAACTCTGTCCCAATCGCTTTTCTTTTCCTCTCCCATAATGGCTCGCATCACATCAATGTTCAAATGCCCCTCCTGGCTGAATTTCTTGAGCCGCTGGGCCTGGGAGAGAGAATGGGTAGCCTGTTCGCTGTCCATCGCGTCCAGCAAATCCCTCTGTTCCTCTTTTTTTAGGAAAGACAGCTCATAGGCGGGATTTAAGGCAATTTTCTTTTCATCTACCATGTCCAACAGTTCGGGAATCAGCTCGGTCAGACGGATATACCGCTTAACTTGTGATTTACTATCTGGGCTGTTTTCTGCTATTTTTTCTGCCGCAGTCAACCTCGGCCCAACTTGGGCCGAAGTTAAATCGTTCCTTTCTCCTTGCCGTTTGATAGCCTCCAGTTTCATTCGATACGCCCATGCTTTTTCACTGGGTAGAACATCCTCACGCTGGATATTGGCGTCCACCATCTCAATGACGGCATCTTCATCATTCATTTCTCGGATAATAACAGGCATATCTTCCAAACCTGCCAACTCGCTGGCACGGTGCCGCCGATGACCAGAAATGATCTCATAGCCTCCTTCCGTGTCAGGACGCACCAGACCAGGAGTACGCACACCGCGCTGCTTCACACTGTCCAGCGTTTCCAGCATTTTGGGATCGTCATCCTTGACCCGGTAAGGCTGACCGGCAAATGGCACTTCTGTCTGCATTGCCGGATACCCCTTAAAGTAGTGGAGCTGTGAAAGAGGAATACGGACAACGCGTTCCTCTCCGGCCTGCTGACGCTCCTGCTCGGTAGTAAATAAATCATCTACCGATGCCAGCTCTACTTTTTTCGCGCTGCTTTTCAAGTTTCAACACCTCCTTCATCAGATTTCGATACCCCTCTGCCACCTTGCCGCCAGGGTCATGGGCGAAAATACTTTTTCCCTCTGCGCTGATTTCCTTTGCACGGACAGAATGGGGAATTTCCGTTCCAAAGACTTTGATTTTACTTCCATAGGTATCCCGCAGCAAAGCGGCAATCTCTTTGGCAAAGTTGGTGCGGTTATCCACCATTGTCAGCAGGATACCGTCAATCTGGAGCTTTGGATTGATCTGCCGTTTTACCTTGCTGACCGTAGAGAGAAGCTGTTCCAGCCCTTTGGCGGGCAGATACTCTGCCTGAACGGGAATTATAATCCTGTTCGCAGCTGCCAGCGCATTGACCGTAAGCATCCCTAACGAGGGCTGGCAGTCAATCAAGATATGGGAATACTGTCCCTTCAGTGTGTCCAGGTATTGCCGTAAAATCGTTTCACGGCTCATGGCGTTTACCAGAGAAACCTCCATACCGGAAAGCTGAATATCCGCAGGCATCAGGTCAACGCCTTCTGCATGATGCAGAATACCTTCTCCGGGGCGTATAGGATGATCCATCAAAATTTTGCCCATTGCATCCGACAGTGTAAATGGCAGCTTGTCCGGTTGCGGATTTCCCAAGCTGATTGTCAGGCTTCCTTGTGGGTCCCCGTCGATCAGAAGCACTTTCTTTCCGGCCTGTGCCAGACCTATTCCCAAGTTCGCACAGGTTGTCGTTTTGCCAACGCCGCCTTTCTGGTTGGCGATGGCGATGATTTGTGTGTTCATGACTTCACCTCATTTCTGATTGTTGCTGTTATTTCTGGAAATAGAAAAAGCCGCCACTTCAAAATCATAAAGTGACGGCCCTTTCTAATGCCGGAATCTTTTTCCCTGAAATGAAAAAAGCACCCAGTTATTTGTTACTGAGTGCCTGCATTAGAATCATATTTAATTGTTCAGATTTGGTCAAATTATGCCAAACCCTCCAGCGAAAAATCCGGGATCTGAGAGTGCCAAAATCACCCTCAAAAATACCCCCGAAATTGCTCTCTGGTTGTCCTATTTTTTAACCACTAAGGCCGTTTTTTGACCCCATTTTTGCCGGTTGTCCTATATTTAACCACTAAAAATTGGGTGAAAACGGCTCTCGTTAGGTCAAATCAAGTCAAACTATATCAGCCCGTCTGGGTATAAGAAAACCCCGGAAAACCTTGATTTTCCGGGGTTTTTGAACCATTTTGATATAGTCTGAGCAGTCGATTATCGCTTGC
>CAVKOQ010000220.1:0-2519 GCA_963657995.1 bacterium
CAACTCATCCACTGTATAGCCAGAGATATTTTCACCGACCTTCTCATAATAAGAGCTGTACACACCTCACCTCTATAATATTCAGTGCGTGTAAGCGCAAAAATGTTATGGAGGTGTCTTTATATGGAGACAAAAAATTCCTTTAAGGACTATCTGCGAAAGTCGAATCTTTCGGAGAACACAATCACATCTTACCTGTGGACGGTTGAATACTTTGAGAGCCACTACGACGGAATCACCAGCGAGAATCTACTGGCATACAAGGGTTATCTGATGGAATTCTTCAAGCCCAAGACCGTCAATCTGAGAATACAGGGAATCAACAAATATCTGGAATTTCTCGGCAAGGGCGGTATGCGCATGAAAGCGGTCAAGGTTCAGCAGAAAAACTTCTTGGAGAATGTAATCAGCAATGCTGACTACAAGTTCCTGAAGAAACAGCTTAATAAGGACGGAAACAAGGAGTGGTACTTTGTTGTATGGTATCTGGCAGCTACCGGAGCCAGAGTGAGTGAGCTGATTCAGATCAAGGTCGAACACGTAGAGCTCGGCTACTTCGACCTCTACACCAAGGGAGGCAAGCTGCGGCGTCTGTACATTCCGAAAAAACTCAGAACGGAGACATTGTCATGGCTGGAGGAAACGAACCGTTCCTCCGGCTATTTGTTTCTTAACCGATATGGAGAGCGGATTACCACCCGTGGCATTTCTCAGCAGCTCAAGAATTATGCTGAAAAATACGGTTTGGACAAGAAGGTCGTGTACCCGCATTCCTTCCGACATCGCTATGCCAAGAACTTCTTGGAGAAGTACAACGACATTGCTTTGCTTGCTGATCTCATGGGGCATGAAAGCATAGAGACAACCCGCATCTACCTTCGCCGTACCGCCAGTGAACAGCAAGCGCTTGTCGATAAAATTGTTACCTGGTAAAAAGATAGCCGCCTTCAATCGAGGGCGGCTATTTACTCAGGATAGTATATTTTCTACTTTTTCTAATTGTGTAAACATCATCTTGATTTTTGAGGCTATGCGCCTTTGCTCTTCGAGTGGAGGCATACCAAAAATTAAGTTTCCTATTACAGATGAATCAACTGTTGGAATCACAGCGCCCTTATAGATTTTTGAGAAATCAATTGACATAAACAGATAAAAAGCAAACTCTGGATCTACAAGGCGTGATGGCGTAAAGACTCCTGTATTCAAATCCACAACTGATGCCTGAAAGAGAATTCTTTTCTTGTTTGTAAGAATGGCTCCTCCGTTTTTAGGAAACACAAAGGATCCTTTTTCAAATATTGGTCCGGAATACAGATCGTTGATATAACTATCGGAATATTGTAGATACATCTCATTTCCATGCGTGTTCATGTCAGCAACCTTAAAATATGGCACTTTTCCAGAAGCACTGAGCTGGTTGTTTTTTGGGGTTTTCCCAGATGTGATGAAAGCTACATCTCGTAAGGAAATCCAAGTCCAGCCTGAAGGCAATTCAAAGCCTACGTGTTCAGTGATAGCTACCGGAGTTCCTTCAATCGTTGCATAATAAGAGTTATCCTCACCACGGAAGATAACGGATTCCTTCTTGTCACGCTTGAGCTTGCCTGCTTTGATGAGGGATTCTTTCTCGACACGAATGCGCTCCAGCAGAATGGAGGCTGGCTCATCCGTCGGGTCTTGTGGTACAAGCTGACCACGGATGGCGAGATCGAGAATCTTGGTCTTCGCTGAGCTAATCAAACTAGTTAAATCAGTCTGTCTTGCTTTAATAATGTCAATCAAAGGCAAAATTGAAACAATTCTTTCTTTGATACGGGTTTGTTCTTCCATTGGTGGAACAGGAATAAGAAACACTCCTAGCTTTTGTGCATTTATATTTGACTGATTGACACCATCTGTCTTTACGGCGTTGCAATAAGATTTTGCATAACCGCTATTCATTACGGTGTTCAAGTATTCGGAATCAATATAGGGACGCATCCTAACAAGATATCCGGCATAAATTGCGGGGATATCTCCACGATAAATTGCCGTTTTGCCAACCCATTCAGCACTGTTGGTTCGGTTGAAAAGCAAATCATTTTTTTGCAGAGAATACTTCTTTATATCGTTGTCATCGGATGAGTACACCAAATCAGTGTAATCAATCTCTCCCGATTGAAGGTTCCCCATTCTTAAAACAGCCATCTTTCCGCTTGAAGAAGATTTTTGAGCTGTTCCATAGGGCAAATCTCCTGTAATGGAGAAAATACGGCACCAAGCCCACCCCTCCGGCAGCTCAAACGGAATCTCATCTTCGATGCATTTCACGCTGCCGTCGGCGAACTTCTCATAATGCAAATTACAACAGCCAGATTTGCCTGATTACTGAAAAGTAGTCGGGCTTTTCTTTTACCCAAAATCAAAAATTTAAGGAGGTAGCGCCCATGCCAAACTACAAACCCATCATCCCGTCGGAGCTGCAATCAGAGAAAGAAAAGAAGCTGCTGGCAGAACGGGAACGCATCGACACCAAGCTG
>CAVKOQ010000221.1:0-2516 GCA_963657995.1 bacterium
ATCAACATTTGTTGCGATATGAAAAGGATGCCTTTGATTGTATTGTTTTGGATGAGGCGCACCATGTTTCGGCAGATACCTATCAAAAGATCATGAGGCATTTTACGCCGAAACTATGGCTTGGCATGACAGCGACGCCTGATAAACGGGATGATCAGATTGAAGGAAGAAATATCTATGAAATATTCAACCATCAGATTGCTTACGAGATTCGATTGCAGCAGGCCATGGAGGAAAATTTGCTTTGCCCGTTTCATTACTTCGGCATCACGGATTTGGAAATGATTGGAGACAACGAAGGAAATGGCGTGAATTTTTCTATGCTTACCAGTGATGAGAGAGTGAAGCATATTCTTCAACAGGCAGATTACTATGGATATAGTGGAGATCGTGTAAAGGGATTGATTTTTTGCAGAAATATCAAAGAAACGGAGGAGTTGTCTGCCAAATTCAACCAAATGACAAATCCCTCTACAGGAAAATACTTCCGTACCATTGCTTTAAACGGAAGTGCTTCTGAATCAGAGAGACAGGATGCCTTTGAGCGTCTGGCAAAGAACGAAGGGGATGCATCTATTGCAGAGGAAGCTTTGGACTATATTTTCTCTGTGGAAATTTTGAACGAAGGCGTGGATATTGTGGAAGTGAATCAGGTGATTATGCTTCGACCAACCCAATCCCCTATTGTATTTATCCAGCAGCTTGGCCGAGGGCTCCGGAAAGCAGTCGGAAAAGAATATGTTGTGATCCTTGATTTTATAGGCAATTACAACAACAATTTTATGATTCCCATTGCCTTGTCGGGGGATAGAAGCTATAACAAGGACAATATCCGCAGGTACATTATGGAAGGCGGAAGAGTTATTCCAGGGGCGTCTACAATCCATTTTGACGAGGTCAGCAGAAAGAAAATTTTTGCTTCTGTGGATCATGCGAATTTCAGCGATGTGAAGCTGATCAGAGAAAATTATACCAATTTGAAGAATAAACTGGGTAGGATTCCTAAACTGCAGGATTTCAATGACTACGGTGAGATGGATGTTCTCCGGATTTTTGAAAATAACAGTCTGGGATCTTACTACAGATTTCTCGTAAAATACGAGAAGGAATACAAAATTCGCTTTTCTGAGGACGAAGAGAAGGCGATTGAATTCATTTCAAAGAAACTGGCCAACGGGAAACGCATTCAAGAGCTTCAGATGTTGAAGCGAATCCTTGCATATGCGCGGGGAATTTCGAGATTTGGATTGTTTGCCGGTCTTTCAGAAGACATGAAGGCATACGGAAAAACGCTCAGTCAGTGCCAAAAAGAGAACATTGTAAATGTCATGACCAATGAGTTTCCGGCTGGAACAGGCAAGAAGGCATATTCCAATTGCATTTTCATCGAAGAAGAAGGCGGAGACTACAAACCGACAAAACGTTTTATAGAAATGTTAAAAAACAAAGAATTCTATGATGCGGTCAAAGAACTTATTGAATTTGGTATCAGCCGATACGAAAGAGATTATCAGGATGGCTATGATCAGACGGATTTGGTGCTATATCGTAAATACACGTATGAAGATGTATGCCGATTGCTGAATTGGAACAAGAATTTGTCTTCTGTTATGAATGGTTATATGCTGGACAAAAGAACGAAAACATATCCGGTGTTTATCAACTATGATAAGGACGAAAACATTAGCGATACCACAAAGTATGAGGATCATTTTGTGCCGGGGTGTAGAGACCGTTTGATCGCAATTTCGAAATCAGGAAGAAGTTTGCAGTCAGAGGATGTACAGAATTTTCTGACTGCGAAAGAAAAAGGCATCCGGGTGGAGCTTTTTGTGAGAAAGAATAAGGATGACAAGATTTCAAAGGAATTCTATTATCTTGGTCATATGACAGCTAGTGGAAATGTAAAGGAATTCATCATGGCGAATACGAAGAAGACCGCAGTGGAAATAGAGTGGATTCTGGATGTTCCGGTGCGAGAGGATATCTACGAATATATTGCGAATTCCTAGGGGGAAATATGAAAAAAATAAGAGTGGTGGCAGCCATCATAAGCGCTCTGAATGAGAATGGAGAAACGATCATTTTCGCGACGCAGAGAGGCTATGGCGAATTTAAAGGTGGATGGGAGTTTCCGGGAGGAAAGATCGAGCCGGGAGAGACACCGGAGGAAGCATTAAAGCGAGAAATCATGGAAGAACTGGATACGGAGATCCGGGTAGGAGAACTGGTGGACACCATTGAGTACGACTATCCGACATTCCATCTTTCCATGGATTGTTTTTGGTGTGAGATTTTAAGCGGAAATCTGGTGCTGAAGGAGCATGAAGATGCAAGGTGGCTGAGCAAAACGCAATTAAAGGATGTGGAATGGCTGCCGGCAGATGTCACACTGATTGAAAATATTGCGGGGAGAATGTGAGGTTATGCAGCTATGACAAAAATACTATTCATCTGCCATGGCATAGTACCAACATTCTCTCGAAAATCCTTTATTTGAGCCATTTCTGAGCTGC
>CAVKOQ010000222.1:0-2443 GCA_963657995.1 bacterium
GGATTAACACGCATGGATTATCTCGCTTTGCCTCTTGCATCCGCTCAGCTTGCAGAGCCGGAGGAGTTGTCGGTAAATTCAGTATCTGAACACGCATGGGAGAGCATTTTGGAGCTTCTGTTTGACGACGAGGCAAAAGCCTTTGCCAAGCTTGCAAGCAGTTACGGCATCCCTGCACCTGATGAGGATAACATCGGATATGAGCTCGAAGGCGAAGCCGGTGAGGTCATAGCGACGATTGAGCTTGCATGGGTTGAGAAAAAGATAGGTTTTATGACAGAAGAGCAAAGTGCTGATCGTGAAAAAGCAGAAACGCTCGGTTGGAGAATACTGTCTGTGCCGGATGTATCAGCTCAGGACATAATGAAACTTTTTGGAGGTGACGGCAGATGAATGAAGTAAGCAAGGTTGCGATATCTTCCGACTTTTTGACGGCATTTGCAAAACTGCCGCGCCAAATTCAGGGTAAGGTAACAGAATTTGTAAATAAATTCCGCAATAACCCGATGTCACCGGGGATTAATTATGAGAAATTAAGCAAAGGTGTAGACCAGAAGATATATTCCGTTCGGATTGATGATACCTATAGGGGGATCGTTGTTCGGCAGGCAGAAACAGGAGTCTATCTGCTTCTGTGGGTAGACCACCATGACGAGGCATATCAATGGGCAGCTCGCAAGCGTTGTGAAGTCAATCCCAAGACCGGTGCTATTCAGGTATTTGATGTACAAACGGTTCCGGAAGAGCCTGCCAAAGTTCCTCAAAAAGCACTTTTTGCAGAAGCAAAAGATGAGGATTTGCTGGCTCTGGGTGTGCCGGAGCTTCAGCTGAGCTTTGTCCGCAGCCTGTCAAGCAAGGAAGCATTTTATAAAGCAAAAGCTTCCATTCCGCAGGACGCATTTGAATATCTGTCATGGCTTGCAGAAGGAATACCGATGGATGAAGTAATCCAACTTGCGGAAGAAGAGCGTGGCAGCACATCAACAGGAGAGGATTTATCTGCGGCACTGGAGCTTCCGTCTACGCTTAAATCTTTTGTGGTTGTAGAAGGAGAGGATGAGCTTCGCCGTATTATGGCAGAGCCGCTTGAAAAGTGGCGCGTTTTTCTGCATCCGACTCAGAGGAAGATTGTTGGTAAGGAATATTCCGGTCCTGCAAGGATACTTGGCGGTGCCGGTACGGGTAAAACCGTAGTCGCCATGCATAGAGCAAAGGCTCTGTCGGCTAAGTGTGAGGGCAAAGACAGGATTCTGATGACTACCTTCACAGCAAATCTGGCAGCAGATATTCGGGAGAATTTGCGAAAAATCTGCACAGTGGAGGAGCTTCGCAGGATTGAGGTGATTCATCTCGATGCATGGGTCAATCAATTCATGCGGGAATCAGGATTTTCGGCTCAAATCGGATACGATGATGAGCTTACGCCTCTATGGGAAAAGGCAATCCTGCTTGCTAATCAGGACTTACCGTTCGAGCAGAATTTCTATGTGGAAGAATGGAACCGCGTTGTTATCGCACAGGAGGCTCTTACTTTAGAAAAATATGTAAAGGCGACCAGAAACGGTCGCGGCACCAGACTCGATCGCAAAAAGCGGATGCAGGTCTGGAAGGTTTTTGAATGTTACCAGAATCTGATGAAAGAAAATCAGATTCGTGATATCAACACGGCTATGTATGAATGTACAAAGCTGTTAGAGTCAGCCTCAAGAAAACCGAGCTATATCAGCATTATTGTGGATGAAGGACAGGATTTCAGCGACAATGCCTATCGCTTAATTCGCGCTCTGGCAGGTGAGGAACATAAAAACGATATTTTCATTGTTGGAGATGCTCATCAGCGCATTTACAGGAACCGACCAACCTTATCCAAATGCGGAATTAACGTGCGCGGACGCAGCAGCATTTTGAAAATCAATTACAGAACCACAGAAGAGATTCGCAAGACGGCATTTGCTCTGCTGAACGGAATAGCTTTTGATGACATGGATGAGGATATTGACCTAGGCGACAAATGCCAGTCATTAACTCATGGCGAAAAACCGCTTATCAGAAATTTTGCGGGAGCAAATCAGGAGTTTGAGTTCATCCTGAATGAAATTAAAGCTTTGCGTGACAGCGGCGTTGCGCTTACGGATATTTGCATAGTGGCTCGTACTAAGAAGCTGGTTGAGGATTATATCTCATTGTTTACGAAAGCAGGAATACGTTCCTATGCTATCAAACGGAACAAAGCCGATGACCGGAGCCTTGATGGGGTGCGTGTGGCAACGATGCACCGAGTGAAGGGCTTGGAGTTCAAATATGTATTCGTGGTTGCTGTCAACAACAGGATTATTCCGCTGCCTGCCGCAATCAATCGAACGGATGCAGTTTCCGAGGCTGAGTCAATGACATCCGAAAAGTGCCTGCTGTACGTAGCCATGACACGCGCACAAAAGGGCGT
>CAVKOQ010000223.1:0-2426 GCA_963657995.1 bacterium
CTGCAGGTAATGCCAACTATGCCTGGATTCAGCACATGATTCATCACCTTGCACCGAACGGAAAAATCGGTCTGGTGCTGGCAAACGGTGCGCTGTCTACACAGAGCAGTGGTGAAGGAAACATCCGAAAGAATATCATTGAGGATGACCTGATCGAGGGCATCATCGCTATGCCGACACAGCTTTTCTATAGCGTTACGATTCCGGTTACGCTCTGGTTTATCACAAAAGGTAAGAAGCAGTCCGGTAAGACACTGTTTATCGATGCCCGCAAGATGGGACACATGGTTGACCGTAAGCACCGAGACTTTACCGACGAGGACATCCAGAAGCTTGCGGATACCTTTGAAGCATTCCAGAACGGTACATTGGAAGATGTGCAGGGCTTCTGCAAGGTGGCAACCTTAGAAGATATCGCAAAGCAGGACTACATTCTTACACCCGGTCGCTATGTTGGCATTGAGGAGCAAGAGGATGACGGAGAGCCATTCGAGGAGAAGATGGCACGTCTGACATCGGAACTGTCGGATATGTTCGCAAAGTCCCATGAGCTGGAGGACGAGATTAGAAGAAAACTGGGGGCGATTGGGTATGAGATATAAACTTTCTGACATAATGGAATTGATTGGGGGCGGAACTCCCAAAACAAGCGTTCATGAATATTGGGGTGGTAACATTCCATGGCTGTCAGTGAAAGATTTTAACAACGATAACCGTTATGTTTATGAAACTGAAAAAACAATCACCGAAGAAGGGCTTAGCAACAGTTCCACAAAATTGCTACAACGTAACGACAGTATTATTTCAGCTCGTGGAACAGTTGGAGAAATGGCTATGATTCCATTTCCGATGGCTTTTAATCAGTCTTGTTATGGATTAAGAAATAGTTGACTCAACTTTTCTTTACTATCTCGTGAAGCATAATGTGTATGTTTTACAGAAAAATACACATGGTTCGGTTTTTGACACTATTACACGTGATACATTTGCTGGTATTTCAGTTGATATTCCTGCAATGGATGCCCAACTAAGTATTGCGGGGATTTTGTCTGACATAGACGATAAGATTGAATTAAATATGCAGATAAACAAGAATTTAGAGCAGCAAGCTCAGGCTTTGTTCAAAGAATGGTTTATTGACAATCCTGAGAATGTCGATTGGTCAGCCGGTACATTCAAAGAACTAATCCAGTCAACACTAAATGGAGACTGGGGTAAAGAAGCACCGACAGGTAACAATACGGAAAAGGTCTATTGCATCAGAGGAGCAGATATACCTGAAGTAAAAGCGGGAAACAAAAGGAAAATGCCAACAAGATATATCCTTCCCAAGAACCTTGCAAATAAGAAACTTGAAGCAGGAGATATTATGGTCGAAATTTCTGGCGGAAGTCCTACTCAATCCACCGGAAGGTCTACCGCAATTACACAGTCATTGCTTGACCGATACGATAGCAGTATGGTTTGCACAAACTTCTGCAAAGCAATAAAACCTAAAAATGGGTATAGCCTCTTTGTTTATTACTATTGGCAGTATCTCTATGAAAAGGATGTTTTCTTTTCATATGAGAATGGTACAACCGGCATTAAAAATCTTGATTTCACAAGGTTTATTGAAACTGAACCAATTATCATTCCTCCATTTGATAAGATGCAGGCATTTGATGACTACTGCAAATCAATATTTAACCAAGTTTTTGCTAACGGTAAGCAAAGCGAACAGCTTGCTTCCTTAAGAGACATACTTTTACCTCGACTGATGTCCGGCGAACTTGATGTCTCCGACCTTGACTTTTAAGCCGCTAAATTCTTGTTTATCTTGTTATTGATTTTTATCTTGTCATCAAGATTCCTTAGTATTCCGCCTATCAAGCACTGTTCTTCATAAGTTGGAACAGCTATATCAAGATTTTGAACAACATCTGTCTGCACTCTTTGACGCCCAGATGATCCCACCATTGACTTAATAGCAGGATCCCTTACCATTGAGCTACAAACCAAATAGTACAAGAAGTCCTCATCTATACCTTTTTTTGCCCTGAACACTATATATTCCGTAGAGCCAAAGCCAATCTCATTGTCATCAAGAATATCTACTTTAGCAGTTTTCCCATTTTCCAAACACGGAGTAATTCTTGCCATAATGGTATCGCCATTACGAAACTTAGTACCGCCTGTAAAAGCTTCCATTTCATATGCTGGAATATCTCTACAAAACGGCTGTAATTTATCCATTCCAACCTTTTTAGCAATAGTTCCTTTGGGTAAGGATTCACGCGGATTGAAATCTGTAATTTCTGATAATTTTTTTACTTTCCACTCAGATCTCATACCCAATCGCCCCCAGTTTTCTTCTAATCTCGTCCTCCAGCTCATGGGACTTTGCGAACATATCCGACAGTTCCGATGTCAGACGTGTCATCTTC
>CAVKOQ010000224.1:0-2424 GCA_963657995.1 bacterium
GACTATCCCATGAAGCAGGGGCAGTTTATAAAATTGGCAAGAAGGTACTGATCCGGCGAAGCATTTTTGAAGCATACCTGCGAGAGCAGAGAAGGATTTGATGGAGGTGCCACGATGGAAAAATTAAAGAAGCGGATTCATGATGAGAACAATGGACTGGATTATGTGCTGGTTGGCGATTATTACATGCCGGACATTCGGATTGGCAATGCCGATGATCGATCGATTGGTCGCTGGGGACGGATGCACCGTGATTATCTGAGGGATTTCCGTCCAGTAGTGTACAACGAGTTGCTTCTGTCTGGAAAACTGCATACAGTGCTTGTGGACCTGAATGAACAGGCACAGGAGAGACTGGAGTTGATTATCCGGCAGATGCAGGCGCAGGAAGGCATCACAGAGGCTCTGAAACGACAGGATGCTATGCTGTGGGTGAGGTCTATGAACAGCATCCGCAGCCGGGCAGAGGAAATTGTTTTGAATGAGATCGTGTACAGGTAATAGCGTTATTGTTGGGTGTGCCCTGAAATGGGGAACACCCAATTTTACTATATCTGGTGTTCACGTACAAGCAAAAACTATATATAGCATTGTGCTTGACAAAACGATAATGTAAAATTATAATAAATGATGTCGAGTACACGACTTTAAAATAGGAGGATGAAACATATGGCTGACACATTCAATGAGAGACTGGCTCTGCTTTTGCAACAGAAGAATATGACTCAAAAGGATTTGGCAGCAAGAGCCGGAGTGACAGAAGCTGCGATGTCGCATTACCTAAAAGGTGATCGAACACCCAGAGCGTCGGTGATTACCCGTATTGCTGAGGTACTTGGAACGACTGTGGATTACCTGATGAGCGGCAACGAGGTTGACTCTACTGGTGAAATTGGCTATGCCAAGCGTTTGATCGCACGGAATGTACATCAAATGTCCAAAGATGAAAAAATGGATATTATCAAGATTCTAATGTCTGGAGATTAACAGGAGGTAGTATGCGACTGGACGACGAAGACTACGAGTTCATTAAGCAAGAAGTTATCGATGTGTTTATTCGGTATGATGTTAAATGCACACCTATCAGTGGTTTCGAGATTGCTCAGAAAATGGGGATAATTGTTATTCCGTATTCTGGATTAAGCAGAAAAGCGCGACGAGAAGCGAAGAAAATAAGCCCAGATGGGTTTTACTTAGAGCCGGGAGATGGCAGAGAATACATCTACTATGATGACACCAGAGGGTATGAGAGATCGAACATGACAATTTTGCACGAAATTGGGCATTGCGTTCTGGGACATAATAATGATACTGATCCGGAAATTGCAGAAGCGGAAGCTAATTTCTTTGCAAAGTATGCGATTGCTCCGCCGCCATTGGTACATCGGATTACTCCATCTTCCCCAGAGGATATATTGGGACATTTCTCCATTAGCTACGAAGCAGCATGCAATGCTTTGAATTACTATTATAAATGGTTGCGCTTTGGGTGCAAGGATTACACAGCTTATGAACTCAAATTACTTCATCAAATTCCGGCTGCAAGCTGACCGAAAGACAATGAAAGGGGTGATGACCTATGGAAGAAAAATAAAGCGCATTGAAAGGTTGCTGGTCACAAACTTTCGATACGCTTCATCGTGGATATGCTATACCCACACATTTGATCATGCAAAGTGTAGCATATCCTGAAGGTGCTTTCAATTGGCGATTTGTACAAAATGCCAATTGACAAATACGATGAGCTTCTAAAAAGAAGCAGAAAGGAATAGTTATGCTTTATAAAACAAGTAAAAGTATGCGCTCAGATCCGTTATTCATGCGAAATCAATATCCTGAGTGCGGCCAGTGGGGAATACCCTTGGTGAAAAAACAGAAACTGGACATTTCGAATATTCGTCTGATAGCTTGTTCGGATACCCGATCCAATGATAATGCCACAAATAAACAGTGCGGCGTGCATTTTTTTGCAGACGATTATAGATTTGAGAATATTTATCGCAATCCTGATAGGTCATTGACTAAGTTCGCACAGTATGCATTCTTGCTGACACCGGATTTTTCGACTTATTCGGATATGAAACCATGGAGACAGTTAGAAAGCGTTGCTCACAGCAGGTGGTGTGGGGCATATTGGCAGAGTCATGGATTAACAGTGATTCCGACGGTGAGCTGGAGCACACCGAGAAATTATGGGTTTTGCTTTGATGGTATAGAACAAGGCGGAACCGTTGCTGTGGGCATGATCGGCTGCAAACATGAAAAACGTGACTTCCTGCGAGGTTACAATGAGATGCTTGAACGCTTGAATCCGGAGAATATCATAGTTTTTGGAACACCATTTCCAGAAATGCAAGGCAACATCATACGGGTTGACTACTTGGCTTCTCGGAAGGTGGTGAGATGATATGGGAGGAAGAGGAA
>CAVKOQ010000225.1:0-2402 GCA_963657995.1 bacterium
AGCATATTCTGAACCGATCCTTTGAACGGCTCATTTGTCATGGGGAATGTGGTCTCTATATAGTCCCCAATGCCCTTCTCTAATTGTTTAGCAAGTATGGATGGTAACATACTCGTGTCCTCCTGTATCAAACTATAGATTGAGTGAATTCTTGCGTAAGCTTGCGTGAATTTGTTCCTCGCAGCAAGTTACCGGCAAGTTAAATCTTGTCCCTTTCGGATGGACGATTTCCCAAAAAAGCTCATAAAATCGAACTTTTCAAAAGAAATCTTTAAAAGAAGCAGGGATAAAAGCAAATTACCGGCAAGTTAAATCAGGCCCAAATCGGAATATATCTCATATATCTCGGTGCTGTATCCGGATCCATGGGCTTGATGTACTCCAGTTCAACAGCCTGCTTAATCAGTCTGGAAACACTTCCTGAAGACGATTGCTTCAGCCCGAAACGTTCTCTTAAAGAGCTATTAGTCAGCTGTTCACCCTGTACATGAAGAATGCATGCATGAAGATAGCAGGCCCACAGCTTATCCTCCGGGGCAATACTGCCAAAGGCCATCTCTGCAAACAAGGTAACCTTAGTGCTTTCCTGAAACAGTTCTATTTTGGGTGCAGGCAGTTGAGCCATCTCACAGGAAATGACAATCTTATCCCACCCTGTCCCAAGCTCTTCGCAAAGTCGCAACCTACGCATGATGGAAGCCAGTTTTTCATTTCTCGATTTCGGCGGATTATCTATAATGCGTTTCACATCGATCAGTGGGATCCCTGGATTGGTAATTTCAATACGATTGGCAAATATTTCCACCGTCGGGCCAGCACCGGTGATTGAAAAATCCTGATGAATCAATGCGTTCGCAATAATCTCTCTTATCGCAAGCATCGGATACGCACTTTTCTTTTCACGAACAGCACCAACAATTACCTCTTGGGTGGGAATTAAAGCTTCAATAAACTTTATGAACCACTCAAAACCGGAAACATAGCCTTTATCGCTGATTTCCTCCTTTCGCATGTTCATACGATTGGTTCCATCATATTGAACTACACGAATGGCCTTTCGCGATACTTTCGAAAAATCAGAAAGCCGTTTTGCAAAAAGAATTGCACCCAAATTGCTGATAGAATACTGTCCGTTATCCTGTTTCTCCAGGATTCCTTCCTGCAGCATATAATGTGCGATCCCCTCTGCAGACGCAGGCTGTGGAATACCGGCCATGTCAAAATAAATACTATAATCCAACATTCCCAACCCAGTCTGCAAATCAAGATTCTGCATTGCTGCCTGTGTTTCATAGGCAACATTATGCAAACGATTCCAAAGACGGGATTGAATCGCCGGATACTCCATCATCTTTTTGGTATAACTGCCTACACGGATATATTCTGTTTTCTTAAATGTAACCGGCTGCGCAATGGCGTTTTTGATAATCAGAATACCAATGCTTACATCCCCTTTTTGAACCCTCTGGTATTCAAAGTCCGCATTTCGGGAAAGATTCCCCCGCAGCCAGTTTTCCAGTTCTTCTCCTCCTTTTTTGAGGTTTTGCAGATCATGCTCGGTTCCTATAAGTTCATGGGTTTTATCATCAACACCCCATAGAAAATACGCATAGCTTTTTTCTTCAAGAGTTGCGCCATTCGCCAGCGCGCTAATGTCTTCTCCGATGGTATCCGGATCATAATTACCACGCTTAAACTCAAGCCACGGTGTTTCGTTGGGATACTTAACAAGTTCATCTATCAAAATGTCAAGATTTTCCATCAATGCGCCTCCTTTCCGTACCTTTTCTCAAAGAACTCCCACGCAGCCTCATAATCCTGCTCTCGGTCGCATCGGTCAAACGGAGCGACATATTCAATCGTCCGCACCACGGGGCCGCCGGGCTGGGTATCGTCCGTAATAGTGCGGGCAAATACATAGCCTGCCGGAGCATTTTTCATAATGCCGTCCCAGGTTTCAGTGCCACGCACAATCGGCTGCACCGCGCCTGCGTTTTCGAATTCCGGACGGGAGTAGCCCACACCGGTAAGGAAGCGGTTGTTGGTAAATACGATTCTGCCGTTTGCGTCGTACCAGGTGTCTGCCTCATAACTTTGCAGCACAGGGAACTGGATGCGGTAAATGGTCTTGAGCTGTTGCAAAGTCATACCCAGCGCCATAGCGGTAAGCACATCAATTTCCACCAGTGCCTGTCGCCGCTCGTAGTCTGTACGCAATGGCGTGTTCCATGTCCATTCAGAGGTCAAAGAGCTGAAACAACTGTTTGCAAGGCGAGGGTCGGATTTTGACCAGCTGTCGGTGGTAAAGCTCTTGTCAAAGCACTCATGCCATAGATCTGCATAATACTTGGTAACGCAATTAAGAAGAGACGCCCGAAGGACTATTCTGCCGTGCTTAACCC
>CAVKOQ010000226.1:0-2400 GCA_963657995.1 bacterium
TATGGGTAAAGTTTCTGTTGTTTAAAACGAAAAAAGGCCACCGGCAAGACCAGACTCCTATAAATAGATATAGGAATCCTATCTTGCCAGTGGCCTCTCATGTATATCTGGTTTAACTCACTGGTTTTCTGACACTGACATGTGACCTGGAAATGGAATTACGCAGCCTGTTTCATCTCAACCATTCCGTCGTTATGCCTTCGATTGTTTTCAATAATTTCCGTATGGAATCGTTTCCTCTGCAACACACAGTGTGACTTCTCCTGCCGGCGCATAGATATCAAACCGGTTGTGCCGACGTCCCATAATGGTTCTGACTGTTACTGCACTACACCGGGTGCAGCGCATCTTAATGGCTCCTTCATTATCGCGGTATCCGCAAATCTTCTGTCCACAGTTCGGACAAAAGCAGTAATACGGCCTCCACGCTTCTGCATATCCTGACATTGTTTTCCTCCCTCATTACGTAACTTCTCATAGCAGATGAACTTCTCTTTCATTTCTCATTTCGAAATAATGAAAATTTGTTCGTTTTCTTGTGGCGATGCTTGACTTTTTGTGAGGTTAAGCATATACTAGCGGTAGTTGAACTTCTCAATCATCATTATAGGCATGTGAACTTCACTTGTCAATATGATTTGTGAATTTTAACAGAACAAACTTTCAAAAGGAGATTTACAGCTATGACGTTCGGAGAAAAAGTAAAGCGTGCGCGCAGGAATTTAAACTTATCACAGGAAGAGCTTGCCGCTAAAGTTTCAGTATCCAGACGTACCGTTACCGCCTGGGAAACTGATAAAGCTCTTCCGCGAACAAGAAAAGTTTATGAAGCTCTAGCCGATGTACTCAAAGTAACTCCCACCTATTTAATCAATGAAGATGAGGCCTTTGTGATTGACGCCGGGGAGCAATATGGTTACAGAGGAAAAAAAGGAGCCGAACGGCTTATGAATGAAATAACCGGCCTGTTCGCCGGTGGTGAAATGGCAGAAGAAGATATGGATGCCCTGATGTTCGCTGTACAGCAGGCTTATGTCGATGCCAAGCGAGAGAATAAAAAATACACTCCGAAGAAGTATCTTCAGAATGATAACGATAATGAGTCATAACCTCTTCCAATTGTTGGACTCTTGATACGCTACACACAATAACAGGAGGTGGTTTCTGTGAAATTGAATACCAATGAGGAAATCATCAAAAAAGCTAACCGTGTTCTCCGACTGGCAGGATGCCGCAGTCCGGAACGCATCTGTCAGTATCTTGGAATCAAAATTTATAATGCGGAATTCAAACATCAAAAGGGCGTCTATAAGGTCATCGAGAAAAACCGTTGTATCTTTATCAAAAGTGATCTGGATCCGGTCATGCGAAATATTGTACTCTGGCATGAAATCGGGCATGATCAACTGCACCGCAAAGAGGCTACACAGTTTCAGGAGTTCAATCTCTTCGATATGACCACCAACCGCATGGAGTACGAAGCAAACCTTTTCGCTGCTCAGATCGGTCTCGATGAGAGTCAGCTCTGGGACTACATTATGCAGGGCTGGGATGATGTATCTATTGCCAGAGCACTGGATTCAGACGTCAACCTGGTTGCCCTGAAGGTCAGCACCATGTCCCGGAACGGATGCAAGCTGCGCATACCGGAACACCGAAATGACTTTCTGAAATAAAGATCATTGCCATCTGCCTCATGCAGGTGGCTTATTTTTTGCTGCGTTTCTTCGGTGGTGCGGTCAGCTCGTAGCTTAACGCCAGCAGAGTTTTTATAGAATTATCATTGTCCCTCCGGCGCAGCACAGCATTCCAGTCATGCCAGGGATATTCCGGCTCTGTACCATATTGCTGCTGCACCCAGTCAAATAATTCTTGTCGTGTCATAATCTTTACCATTCAGAAGTCATATCGTACCACCTGGCAATTCTTTACGCCAAACGACGCAAATTCTTCATTGGTCATATCCTGAAAATAGGACTGCACCATCCGGGCAATGCCATTATGTGCCACCAGAATATAGGTTTTTTGATCCGACTCCGCCTTGATCTCATCCAACAGATTATAAATCCGCTGTGCAAGCTGCAGCATGGATTCACCACCTTCGTACCGGCAGGCAAATGATTCCTTTGCCTTCTTGAAATCTCCTCCGTCTCTTGGCGTGGACTCCCATTTCCCAAAGTTCTGTTCCTTCAGCCTCGGTTCTTCCCGGCAGGGAATCCCCGTCATTTCTGAAATGATTTTTGCTGTGTCTGCTGCACGACTAAGCGGCGAATAAAGGATCTCATCCGCTTGGATACCGCTTTCCAGAATATTCCTTCCGGTTTCAGCCGCCTGCTCCCTGCCACGCTCTGTCAACGGGCTGTCTGTTGCTCCGCAAATCTTATTTTCAACATTCCAAAC
>CAVKOQ010000227.1:0-2391 GCA_963657995.1 bacterium
TTGTGGAGGAGTTTATTCCGGGTTAATGTTGGTTATAGCAGTTCAAATGCCGCCTGAAAACTTATCCTGCAGCCTTTCTGCTGATGTGCCGCTCAAGATGCCCGTCCATGCCGTCAAAAGATAGATTGCGGCTATCCACACAATCAGAGCCGCCGGAATGAGAATCCTGAATTTCCATTTCCTCGTTTTATGATGGAAAACGAGCATACCCGCCAACGCGCCGACCGCGCCTCCGATCCACGCCACAATGACCAGCACAGACTCCGGAGTGCGCCATTTGTTTTTTACCGCCTTCCTCTTATCGCTTCCATAAAGAATAAAAGCGACAATGTTGACCAGCAGCAGGTAACCGAGCAAATATTTCAACATTTGACACACTCCTTAAACCTTTTCAGCTCCTCCGGGATTTATATCACCTTATCCGGATTCTTAAGGAGAGCATCTACTATCGGATGCACCATTATGGTGTTTTCGATTTTATTAATTGCGCATACCTTTTTGCCCGCGTCCTTGCTTGATGCGCCACAATGATAGACCTGTTCCGTCTTCAACCCATAATCAAGTATGATAAAACGATCATGACAATCAGGGTTAGGCTTGATCTGAAGAGTCGGATATTGAGCCTGAAAATCCGAAACATCTGATGATGTCAGAAATCCTTTTCGGCCATGTCCGTTTTCCGTGAACAGCGTGACAGCAACACCGTCCTTCTTCTGTGAAAGCTGGTGCAGCGTTTTTATATTCACATAGTCATCAATGACAAAGATACTTTTCTTAGCCTTCTGATATATTTCGACATAAACAATATCGGCTTCGAACTTTTGTCCTTTATAAATTACGAGATTTTTCAGTTCCGACTCAGATATGAAATTGTTGCTCAGATCATCTATCCGCTGCTCTATACTCTGTATGGTTTTATCGGTTTTCTTCTGATATTCTCCAACAGACATCGCTATCCGCTGCAAATCCTCTTTGCTGACCAGCTGGCGGTTCTCAATAATATAATGACGCATATTCTTAAACGCCCTCATGATAACGATTGACTGCTGCACAGCCATCTCGCTTTTCAGCACCGTCGCAAGCATATAAATCCCCTGTTCTGTAAAGACATATGGCAGCGCACGGCTCATCGGATTTATGTTTGCGGTGACATTTTGGCACCGCAATTCCTGGACTTCATCTTTCGTAATCTGAAACATGAAATCCTCCGGAAATCTTTCGATGTTACGCTTAACCTGCCGATTAAGGTATTTGACCTCATATCCGTAGATTTCCGCCAGATCTGTATCCAACATGACCTGCTGTCCTCTTATCCGATAAACAAGATTCTCAATGTGGTCAATAACCATAATCTCATTCTTGGTTACTTCTGCCATATCTGTTTCTCCTCAAAGTACTTCTTGTGGCGCCAAACTGGCACCGCAAATCTTATGTGAAGACTTTCCTTGACTTGAGGTCACAATTTGCAACCTCAAACAATTGTATTTTTCAACTGCATATCTTCAGCTGTCTTCCGTCAGGCAGCGTAAACGACTGCTCGAATGTTACACCGGTGGCGTCGGCTATCGCTATCAGCTCATCCACCGTAAGCGTGTCCCGCTTTATCTTTTTATACAAGTTCTGCCTGGTCTGGCCTATCCGTCTGGCCAGTTCCGAAACAGAGACATTCTGTTCTTCGCAAAGTTTTTTTACAAGGTCTGCAGTAGTCATCATAAAGCCCCATCTTTCATTGCTATTGTATACCGATTGGTTTCTTTTTACAACTAAAAAAGACCTGCGATCCCGAAACGAGAATCACAGGCTTTGCATTGTTCCTGTTTACGCAGCCACTTCCACCGACAATCCTGACTTGAGTTCGACCGCCATCTTCTCATCGTATCGTATACCACGATCTTCTCAATAAGCCGACTGACCAGTACATCCGAGTATTCCGTCACATCCAAACAATTCAGGATTATCTTGCAATTTTCTCTTTTATACATTACAATAGGCTCGAAATAAAGAAACCAAGCCGGCTTTTAAAGCGTGAAATCATGAGGAACAGCTTATCCTCACTGATTTCGCGCTTATTTTTTTACTAATCAGGAGGTCATATGAATACAAAAAACAAACTGGCAGATATGCCAATACAACCATTATTATATACTATGTCAGTTCCTCTGATGCTGTCCCTGCTTGTACAATCCCTTTACAATATTGTTGACAGTATGTTTGTAGCAAGATTATCCGAAACTGCTTTAACTGCTGCATCCTTGGTTTATTCCATCCAATTTCTTATGATTGCTGTCGGTGTTGGAACTGCTGTAGGTTTAAACGCCTTACTCTCCCGTAAAATCGGACAGCACAAAGCAGAGGAAGCCTGTCAGGCTGCCACAACCGGATTACTTTTAA
>CAVKOQ010000228.1:0-2371 GCA_963657995.1 bacterium
GAGCGGAGTATTATGGATTTAGTCAAAGCATATTTGAGCGGCTGGCTAAGGACGCAGGTGCGATTTATAAAGTAAATAAAGTTGTACTTGTTAATTGTGAAATCTTTGAAAAGTATCTGGAAAGTTTCAGACTTGAGGGGCACAGTTAAAATAATCTTTTTGTTCTAATTTTCTTGTTGACATTTTTGTCATACAAAAACATAATGGTGATAAGGAGCTTCCTGTATACTTTAAAGAGTAAAGGGAATTGACCAAAAAGAATACCTCAAGTAAATTTAGATTATTACTGACCTGACCGTTGGTAAAATCTAAAAACACAAGAGGTATTCAAGATGAATGTTAAAACAAGAAAAGCAAAAAATCAAGCAAATGTAAGCAATCAGGTAACAAATCTTTTATCAAAAGAAGAACTGACCAAGAAAATAGAGGTGATAGAAAAAGAACTGAAATCCTGTACCTGGCGTGAACTGGAAACAAATGGTAAGTTCGCCAAAAACGACAAGCTGTCCTTCATTACTGATGACATGCTTATAGTAGGATGCGATATAGGCAGTGAGACTCATTATATCAGAGCCATTGATGTCAGAGGAAGGGAACTGAGCCATGGCGCATTTGAATTCAGTAACACATCGGAAGGCTTTGCAAATGCCAGAGCGTGGGTGCTGGAACTTGCAGCAAAAAACGATAAGAAACAGATAGTGCTGGGGCTTGAACCGACAGGTCACTACTGGTTTGCGTTGGCTGCATGGATGATTTCAAATGGAATCAGCGTTGTCCAGGTAAATCCCTATGCTGTAAAGCAGAGTAAAGAAATCGAGGACAACAGTCAGCGAAAGGATGACAGAAAAGATCCAAAACTGATTGCAAATCTTGTGAAAGATGGTAATTACGGAATGCCATATCTTCCGGAAAAAATCTATGCGGATATGAGAAGGCTCTCCATGTTCAGAGACCAGCTTACAGAAGACAGGATCAGAAGCATTAATCGGCTGCACAGGGAACTCAAGATCTATTTTCCGGAATATATGGACGCATTCGGAAAAATTGATGGTGCATTTACATTGGAAATATTGAAGGTATCAGCGATTCCATCTGATATCGTTGCACTTGGAGCAGAAGGCATGAAAAATATCTGGCATGCCGCCAAGCTGCGAGGGCGCGGATACAGCAGAGCCGGTGAGATTGTGAGATATGCAGAAAACAGCGTAGGAATCACAGATGGGATTGATGCGGGTCGTGAAGCAGTGAAATGGTATGCAGAACAGATCCTGAAGCTGGATGGGCAGCTTGCAGTTGTAGAAAGTGCTTTACACAGTAAATGCAGGGAGATACCTTACGCAGAAAACATACTGGAGATCAATGGTGTAGGTGAGAACATCCTATCCGGAATACTTGCAGAAATGGGTGACATCAGCAGATTTGACGATGTAAAGGAGATCCAGAAATTGAGCGGAATGGGTCTGGTGGCATGCAGTTCAGGGAAGCATAAAGGACAGACGAAAATCAGCCACAGAGGACGAAAAAGGCTTCGTTACTGGCTGTTTCAGGCAGCCAAATCAGCAGTGTCACATGCAGACGAAATCAGGCAGTTGCATGAGTATTACACTACACGGAGCAAGAATCCGCTGAAAAAGATGCAGTCATTGGTCGTGATTGCCTGCAAGATATTAAGGGTGATTTACACCATCCTGAAGACGGGGACAACTTATGATCCGCAAAAAATGCTGAAGGATATCAAACGCCCAGTATCGGCACAGGCATCACTGGCAGCATAAGAGACAACAAAGAATAAGCAACATAATCCAGAACTCTGCCGAGTGGCTGATAAAAGGAATCGGAGACTGGGCAGGGTTCTGGAGAACAGAAACCCATAAACGATGGAGACTGAAAAGGACTGCATCAGCAAAAGACCAACAGGAGTCTGGAGTGGCATAGCGTCCACTGAGCCAATCAGTACCACAACAGATGAATGCAGGTCAGTAACAATCAAACATAAAAACAAGAGCTGTAGCCGGCATCGGTATTTTCCGTGGGGCATGACCCCGTCTAGGAGCTTGGCTGGCACTCAGTGTATGGTAGATGGGACGAAGGAAGTTGGGACACGATCCCCTTAGACACGGAAGGTTCATCATCATAGTTGAACAGAGGGAAAATAGCTTTTATAAAGCAAACAACAGGGATGCTTTATGAAGTATACCCATTTATCAGCTATTCGGTACAGGATACTACGATATCCATCACTCTCGGCTTTTGTTTTGAGGTAAATAAAAATCGTCAAAGCCAGTAAAATCAATGATTTAGGGCTTGACAGAATAGGAAAGGAAGTGATTTTATGATAGCGACAGAATCTATTACAATTCAAATACCGGCG
>CAVKOQ010000229.1:0-2369 GCA_963657995.1 bacterium
GTTTCCTTATACTCTTTATCTGAGAAATCGGTTTCTCCAGATCCTCGTTTTAAAAGCGACAGAGGTGGGAATACATATTCCTGTTTAACGGACTTATCTTCCTCTTCTTTTCGCTCTATCTGTTCATTAACCGTCAGCTCATCAATCGGAAGTGCTTTTCGCTCTTCGCGTTTGCGTTCTAAAGTCTTTCGAATAGCCTCGGTGTCAGTTTCGATGACTTTTCCCGAAGCTGTAACTACAGTTTTAGAATCTTCGGGTACAAAGAAACTTGCTTTTGGTTCGCCTTTACTTATTTCTTTACGTTCAGATTCAAGCGGTTTGTAGTAACCGTCTGTTTGTGAATTTTCACTTGTCTGAGACGACTTTAGGTCAGCCCAATCATCTTCTGAATTTGTTTCTTCAACATTTATTTCAGCACTATCAGAAGCTGAATCCCATTCGTTCTCAGAGTCTTGCACAATAACATCTTCTGTGACAATATCTTCTGCGACGTTTTCTCTATCATTTAAACTTTTTTCTGTGATATTTTCCCAATCATTTGTACCGTTTTCTGCGACAGTCTCCCAGTCATCTTCGCTGTCTGACAAATCAGTATCTACAACATTCCCCGATGACATAGTGAAACCGTCAGCTTCTGTCAAAGTATCTGTATCTTCATTGACTTCATTGTTTACAAATTCTTCCATAGTACGTGTATCTCGGCGTACATAAAGGCGTTTTAGCAACTGATCGCTTGCACTGCTTTCGGCATCCTCAGTTTTCTTTTTGGAATTATCTTCGATCTCAGGTTCTTCACTGACCAAATCACTATTTTGTCCACTGTGGAATATCTGTCCGCGAAATACATCTGCCGGATTTTCTGTATGAACTTCAGATGCAGATTCATAAGTATCCACAACTGGTTCGGTTCTGTTATATGAATCATTTGTTGAATCTGATGATTCTTTCGTGAAAGTGTTGTCAACTAAATCATCTTCAAAATCAGATGAATTATCGGCTTTTTCTTCATAAATGTCAGAGTTTACTCGCTCTTCACGGTATTTTAAAGGTGCGTCTTCAGGTACAAGAACTGTTCCTTCAGGTACTCCATCCGAAAAATTTCGCATAACGGGGAATTCTGTCAGGTTTGCAGCACCAATATTTACGCCGCGGACACGTTGTTCTTCTCGTAAACGTCTTTTTTCTTCTTTCTTTTCTTCGTAAATTTCACGTCTGCGGCTCATATCTTCTTTGGCACATTCGTAAGCTTTTCCACTACCTCGTTTAATGAAATTTACCAAGGATTTCTCTGTGATAAGCACACATCCAAGAGCTAAAAGCACCAGAAGAACCAGAACAGCACCTATAGTGCCTATGGTTCCACATAAAATCATCGTCAAAACCCCGCCGATGAAACCACCGCCGCCGGCTTGCGCATAATAATCTCCCAATCCCCAGTCAAGATGCTGTCCGCCTCCAAAAATAAGCTGTGTCAGTCCGCAAAGCGCAAGAAGGAGCTCAATCACAGCGGCTATCTTGATAGTGGCTTTTTGATTTCCTCGGTTGGAAAAATAAAAACATGTGCCTATGAAAAGAAGAAACGGAACAACATATCCCATGATACCGAATATACCGAGAAGCATTGAACGCAAAAAGCTGCCAACAAATCCACAGAGGCCGAAATTACTCAAAAACAGAAGAACCGATATTGCAAATGTAACAATAATTGCTACCTCCGTTCTCATGAAAGTTGATTCAGTGTTCTCTGAAATGGTCGTTTTAGCAGATGATTTTGAGGTTCCCTTAGTAGTTTTCTTTTTAGCCGTCGTAGTCGTCGATGTATTCTTGGCAGCAGGAGACTTCCTTGATCGTCCGGCCTTTTTCTCTTCCAAGGCTGTCTCTCCAGTCCGCTCTGTATTCTGTCTTTTCCTGCTTGTATTTGCCACTTGTCTCATGCCTCCATTAATAATCAAATCTCTTTTATAGTTAAATTATCCTAATTTAATAATACTATCCCGTTCAGTATAACCAAAATTAAAATAAAATGCAATGCTTTCCTAAAAAAATGCAAACATATGTTCTTGAATGGCGGATTATAAAAGGAAGAAGGTCTGCTTCCCTCTTCCTTTTATGTTGTCATACTAGTCACCTAATACATTTACAATCTTCGCCGGTGTTCTGTAATTCCATGTTGAAATCTTGATGCCGTCTCTTGCATTGGATGCGTGACATACACGTCCTCCGCCGATATAGAGAGCTACATGGTTTATAGTTCCGCTGCTGTTGGTATAGAATACCAAATCTCCAGGTCTCATTTCAGATGAGCTGATGCTCCTTCCTGCATTTGCCTGAGAACCGGAGTGATGTGGAAGGCTGACGCCAAAATGTGC
>CAVKOQ010000230.1:0-2352 GCA_963657995.1 bacterium
TGAAGAGCGGAGCCGGATGGATCAGCCTGGATTACTGTCAGAGAGTGTAAGTGAATAACGAATCGTTATTGAGCCTGCGGGTGTTGGGAGAAATCCTGATGCCTGCAGGCTTTTTTTTGATTCGAGGTTAAAATCCGTGCCATTTTCTTTGCCTGTGACCTGAGAAGAGATTTTCTCAGGAAGGATGGCAGAGATTATGACTGCAGAAGAGATGAAGAACGTGGATATCAGGACTGTTGACAGAGATGCACTTGTGGATATTCACGATGTGAAGATTGACAGGACGCTTCCCAAGGAAGAGCGAATCAGAAGTTTTGTGAAGCAGATTAAGAATCCATACTGTTTTAAATGCGGGGAAGTGGTTGTGAAGATGGCTTTTTCTGATACGGAGGCAACGTTAGAAGACAGAATGGAGCATTACCTTAGAAGCCTCTGATGCCATATTTCAGATGTCATGGAAGCTGATGGAAGGCTGTGTTAAGATAAACTTGGTCAAAAAATTAGGTGCTCTGCATCTGAAAAGGCATGGCTTTTCGGTACTTGGCTGAGTAAATCAGAAAGGACGAAAAAGCTATGAAGAATAAGAATTTCAACGCATGTATTTACACAAGACTGTCGCGTGATGACGGCGATAAGCTGGAGAGCGACAGTATCATAAACCAGAGAGCCCTTATTAAGGACTTTCTTTCTAAACATCCGGAGATCCAGACGGTTTCAGAGAAAACCGATGATGGATATTCCGGTGTCAATTTTGACAGACCCGCATTCCAGGAGATGATGGATGAAATCCGCTCTGGAAAGGTAAACTGCGTGGTTGTCAAAGACCTTTCCCGTTTTGGAAGAAATTATATCGAAGCCGGCAATTACATTGAGAGGGTATTCCCTTTTATGGGAGTGCGCTTTATCGCCATTAACGACAGTTATGACAGCCTGGACAGGAACCAGTCAGATTCCCTGATCATTCCATTTAAGAATCTGATCAACGACGCCTACTGTAAAGATATTTCTGTAAAAATCAGATCCCAGCTGGAAATCAAGAGGAAGAAGGGACAGTTCATCGGTGCCTTCGCTGTGTACGGTTATCTGAAGGATGAGGAGGACCACAACAGGCTTGTCATTGATACGTATGCTTCTGAAGTAGTGAGAGCCATTTACAAATGGAAGCTGGAAGGCATGAGCCAGGGTCGTATTGCAGACAAGCTGAATCTGCAGGGCGTTCTATGTCCGATGGAGTACAAGCTTTCCCTTGGCATGAAGGTGCAGACCAATTTCAGAGTCCATAAAAAAGCCATGTGGTCACCGGTTTCAATCACAAGAATTCTGACCAATGAAATCTATACCGGAGTCTTGATCCAGGGCAAAAGCGGCACACCGAATTATAAAGTGAAAAAGGTTATGCCCAAAGATGAGGAAGAATGGATCCGTGTCGAGGATTCACATCCGGCAATTGTCTGCAGGGAGGATTTTGAAAACGTGCAGATGATCATGCAGAGGGATATCCGCATTGCTCCGGAAGAGGTAGCGGTCTATCCGTTTTCAGGATATCTGAAATGCGCTGACTGCGGACAGAACATGGTACGCAAGCATTACAGATCCGGAGACAGTGAATATACCTATTTTATCTGTTCTACACGCAAGGCCCAAAAAGGCTGCAGCACACATACCATTAAGGAAGATGCGTTGACAGATGCGGTCCTTGCAGGAATCAGGCAGCAGGTGGAGCATGTACTGGAACTTGAGCAGATTATTGATACTCTGGATTCATTGCCGGAGAGTCAGCAGAACGTTTTCAATTATGATGCACAGATTGTACGGCTCAAGGAAGATATTGAAAGGAATAAATCCTTTAAGCTGAAGCTTTATGAGAATCTTCAGGAAGGCATGATCGGACAGGATGAGTATTTTCTTTTTAAGAAAAGCTATGCGGCAAAAATTGAGGAAGCGGAAGCGGCGATTACTGCAATAGAAGCTGAACGTGAGCAGATGGTTGGCAGGAACCGTGAGCGGCTAGCATGGATTGATGTTTATAGGAAATATCAGAATGTCACGGAAATCACGAGAAGACTTGTGGTGGAACTGATTGAGCAGATAAGGGTATATGAAGGCAGCCGTATTGAAATCAGATGGCGATACCAGGATGAGTACCAGAAAATAACAGATTCTCTGATGAAATCCAGGATGGCAGTGTAGGAGGTGCGGCATGGCAAGAAAAAGCAGAAAAAATACTGGAACTCTTACTGAAACACCGGTGCAGGAAAGCAGCTTCTACTCCACGGCCATTTATGCACGTCTGTCCATCGAAAACAGCGGCAAGGACGATGACGGAGATTCTATTGCCAATCAGATCAGTTT
>CAVKOQ010000231.1:0-2344 GCA_963657995.1 bacterium
TACGGTTGGTTCTTGAAAATGCCTGAATCAGATCATGCGGTCCCATAGGCTGTCTGTCTATATAGATCGTCGATAAACATGGTGCATCAAAGCCTGTCAGAAGACGATCTACCACAATTACCAGATCAAGCTGTTCTTTTCTGCGCTTAAACTTAGGATCCTTTCTTGCCAAACGTTTATTTAAGTTGCCATTATAGCCCTGTATCTGAGACAACTCATATTTTGTTTCAAACATTCTGTTGTAATCATCCAGAGATTCCTGCATTTTCTGCTGATTGACATGAGAACCTTCTTCATTTTCTGTCACAGAATAGGTAATAGCAAACTTCGGAAAGTCCGGTAATACCTGCTTGAATTTCTCATCAATCGTAAGGGATGTCTCTCCATTTTTTACTTTCTTTAAGAGATCATAATATTTCTGTGCCATCTGAATAGAGCTGGTAGTCAGAAGTCCCTCATAGGTCTCTCCTTTTCCATTCTGGAAGCCCAGCTTGTTGTAGGACTTATTCAAAATGACATCCAGAACACTGAGCATGTGTGCCTCATTTTCATATGCAGCTGCATCCGTTTCATCCGATATATGCTTTGGTCCATTGTGCTCCACCTGAAAGCCTAATACCGCATTGTCATGAATGGCATTCTGAATGGTATATCTGTGCAGACGTTTCCCATATAATTCTTCTGTGGTACGGGGCAGGTCTCCCATCTGTGGGTAAGGATTCTCCGCAAATCTTGGCGTTCCGGTAAATCCATACCAGAGAGACCTTCCAAAAAACCGTTCCAATTCCCTCTTGGTCGCCGGGGTAACGGCTCTGTGGCATTCATCTACCACAAATGCAATACGCAGATTCTTGATCTTTTGATATTCGCTCGTTCCCTCTTCCAATCTCTTGGTAATGAGTCTTTGCATCTTCTGGATTGTGGTGACGATCACCTGTCTGTCATCGGATTTTAATTTTTTCTTCAGGTCAAAAATATTATCCGTCTCGTCTACATCGATCAGGTCATTATTTGCATATGCCTGGAATGCCATCGTCGTCTGCGTATCCAGATCCTTACGGTCAATCAGGAAGATTGCCTTGTCAATAGACGGAATATCCATCAAGAGATTTCTGGTTGCCTTGTAAGATGTCAGAGTCTTGCCGGAACCTGTCGTATGCCATACAAAACCAGATTTTCCGGTCTTGGAGGCTTCTCTTATGGCTTCGATGGCGTGAATCTGGTATGGTCTTAAAAGAATCAGACGCTTTGCATCCTCATCCAGCACCGTATATCTGGCAATCATCTCATGTGCTTCAGGTATACGCAGAACACGCTTTGCAAAATCAATATAATCTGTGACCGGATTATTTTCTTCATCCAGCCAGCCGCTGATAAATTTGGGATTCAGTTCTGTATCCGAAGCAGCACTGAAATATTTCGTATCCACTCCATTGCTGATCACAAACATCTGCACCGCCGAGAAAATGCCGGTGAACTTTCCCTCACCAATATATTTCTTAATCTGCCAGAAACCATCCATGTAGGAATGCTGCTTATTTTTCAGTTCAATATGAATCATAGGCAGACCATTGATCATAAGAGTCACATCAAATCTTCTATCCTGTGCTTTTGTCTGTGCATCCTCATCCGTCAGTGCACGATATTGATTGATCACTTCGTACACACTGCTGCCACCTGCAATATGCTCATGATTCATCACAACCAGATGCAGTTTCTCCGTATCCCTCTGCACATGAACCATAACCTTGCCATTTTCACCTACCAGCCATTCTCCGGCTTTATAGAAAGAAGAAAATTGCAGCTGGTTCTTTACCTGGTCAAACTCCGCATCAGACAAACCTTCCCCGTTTAGCCTGTCCTTATTATTCTGTTCCAGGATATAACGGAAATTCTTCCAGAGATCTTCCTCTGTTTTCAGATCAGCTCGATATGTCCACTGGGAATCTCCATAAACCAGTTGTTCTATCAGTTTTTGTTCAATCATTGATTCTAATTCAGCCATATTCTTCTCCTTTGCTGGTGAGATTATCGTAATTTATATGTAAGATAAAATCCACGTCCATAATCATGCTTATCATCACCCTGTCCATACATAGGTGTGACAATTTTATTAGGAGTTCCATGATACAAGGTCATTTTAGCCATTTTTGCACTCCCATCTTAGACAAACATGTTCTGAAGCATGAAATTCTTGAGTTTTTTTAGCTCATCGCACTTATGCTGGTGAAGAGTGATGAGGCGGTCGAGGGAATCAAAATATGCTGCAATTTTTTCCTGTTCAGCCTCATTTGGCATTGGAATATCAAACAGTGATAAGTTCTTTGCTGATAAGTTCGGTTGC
>CAVKOQ010000232.1:0-2339 GCA_963657995.1 bacterium
CATCTATCTCATCTGCATTTTCTACCCAGCGGATATATTCATATGGAAGTTTTTCCAGTTTTACTTCTACGTTATATTCGTTTTCAAGGCGATATGTCAACACCTCGAACTGAAGTTCACCTACAACACCAACGATAATCTCTTCCATACCGGTGTTGAACTCCTGGAAGATCTGAATCGCACCTTCCTGTGCTATCTGGCTTATTCCCTTTATAAACTGCTTGCGCTTCATGGTATCCATCTGGCGCACACGTGCGAAATGTTCCGGTGCAAATGTTGGAATTCCCTCAAATTCTACCTTTTCGCCTGTGCAAAGGGTATCTCCGATCGAGAAAATACCCGGATCGAATACACCGATAATATCGCCTGCATATGCTTCTTCTACAATCTTTCGATCCTGTGCCATCATCTGTTGTGGCTGGGAAAGACGAATCTTTTTGCCTCCCTGAACATGATTTACTTCCATTCCGGCCACAAATTTGCCTGAACAGATTCGCATAAATGCAATACGATCCCTATGTGCCTTGTTCATATTGGCCTGAATTTTGAAAACAAAAGCACTGAAATTCGGTGAGAACGGATCGACTATGCCTGTTGTTGTATTTCTTGGAAGTGGTGATGTAGTCATTTTTAGGAAATGTTCAAGGAATGTCTCTACACCAAAGTTTGTAAGTGCTGAACCAAAGAAAACAGGTGACAGATTTCCACGACTGACTCGTTCCATATCCAGTTCGTCACATGCACCGTCAAGAAGCTCTATATCATCTAAAAGCTGCTGATGGTAGTCTGAACCGATGATAGAATCAGCCTCGTCTCCTTCTAATGAAAATTCCTGTGAAGCGACCTCTTTCTGACCACCCATAGCTGCCGTAAAGGTTGTGATTTTCTTGGTATCACGGTCATATACGCCTTTAAAATTCTTTCCACATCCGATCGGCCAGTTGACTGGACAGGTACGTATACCGAGAACACTCTCGATCTCATCCATAAGTTCAAACGGATCCCTCGCCTCGCGGTCCATCTTGTTTATAAATGTAAAAATCGGAATATGACGCATAACGCAAACCTTAAAAAGTTTGATAGTCTGTGCCTCTACACCCTTTGAACCATCGATAACCATAACTGCCGAATCAGCAGCCATAAGTGTACGATAAGTATCTTCTGAGAAATCCTGATGTCCCGGTGTGTCCAGAATATTTATGCAAAATCCCTCATAATTAAACTGTAATACGGAGGAAGTAACTGAAATACCTCTCTCTTTCTCTATCTCCATCCAGTCAGATACTGCATGCTTTGCAGCTTTTCTTCCCTTGACGGTGCCGGCCAGATTAATAGCTCCTCCATAGAGCAGGAATTTCTCTGTCAGTGTAGTCTTACCCGCATCAGGATGTGAAATAATTGCAAATGTGCGTCTCTTTTTTATCTGTTCTTTTATGTTTTCCAAAAAAATCTTCCTCCAAACTTACTCTCGCTGCTGTTCATATACCCTGTGCATTGCAGCGCTATAATCTTAAAAGCTTCTAAACGTATCCATTTTATATTATTTTAAGAAAATACGCAACCTCAACTTATACCGTTAATCTGCACCATTTTTTCAGGTTTTTCTTGATCCTTTTCCTCAAAAAACTTATAATCATTTTATTAAATGTAAACGAATTATCGTGAAGGAGTTATTTTATATTATGATTCTTGCCATCGACGTCGGAAATACTAACATTCTTATAGGAGTTATAGACTCCAAAAAAACTTATTTTATAGAGCGACTCACCACCACCATAGGTAAGACAAACCTTGAATATGCGGTTTCACTGAAAAGTATTCTGGAAATTTACCATATTGCTCCTGAAGAGCTTGAGGGAGCGATAGTTTCCTCAGTTGTACCTCCGCTTAACCGTACCCTTCTTACCTCAATCCGCAAGATAACAGGTCTTAATGCTATGCTTGTCGGTTCCGGCATGAAGACAGGTCTTAATATTCTCATGGACAATCCGAAATCAGTCGGCAGTGATATGATTGTAAATTCAGTTGGTGCCCTTACCGAGTATGAGCCCCCAATTATTATTATCGAAATGGGAACTGCCACGACCATGTCTGTAATAGATAAAAACGGACGTTACGTAGGTGGAGCTATACTTCCGGGACTTAGAGTGTCACTTGACAGCATGAGCAACAACACAGCACAGCTGCCGCGCATAAGCCTTGATACACCAAAACGTGTTATCGGAAAAAACACAGTAGACTGTATGAGAAGCGGTGTCGTGTTTGGCAATGCCGCCATGATCGACGGCATGTTAGATCGTATCGAAGAGGAACTTGGCGAACAAACATCTATTATAGCC
>CAVKOQ010000233.1:0-2320 GCA_963657995.1 bacterium
AAAATATGCGCAGTTGCTGTCGGAGCAGCTGCATATTCCCGCATATAATGCAGGGTGTAAATGTCAATACTAAAATGCACACTTTTTATCAAATAAATATGTACAAATTTTATGACGTCTGCGAACCGTCCTCTGCTGATGCATAGAGGTTTTGCAAGCGATAGGATTTACCTTTGATTGTGACAACGATCGCGTGATGCAGCAGCCTGTCAACTATTGCGCCCGCAATCATCGGGTCACCGAATATTTCATCCCACTGTGCGAAATTGATGTTCGTTGTAATAATAGTGCTATTGCGTTCGTATCGCTTGTCAATCAGCTGAAAAAACAGCTTAGAATCCTCCTTGGAAATCGGAAGGTATCCCAGCTCATCAATAATCAGCAGACGATATCCGCAGAATTTTTTCAGCCGCTCGGTCAGCCGTCCCTCCAGGTGCGCTTTTCGTAAATTATCCATCAAATCTGCACACTTTATGAAGTATGTTGATTTTCTGTTCTGTGCAGCCGTCATTCCGATGGCTGTAGCAAGGTGTGTTTTTCCTACACCGCTGTTCCCATAGAATACAATATTCTCCTGTTTTTCAATGAACCGCAGCGAATTCAAATCATAAATCTGCTGCTTGTTGATTGACGGTTGAAAATCAAAGTCAAATTCTGCCAGACTGTTGAGCTTTGGAAAGCCCGCCATATGCACGGAATGCGAGATCAGATTTGCTTTTTTCTTTTCTACCTGTGCCTCAGTGAAATACAGGAATCCATCAATGAACGAAAGATTTTTTCTGTTCACATGATCAAATGTTTTATCAAGCACTGCCAGAGATTCCTTGCTTTTAAGAAACTGCAGATTTTCTAAAATTCGTTCGTATACACTGTTATTCATCAGAATAGATTCCTCCAATCAAATTTAAATTTTCTTTAGCCATCTGGCTGATTTCGTCGGCATTTTTATGGGGGCAGGCACATGAAAGTGCTGTCTCGTAATGTTCAGTCATATAATTCAGCTTTTGCTCCGAAACCGCATGCATTGCAATAAGTTTTGTGTTAAAGTAGATATACAGATTTGAATCATGCACCTGGTAGGAAACTTCCTTTCCAATGTATTCGCAAGGGACTGAGTAATGTTTTGATTTCACACAGATCATGGCTGCATTGTTGACCTTTGCCTGCACGGTTCTGATTTTGTACTGATTCCTTACAGATTCATGTGGTAGTGGTTGTAGGGAATCTTTTTCTTTACCAAATTCCAGAATCGGTATCCGGCCTGTTCCCTGGCTGATCTGATTGTTGACGCGATTGTTTATGCGCTCAATAAGCTCGTAAAGCTGCACCAGATTCAATGTGCCGCTGTAAGCCCGGATTTCATCCAGAAGCTTCATCTGTGATTCCACCTTCCCTTTTGTTCGAGGAGTTGCTGCTATGCATGGTTTCAGTTGAAATCCAAAGTCCTTCGCAAATGCCTCAAACTTGGAATTGACTTTACCGCTCTGATTTGTGGTCCGTGCAGTATCCATCACGGTTTTCATGTTGTCCGTGAGCAGTGTTTGCGGAACCCCGCCCAGAGTCTCAAACGCCTCGGTAAGCAGGTGGATCAGTGTCTGTCGGTTCATACATATGCTTGGCTTGAATATTCTCAATCTGCTGTGCCCCAGGACTATCACCAGAATATTGATATCAACGATTTCTCCTGTCTCAGCAAGGGTAAATGGTATTGATTCCTTCCAGTCAAATTGAGCCTGCTCGCCCGGAGCCGTTTCATATCTGAGAACAGGAGCCGGATTCGAAGCCGTTTTCCCGGTTTTTCTGAAATATGCATTGAATTCCGGAACGCTTTTTATGTAGTGATAGAATGTCTGCAATGGCGCATCAAGCTCATAGTTGTCGCAGAGAAACCGATACAGGACGCTGCGGTAGTAGAAAACCTGTGTATCTGATGACAGCAGATTTTCAATTATATCGTGATACGAATCCAGTCTTGATGGCTTTCGCCTCGTTGAGCTCTTTTCAAATCCTTCAAGATATTTACTGACAGTTCTTCTGTCTATACCGAGCCTACGTGCGATCTCGGATTTGTTTACTTTCATGTTGTTGTCATCCATAAATGCTTTTACTTTTTTTAAATCTGTCAAATGGTTAACTGTTAAGCTGACAGGTGATTGTATGTTGATTAACACTGGTATTACCTCCGGAATATAGTACCAGTATTATACACTGTCAACTGTGCATTTTTATTTGATAATTTTTGTACATCTTTATTTTAGCATTTACATCATCTTCTCCACCGACTTTGGATGTACTCGGAATCGCAGTCCCTTGTGGTTGT
>CAVKOQ010000234.1:0-2307 GCA_963657995.1 bacterium
TCTGTCAGGATTTTATTTTCTTCCATTCTACTGTGCAACCCCTTTGGCAAAATTTTATACTTAACCTCACCATTTTATCGTAAGCGCAATGTAAAAGGTGGATGGTGCTATCATTCATTCCATGAGACAATAGCCTCATCAAAATCTTGGGAGGTCACAATCATGGATATTGAATTAACAGCCGATCGAGTCTTCCTGGCCAGCGGCTACACGGACATGCGAAAGTCTATTGACGGACTTTCCGTCATCATCCAGAAACAATTTAATCTGGATCCGTTTCAGCCATCGCTATTTCTGTTCTGCGGGAGAAAACGAGATCGGATTAAGGGCTTACTTTGGCGTGGTGATGGATTCATGCTGTTTTACAAGCGCTTCGAAAGCGGCAGTCTTCAGTGGCCGCGTTCCACCAATGAACTTATTGAGCTATCTCCGCAACAATTCCGTTGGTTGATGGAAGGGCTATCCATTGTTCAACCCAGGGCATTACAAATTATACGCCCTCGCTGCAGCGCATAAAACAATATGCAAAACAAGCAAAAAAGCTCGATTTTATCGAGCTTTTTTGCTTGTTTTGTGGTATAATATGTTATATAAATTTAGCGTATTTTTTAGGCCTGGAGATATAGATGTCCGACAGCAAAGAACTGGAAATGCAAAAGCGCATTGACTCATTGGAAAAAGAAAATAGAATCCTCAAAGAACAGCTTGCTTGTTTGCAGAATAAAACTTTCGGGCGCAGAACGGAAGCCAAAGCGGCGCTCTATCCGGATCCTGAACCCAGTCTCTTTGATGAAACGGAAACAGAAGCTAAGCAGAGTGTTAAAGAACCGTCCGTTGAAACGGTCGTCAAGTCACACACCCGCAAAAGAAAGTCCGGAACGGCTGCTAAAGAAGCCTTAGACCATTTACCGGAAGAGCTTGTTGAAGAGCGTGTAGTCACTCTTTCCGAAGAAGAGCAATCTTGTAATCATTGCGGGCATAAGCTATTTCCTGTGGGAACCAGTCTTGTGAGGGAAGAAGTTGAATTCATCCCGGCCAAAATCCGCATCATCAGATACATGCGTACTTCCTACGAATGCAGGGAATGCAAAAAGAACGACATTCCTACCATAGTGAAACCTGCTGTTCCTCAGCCAGTTATTCCGCACTCCTTTGCCTCTCCTTCCCTGGTTTCTCATGTTATGGTAGGAAAATATGTAAACGCTGTTCCCCTGTACCGCCAGGAAAAAGAGTGGCACCAGATGAATCTGCCAATTAGCAGAGCGACTCTAGCCAATTGGATTATTATTTCCTCCAAAGAGTGGCTGAAACCGTTGTGTAATCACATGCACACACTACTTTTGCAAGAGCCTTGCATTCACGCTGACGAAACACCGGTGCAGGTTCTCAATGAGAAGGGGCGCAAGAACACAAGTAAATCTTACATGTGGATATATGCCAGTGGAGAATTTGAATCCCTGCATGCCATCCGTCTTTTTGAGTACAGTCCAACCAGAAAAGGTGAAAATGCACAGAAGTACCTTGATGGGTATACCGGTTATCTCCATACCGATGACTATGCAGGCTATAACCAGGTACCACACGTAAAGCGTTGCCTATGCTGGGCTCATGCCAGGAGAAAATTTGTGGAAGCAACGGTGGTCGGTATAGATTCTGAGGCCGATACATTGGCCAAAGAAGGACTTGCACAGATAGGAAAGCTGTTCAAGCTGGAGCAGGAGCTCAAAGAGCTTCCGGCTGTCCAAAGACAAGAGGCACGGCAGAAACAAGCTCGTCCCATTTTGGATGCCTTCTGGCAGTGGGCAGAAAAATCCCGCAATGGCATTCTTCCTAAATCCAAGCTCAGCAATGCACTGAACTACGCGCTAACCAACCGAGCGCTTCTTGAAACATATCTAACTGATGGTAAGTGTGCTATCTCCAATAATCTGGCGGAGAATAGCATACGGCCTTTTACCGTGGGCAGAAAGAACTGGCTGTTTTCAGGAAGCCCCAAAGGCGCTGCTGCCAGCGCCAGAGTTTACAGCATCATAGAGACCTGTAAAGCCAATGGGCTTAATCCTGAAAAGTACCTAACCTATCTGTTTAAACATATGCCCAACGAGGCTAAGCTAACACCGGAGATCCTGGACACATACATGCCCTGGAGCCAGGCTGTTCAAGCAGTCTGCAAGTAAAAAACTCGTGAATGCTATAGTGATTATCCTATAACATTCACGAGTTTTTCAATGCACTAATTACCTTGCGCTTACGATTTGACAGCGAAATAAGAGCAAATAAAAAGGAGTCACGAGCGTTTTTCTCGTG
>CAVKOQ010000235.1:0-2284 GCA_963657995.1 bacterium
TCATTATTGATGGAGAAGAAATTGTTCTCACTGCCGGTGATTGGGTAAGAATCTCACCTGCTGCAAAGCGTCAGTTCTTTGCTGCAGATAATGAGGGAATTTCATTTGTCTGCATTCAGACCAAAGAGAATTCTCTGGAAGGCTTTACAGCCGATGATGCAGTGATATATTAACCTCTTCTCAAGATATAACAAGCTTCTCACCACTGGGACATTACCTGGTGATGGGAAGCTTGTTTTTTGATGCAACATCAAACTGAGTGCTAATTATAGGTTCTGCTGCATCAATTATGATACTACTTTAAATAGTTGCAATCCAGCTTTCGATGGCACTTTCATCAGCCCCGTTTAATAGCTTCTCGGATACAAATTCTGCTGATGGATCAACACAAGGCTGCAAATCTTTAACCGTATTTCCGAATCCACTGCCACCTGAGGTAGCAAAGAGTGCGACCTTCTTTCCTGAAAATTCGTGTGCCTCAAGAAATGTTTTTATAATCGTTGGTGCTGTATACCACCAAATCGGAAAACCGATCATCACTGTATCGTACTGCTCCATATTTTTCACGGTTTCCGCAATAGCAGGTCTGGAAGATGGATCATTCATCTCCACAGAGCTTCTTGATTTCTTATCCATCCAGTTAAGATCCGCTTTTGTGTAAGATGTTTCCGGTTTAATCTCAAATAAATCTGCACCGGATGCCTCTGCAACTTTTTTTGCTGCTTTTGCTGTTATTCCGCTTGCACTAAAATATGCCACTAATATTTTTCCCATTTCATTATCCTCACTTTCTAATTTGTCAACATACCCTTTACAGCATTATAGGTAAGGTCATATAAGGAACTGTAGGTATAGTCGACACCGGCCTTGGCCATAGCTTCTTTCTGCTTTTCTGTAACGACTGTATATGGATATATCCCAAACATAAAAGGAAAGAATGTGTAAACAAAATTCTGACGTTTTTCCACTTCCATATTCGGTCTAAACTTGGCAAGCATGTTCATTACCTGTCTCAAAGCATTACCATAAGAAACCTTAAATTCAACCAACGATTCCATTCGGCTGTTTTCCTCAAGATCATAATGATTCATGGACATAATCTTGAGCAGCTGTGCCCGCTCATTAAGAGTCCTTGCCAATGTAGCAGCAATCTCATCATTATTCATCTCATCGTGCGTTTCAGTAATTTCAACTAAGTCTTTCACCCACGTATCATATTCTCTCTTTAGCAAAGCAATAAAAATCTCTTCTTTGGTCTGAAAATAATTATAGATAGATGTTCTTGAAAAAGTAGTTTCTTTCCCAATCTCCTTCAATGTAATTTCCTTGAAGCTCATGGTCTGATATAGCTTTTCACAAGCATTTATAATTTCTTCTTTTCTAGCATTTGTGCGTTCGGGTGATCCTGCTGGCATGCTTTTCGCCTCCTATATTCTGATATAATGTCATTATAACACAGATCGTACCTGTGTGTCAGTTCATCCTTGCGCAGTCTCCGACTTTCTCACCAACCTTGAAATATTCATATGTAGGAAATTCAAACAGCACAGGCTTAAATACATGATAATCGATCTTTCCTGCATCATTTAAAACAGAATCCTCTGCATAGGTTGCAAGAATCTTGCAAATGAAATTATCAAAATTTTCAAGTTCATAATTTCCATCCATCTCACACTCGATAGATATTTTTGCATCATCTATAAGCGGTGCTCCATTATCTCCCATTGTGTAAGCAAAAGCAGCAGATTTATCTTCTTTGTTTCCACTGATAACCCCCATGCGGTCAGCTTCCTTCAGCCAGCTCTCATCTACAACATTAATAGAAAGCTTCTTATTTTTCAGAATACCCTGATTGATATAATGTGCATGCACCAGTGACACCATAAAATGACTGTGGGCTACTGTTCCGGCATGTGCCACCAAGGTCCAGGTAGGCTTGTCCTCTACCATTGCACCCACAACAATTACAGGACAAGGATATAATGCTAACTGCGCTCCAATATTTTTCTTCATGATTTGTACCTCCATAGTCTTTCTGACATTGTATCAGTTTCACAATTATATATATCACCGTTCTGACATTGTGTCAAACACTTTCTGACATTGTGTCAGTTTCTTGGCTATCACATAGAAGAATCAGCGGACGCACCACTGGTGCCTCCTCGATATGCATAGCAACAAAACACCCCGCCGAAGCGAGGTGCTGTTACATTGTTCGGTATTTATCTGTGTCGAGAAACAGGCTAATGCCAAGTTCTCCGGCATACACCGTACCAAGCTCTAT
>CAVKOQ010000236.1:0-2264 GCA_963657995.1 bacterium
ATTCTATCCTCTTCGGACAGAGTGTTAACAAACTCTTTTCTTGTGTAAGCGCATAGTTTAAGGGTGTTACCCCAAAACTTATCCGAAATCCTATTGCTAGGATTTCGGAAAGCTAACATTTTACTCCATCTTATTTCTGCATAATTCCTGCACAGTCTCGCTCCATGGAGCCAGATTAGCAAGTTCATCATCTGACATGCTCTTATTGGGGCGGTGTTCCAGTAAGAACTTCAGGTATTCATATAGATTTAAGTCGTATGCTTTTGCCATTTCTACAATAGTTAAATATAAGCTGTTTGCATTGGCACCATCTGGCGTGTCGGAAAAGAGCCAGTTCTTACGCCCGACAGTTACAGGTCTGATGCAGTTTTCACTCAGGTTGTTGCTTAAACTGCAGCGTCCATCCTCAAGATAGGTCATAAGCATGTCCTCCCTGTTGAGGATATATGTGATTGCTTTTTTGAGTTTTTCATTGCTTTCTGGATTGACCTGTTTAATCCACGACAAGAAGCCCTCAATGACAGGTTTCTGGTCTTTGAGGCGGCGGTTTTTTATCTGTTTAAAACTAAGCCCTTTTTCCCTGTATGAACGCTCATACTGGAAGAGCTTATTACAATAGAGGACTCCCTGGACTGCTGGATGGCTGTAATCCTTTTCTTTTCCTTTTGGGACTGCCTCTAACAGGTATCTGCGTATATGCGCTCAGCAGGTGCAGCGTTTTGTATCCTTTACCTTGTTATACCCCTGAAAGCCGTCTGCCATCAGATAGAATCCCGGCTCAATTCCTTTTAAGAATTGTTTTGCATTTTCCCCGGCTCTCGTGGGAGTATAATTGTAGAGAATAATAGGTGCAAGCCCGTCTTCTCCAGTGCGGCACAGCCAGAAATAAGATTTTGACTGTGCCCTGCGTCCATCCTCTTTTAATACCTGGACAGGTGTTTCATCCATCATTAAGAACTGCCTTTTCAGAAGCTCACGGTGGAAGTAATCATACATTGGCTGTATGTATTTCTGACTGGACTTAATAATCCAGTTTGCCATGGAAGTTCTTCCGATGGGGGCTGACTGCTGAAGGAAATCTTTTTCCTGACGGTACAGAGGGATATATAATCCATACTTGCGGTATAAAATATATGCAAGCAAGGACTCTGATACATAGCTTCCCGGAATCAGGGCGGGTTTTCCATTGTCTTTTATAAACTGTGGCTCTTCGGTATCCTTACAGACTGGACATCCGTAGGTGGTGGCATAGTATTCTACTCTTTCCAGCTTTGGAGGGGTATATACAATCTCGCTGCGGATTAATTCTGTTCCTATGGCTGACATTTCACTGCCACATTCAGGACAGATTCTATCCTCTTCGGACAGAGTGTTAACAAACTCTTTTCTTGTAGGTATTCCTGCAAACTGCTCCTCAAGAGCAGGCTTCTTTTTGCGTGGCTTTTTCCTGACTTCAACAACCTCCGGCTCAATGAGCTCTGTCGGTTTTTCAGATTCTTCAGTATCATCAAAAAGATTTAACTGCCCGGCGATAGAATCCATTCGTCTTTCGCTTGAGGAGCCGTACATTTTCTGGCGGAACCATGCTAGTTCAGCCTTGAGATTGTCATTCTCTTTCTGCTGGCGGCTGATGGTATCATTCAGCGTTTTGATTGTCATATTCAGCTGTGAAATCATATCCTTAAGCTCTAAAAGCCGGATGTCTGCGCTGCTTTTTGCCATGTTTTTGCACTCCTTATCCTGATATAAATATTATACCAGAAAACAGGCTGTAACACCAGTAAAATTAAGGCTTTCAGGCAGTTTTTAAAGCCTTTGGCTGTTCTATTTCAAGACCGGACATAAGCCAGTCAAATTGCTGCCAGGTGATAGGCTTTACCTCTGATTTATCACGAGGCCATCTGTACCGTCCTTGAACAACATCAAGCCTTTTATATAATAAAACAAATCCATCCGGTTCATGAAACAGTACTTTAATGCGGTCACATCGTTTTCCACAAAACATGTAAATGGACTGCCCAGGCATATCTGCCTGAAGCTGGTCATATACAATGGCGCATAAGCCATCAATCGACTTGCGCATGTCAGTATAGCCTGTCACGATATAAATGTTTGTAGCAGCAGAAATATCACCAAGCATGATTTTCACCTCCTAAACAGCGGAGAGTATTTTGAATCAGCTGCTCGTCAGCTCCATTGAAGAGGCGCAGTGTGATGTTTCCAATCTGTAGTTCAGCAGCAAGCTTTCCATCACTGGATATTTC
>CAVKOQ010000237.1:0-2252 GCA_963657995.1 bacterium
GCTGCACACCAATGATACCGTACAAGAGAAGCTTTCTCTGGTAGCAAGATTCGGTGTGACCATCTACTTTGGCAAACCGGACAAAAAAGAATTCCAGAAGATTGTCACCACCCTGGCTGAGCGCTACGGTGTTGAGATGGAAGAGGAGAAGCTCCTTCTGGAAGCAAACAAATGGGAACTGAGCCATGGCGGATTGAGCGGACGTACTGCGCAGCAGTTTATTGATTATCTGCTTGGACAGCAATAAAGCATTCTGGTGATATGTCAAGAGAAATTTAAAAGAGTTTTTGAAATGTTTTCTTAAAAAAGGGCACACTTCACCATCGCTCATAAATCATTTTTTTGAAAATGAGCGTTATTCAGACTCGATATTTAATTCGGCGTCCAGTTTTTCGCCGGTGTACAGTTGGTTTTTGACCAGCAAACCAAAAACGAGTCGTACGAATTTACGAGATGTAAGCGCGAGTGCTCTCTTGTGCTGATGTTTGGTTACTTCAGCAAATTTTCTGGAATAAAATTCAGCATACTCAGGAACATGTCTCCTGACACTGTTGGCAGCCTCTCCAAGATAATAACGGAGATAAGTATTTCCAGCTTTTGAAACATGATTATCTTCAGAAACAAAGTCACCAGAATCGTTTTTCAACCATGTTAAACCTGCGTATTTAGCAAGTGCATCGGATGAGTGAAATGCGGTTATATCGCCTATTTCTGATAAGATTCCGGCAGCCCATACAGGTCCGATTCCCGGAATGGATTTAAGGATGAGAAAGGCATTTGGATTCATTCCGTTGATGCATTTTTCAATTGCCTGGTCGATCAGTTTGATTTCTTTCTGATAGGTCTGAATGCAGTTAAATGAACTTGCCAAAGATACATTTAAAGGTTCATACATGCATTTATCTAACCGATAGGAATCTCTGGCAGCTTTTTTCAGAAGTTCAGATGTCCTGGATATATCTGTGATACGGTTTCGGCTTTTGGAAGCCAGAAACTGGAGCAGTTCTTCTTCCGGAGAATCAATGATCTCCTGAAGGGACATAAACTCTGTAAGAACCGCGGATGCTGTTGCACCGTAAAGGTTACTGAACGGCTGGCTGTCATTATCCAGGAGCTGGAGTTCACTGAATTTCAGGTAGAGATTGGAAACCATGTAGGTTTTTTCCCTGGTCATGCATTCGGCGAGATGAAGGCGGTGCCTTGTAAGTCTTTTCAAAGCAAGGTACTGGCAACCCCTCCATGGTTCACATTTTTTTGTGCGTCCGACCCTTGCAAAATCTGAAATAAGGAAAGCATCCATGTGATCTGTCTTATCCATGCCAACATAGGATTTCCGGTAGTTGGCGGTCATCTTTGGATTTAAGCAGTACACATAGGGCTTGTAAGGCATCAGGAGTTCGCAGGAAGCCAGAAAATTGGCTATGTGGATACTGTAAACAGATGTGGATTCCAGGGCCACAATAATGGTATTGATATGCGGATGCTTTTGCATGCAGTCAGCAATCTTTCCGGCAAGCTCATCAGCACCAGGCTGGTTGTTGCCGAAGGAAGCATCAATATATTTGTTTTCATCAAAATCCATGGCATAAACGACATTTGATTTTGAGCTTACATCAATACCAACGAACAAAGTGGACATATAGTTGATCTTGATCATGATATCACGCTCCTTTCCGATCTGGATTTGTGAAGTCTAAAGCAGAAGGTTTATCCAGGATATCATATGATGACCGCAGCCTCGCGTAATGAGCATTCATCCAGTCAGCATTTTTTGCTGGTGCTAACGGCTGGAGATGCAACTTCTGTGTAAGCGGAATGTGTCATATGAGCCAGGCTGCATGCTTCATGAGCAGTCGCGGACAAAGCCGGCTGAAAGGAGAAAAAGCAGTGCCTTCGGACATCAGACTCTGCTGATATCTTACCATAGGATAAACGATATGAAAATGTAACAATTAACTGTATAGATGGGAATTGGGATGAGGGGAGTTCCTCTTAGATGTCCTTACCTCTATACCATAAAAAGGAATAAGTCTGTAAGTATTTCTCTTGCTTACAAACTTATTATACGAGGAGGAAAACTATGGCAGAAATTGCGTTAAGAAATGTCTGTAAGCAATTTGATTCCGAACATTATGGTGTGAAAGATTTTACTCTGGACATTCATGATAAAGAATTTGTGATTTTCGTAGGTCCTTCCGGCTGCGGAAAATCTACAACACTGAGATTGATTGCAGGACTGGAAGATATTACAG
>CAVKOQ010000238.1:0-2237 GCA_963657995.1 bacterium
ACAGAATCAAAAAGAAAGGAAAATGTTGATTTGGCTTCTGAAATCATCATACAAGATTTAATATGAATAACGTAAGACGCAAGGAAATTAAGAGAATCATCGCAGCAATTGCAACCGCAAGGGAAGATCTGGACAGAGTGCTTGAAGACGAGCAGGATGCATACGACAACATGCCGGAGGGATTTCAGTGCTCTGAGCGTGGCGAGAATATGGAAGAGGCGATTGAAGTGATGGAAGAGTGTATGAATTCACTGAACGAAGTCACGGACGAGTTGGAGGAGTTGCTGTGAGTAGGGAAGAGGATCTGAAGCTGTTGCTGTTTACGGAATTGAGAGATGTAACGGAAAAGTTCACAGATAAAACATTAAGTAGGAAAGCGCACTCCGAATACGAGGGTGCGTATAAAGCTTTGCGGAAACTGGTTAAGCTTTCTGGCTTTTTGTATGATTATAATGATTGGAGAGAAAAATATGACACAGAAAGAGAAATATGAAAATAGAATTGAAGACTACTTAAGCATGCACCCGGAGATAAAGGGATTTGGCTCTTATTTGAATGATATTTCAGTATCAACGAAATATAATTATGTTAGAATGGCGTGTGAATTTTTTGATTACACGGGAAAGGATAAGTTAGAAGATATCCAGCTTGATGATTATCTCAAGGTGTTAGACTTATCCCGGACAAAGGAGAACGGAGAGCCGACTACACAGGGTTATCAGATCGTTATTTATTCTGCATTGAAACGATTTTCTGAGTATTTATACATATCCCGAAAAACAAAAGAAGATTATATGAAATCCGTCAAGCGTCCTAAAGCTTACGAATCTCAAAAGACTGTGGAAAAAAGGGAAAAGGGTTACCTGACAGAGGAGGAGATTCGAAAGGTGCTCCGGCAATTCGAAACACGGAAAACGTGGCAAGAATATAGGGATTATGCAATCATTATGGTGTTGCTGAATACTGGAATGAGACGAGCGGCGTTAGTTAGTATCAACGTAAAAGACTATAACAGAGAGGATCGGTCTTTAACGGTCACTGATAAAGGAGCGAAGGTACGGAAGTTTATCTTAAGTGATGTAATGTGCAACGTATTAGACGAATGGATAGAAAAGAGATCTACGATTAAAATTGATGATCCAGATGCCTTGTTTGTATGCCCTGGTACATATGAGGAGGGATGGAGTTACGTCCATCAAATCAGGCGAATATCAACGGGGGCTATTTACGGTGTTGTTCGCAAGTACACCGCTTGTGTAGAAGGCAAAACAATTTCTCCTCACAAGCTGCGTGCTACATACGGAACTCAACTCTACAACAAGACGCATGATATCTACTTCGTACAGACTTGCATGGGACATAACAGCCCGACTACTACAGAGAGATGCGTTCGGGGTACGGAAAATAAGACGAGAGATGCGTCTGAAATTTTAAAATCACTTTATTCCTCTATGACTGTAAGAGAATTAACTATCTCAGCAAGATCAAAATCTTGCTTAATGAGTGCAGGCTATAAAGATGTTGAAGACTTACGCAATGTAAGTGACGAAACGCTTTTGGCTATTAAAAACTTGAACCAGACATGTGTTACGGAGATCCGTAATGCTCTAAATGAATATTTCGCTTCACAGAGTTCTAAGGAAAATGATGATTTAGGTGATGACAATGGAACAGATGACATCACAGAAACAGATGTTATGGAAATGCTTATTGATGAATTGGAGTTTTCAATAAGGACATACATGTGTTTGAAGCGTGCAGGTATAAATACCGTAGGTGATCTGTGCAATAAAACAATCGAAGATATGATGAAAGTTCGAAATCTTGGCAGGAGGAACTTGGAGGAAGTACTGGCAAAATTGAACGAATTGGGGCTTGCACTTAAAGATGAAGAGACTGAGAGTGAAGCGGCAAATACGACACCTGTTACTATAGTTGACATGGATTCCGCTATAGATGAGCTCCAACTTTCTCTAAGATCATATAATTGCCTAAAGAGAGAGGGAATTAATACTGTTGAAGACCTATGTAATAGAACAGTAGATGATGTCAGGTGGGTACGTGACTTAGGACGTAAGAATTTTGAAGAAATTCTTGAAAAAATGAATGCGTTAGGATTTCAGTTCAAGGAAGCTCCTAAAGTTGAATTGCCAGACAAGGTCGATGAATCAGTAGATTTAAGGTAAGCCCTCAAAAGTGAGTACCACCCCAAAGCAAACCCCCGCATTTCTGCGGGG
>CAVKOQ010000239.1:0-2215 GCA_963657995.1 bacterium
CTCGAAATCCTAACTGCATTACCAGGTCATTATACTTCGGATATGTAAAATTATCGCAAGTTGGGAAGGTAGGCACTTTCTGGACTGAAAGTGCCGTAAGATAAAGCGGAGGTGGGAGATTTTGCCGATTTGGAATGCGAAGCATCGGCAAAATCGGTCACAGTTCGTGCAAAGCAAGGACTGTGGCAAAATTATCGCAAGTTTCAATAAATGACAACAGCGAAAATAAGTTTACATTTACTCTTAAAAATGTTATATTTTAAGAGCAAATGTAAGGATGGTAAAAGAATGAACAATCATATGATTCTGGATCAATTGTTGGAAAAAAATTATGGTTATCTAATAGCCTCACAGGTTATAGAAAAAGGTATATCAAGAACTGCTCTTTCACAGTATGTGAAAGACGAAGGACTTGAAAGAGTTGCAAGAGGCATTTACATGTCAGATGATATATGGCCAGATGAGCTTTTTATATTGCAGGCGAGAAGTGAAAAGATTATTTTTTGCGGTGAAACGGCACTCTTTCTTCATGGATTGATTGACAGGGAATACTCTGAAATCTGTATTTCCGTTCCTCGTGGATTTAATGTATCTCATATTAAATGCGACACTCTGCAGGTAAAGTATCCTTCAAAGAAGATTCATGCTCTTGGTGTATGTCAGGTGCCTTCCAGTAGTGGAAATCTGGTAAGGGTCTATGATAAGGAACGATGCATTTGTGATCTGATCAAGGAGCGATCCAATATGGAGGTTCAGAATTTTCAGACAGCTATTAAGGAATATGTGTCGGATAAAGACAAGAAGCTAAATAGATTAATTCAGTATGCACAGATCCTGGGAGTACGTGATGAAGTCATGAAATATGTGGAGGTGCTGGTATGATTCATACATCAAAACAACTAAAAGATAAGGTAAGAAATCTCTCATTGGGAGACAATGATAAGGCAAAGATGCTGATCCGTAACTTTCTGATGGAACGTTTTCTGGAAAGAGTAGCGTTATCAAAATATCGTAAGAATTTTATCCTGAAAGGTGGGATGCTGGTAGCTTCCATGGTGGGAGTTGATATGCGTGCCACTATGGATATCGATACAACGGTTGATGCATTGCCTTTAAATGAACAGGATGCAGAGAGAATTATTAGAGAAATCTGTGAAATTCCGTTAGAAGACGGAGTAACCTTTGAGATCACTTCTGTAAAACATATTATGAATGACTTTGAGTATCCTGGGATTCGTATGATGCTGGATGCAAAACTGGAACGTATGAGACAAAGCATTAAAATTGATATTTCCACAGATGATGTACTCACACCTTCTGCTGTTGAATATGAATACAAGCTAATGTTTGAAGAACGATCAATTTCACTGCTTAGCTATAATCTGGAAACCTTACTTGCAGAAAAGATTCAAACTATTTTAGCTAGGGGCCTTGCCAATACTAGACTTCGAGATTTCTACGATGTATATGAGCTCATTAACAAATATGGAGATAATATTAAACCTACTATCATGTGTCAGGCTTTTTCAGCCACTTGCAGAAAGAGAGAGACTGGATTTGAACAGTCAAGGGCGGAAGAAATTCTGACAGCAATAATAAATGATGAGGGATTAGCAGATATGTGGACTCGCTATAAAGAGAAAAATTATTACGTGGAAGAGCTGATTTGGGAAGATGCTCTCGCTAAAGTTGCAGAAGCTATTAAAATTTGCTTTTAGACATAGACTTTAAACTTTCCCCCGTTAAAAATGTTCACCACCGGGCACACCACTACTAAAAAATCCCCCCGAATCTCATTACAAGATTCAGGGGGATTTGCTATTCAATCAAGTTCATTGAACTCTATGAATTATTCCTCATCTGGTGCGTTTAAACCAAGCCAATCAGCTACTGGTGTACTACCCTCGATTTCTACATATGTATAAATATCATCATCATACAGCTGGATGAATGGAACGCTAACTGCCTGATCAGCAGTCGGAGCATCAAAATCAATACCATCAATCAGATCAGCAACTTTCTTCGTGTCAACAGTAACAACTTTCTTGCTCTTAGAATTAATTGTAACTTCTACATCCTCAGCTGCGATACTCTTATTCTCGATGTCGTACTTCTTAGATGTCTTCTGAACTTTACCTTTGTTGTTTACAAGGTAAACAGCACCATCTACATAGTAGAGTCTGTAATCATCATCTGCTTCCAGTCTCTTACCGTT
>CAVKOQ010000240.1:0-2206 GCA_963657995.1 bacterium
ATGTTTTACCGGACATACATACCTCCAAAACTTTTTATAATTATATTTTTATAAAAATAATTATAAAATTGTATAGTTTGTCGAAAGTCACAAATCATATTATGTTTATCTCACCAGTTGAAACTTATGTTCAGCATATAGTATACTTACAACATGAATAATACATCAAAACTTCAAATTAGTCAATTAATTATTAATAAAAATTAAAAACTCTTTGGAGGACACCATGGAAGATTACAGAAATCTGACAATTGACGAGTTGCTTCGCAGAAGCAAGATTCCTATTGAAGTGCTCGACACAGATGATGACATTTATTATGACATGGTTCGTGTCATGGTAGAGGAGATCGCGAAAAACAACAAGACTGGGAAGAATACCGTATTCATTGTTCCCGTCGGCCCCGTATTTCAGTATCGACGCTTCGCGCGGCTTGCGAACATATGGCAGCTTGATTGCGGCAATGTATACATATTTAATATGGACGAATATCTCACGGACGATAAGCAATGGCTCCCTGAGGATGACCCCTTGAGCTTCCGCGGCTTTATGAAACGTGAGCTTTATGACAAGCTTGAAGGCGCGGCATATATCCCTGAGGATCATCGGTTCTTCCCTGAACCCGGCAACGAAGATTTCATCTGGGATAAGATACAAGAGCTTGGCGGCGTAGATATGGCGCTCGGAGGTATCGGCATAAAGGGGCACATTGCTTTTAATGAGGCGCTTGATCCTGATGTGGAAATGCCAAACGAAGAGTTCCGGTCGCTGCCTACCAGAATACTGACTCTGACTAAGGAAACCCGTACCATCAACTCCGTCACAGGTCTTGGCGGGTATATTGATGCTGTGCCGCACTACTGCATAACAATAGGCATGAAGGAAATCCTCTCTGCCCGCAAAATCCGATTCTATATGAATCGTGAATGGCAGCGCGGCATAGTCCGTAAAATATGCCTTGATGAGGTATCCGGACATACTCCAGCGACCTTCTTTCAGGAACACCCTGATGCAAAACTATGCATTGCCAGCTACGTCACACCCTCACCCAGCGGAATAATCAGATAACAGGAGGGGCAAATGGTAATAGATTTTCACCATCATCTTCTGTCAGGCAAAAATTACGCTGAAAACCTGATTCGTGAAATGGACAGGGTCGGGATTGATTATACCTGCCTGAGCGGTCTCGGAATAGGCCGCGGAAAGGAAGATAAAACAGATTACAGTAAGTTCAGCCTCGGAAGCCTTAGCCCTGATAACGACGATGTGCTTGAGGCAGTAAGCAAATATCCTGATCGACTCATCGGACTCGGGGTCGTGAATCTTGATCGGGATACTCCGAACGCTGTTAACGAGCTTCTAGATAAGGGCTTCAAGGCGCTGAAAATTACAAGGCCGAGAAAGCCTTACAACGCCGACGAATATATGCCAATATACGAACGTGCACAAGAGTTGAACGCTTCAATACTGTTCCATACCGGAATGATACTCACCACATGCTTTGACGAGGAGGATGACGTATGTAGCGACAGAATGCGTCCAATGCTGCTTGACCGCGTGGCGCGGCACTTCCCGCAGTTGCGCATTGTCATAGCTCATATGGGCTATCCATGGTTCGACGAGGCAGCTACTATGACGAGATATCACAAAAACGTTTTCGTAGATTTTACAGGTTCCGAGTACGGTTGGCGGAACCGTCTGAGTCCGTCAGATTTCCAGCGACTTATGTTCTGGAAAAATGCTTACGACAAAGTTGTTTTTGGTACTGACACCAGCATCGGAGAAATTGCCGGCTCACTACGTGACCAGAAGCAACTGTTTGACCTGCTTAACCTCAGCGAAGAAACTCAAAGGAAAATATTTTCCGATAATGCGAAGTTCCTGCTGAACATGAAATAAGGGCTTAACCGCTCTATTAACAAAAAACAAGAAGGAGAAAAATATGAAAAAGAAAGTGGCTCTAATCCTCGCGCTCATCATGACTATGTCGATTTTTGCTGGATGTGGACAAAACTCAGTAGAGACTCCCGATGCGAGCGACACATCTAACACCGCTGCAGCTACCTACACCATACGCCTCGGTCACTCCAACCCCGAAGATGAGAATAATATAGTTCACTATACTTCTCTGTTCTTCAAAGAGAAAGTTGAAGAGTACTCCAATGGTGCAATCAAGGTCGAGATTTATCCTTCTAACCAGTTGGGTGA
>CAVKOQ010000241.1:0-2178 GCA_963657995.1 bacterium
GAGGGGAGTTCACTATCGCTCCCTTTCATTATCCCCCCTTTTTAGCACTTGCAGGGGGTATCCAAACTTTTTGGTGGGATCTCCAAACTTGTTAGTGGGCTGGTTTGGTGGGAACATCAGAACTATCCAAACTTTTTGGTGGAGTGGTTTGGTGGAGCCGGCAGTCTAAAAAATGATTTTTTACAGGGGGATTTTTCGTAAGAAATCCCCCTGATATTATGTTAAAAATCATCTCTGCTATAGTCAATATTATACATATCAAGAACAGACTCAAGATAGCATATTCTGTCTGATATACGATCGCAGTCATTCCACAGCAGTCCTATCTGCTTTCTTGCAATCCTTAATGCAGTAATGTGATTTTCCATTTCTTCTTCTATACTGATGAGCATATCTGTAAAGTTGTATTTTCCATAATCGTTAATATTCATTATCGGTACCACCCTTATCTTTATTTTTGTTATATGAACCTCTCTTTAACCCTGCAGACTGCCTGACTTCCTCACAGCTTTTAGGTGATGCAAGTATGGGTGCATTTTTACGCATTGCAAACAGAAACCGGTTGCGTATATGCTCAAAGTTGCTGTAGCCTCTTGCGTGCCTTTTCATATCCTTGGGAACGCGATTTAGAGACTCCATAGGACCGTTGGACAATCTGGACCTTATTGTATGTCCTTTACTGTCAGTGCGTTCTATTACGGTAAATGAATTGATAACAGCTTCCCTGTAGGTGGATAATGCCTTTGCAACTTCCTCAAAAATGGTGTAACCGCTGCTTCTGTATTCTGATATCAGAGCATCAAGGGCGGAGCGCGCTTCATCGGGTCTGTCAGCATGGCTTCTGTTGAAGCGAATATACTTTTCCTTTAAATCACGCAGCTTTTCTAGATTTGGATCAAGAGAAAACAAAGCCTGCTCATAGTCTGATACATACATCAGTCTGTTTCCAAATCTCCAGTCGCGGAAAGGCGGAGCACTGTAATCGATATTATCCTGATTTGCAAGTATCAGCCACTGCTTTTTCCGCAGCAGATATACCTCCCACGACTCTCTCATCGCAGGTTTCTTATCGGAGTCCTTGTACTTTTCGTTAAATCTTTCAATATCTCTGTTTTTATACTTTCTTTTAAGTGCATTAAGATAATTGCGCAGCTTCTGATTAATCAGCTTTACAACATGAAACTCATCTACGACAGGTATTGAATTTGGAAAGTACTTATCGACATAGTTCTGATACGGCGCATACATATCGGAAATGATGTATTGTACGCTGAAACGCTCCTTTTTTGGTATATCAGCAAAATACGGTTCGGTTATTTCATTTCTTCTGCTGATTACCATATCAACAGGTTCACCTGTGAAAAAATCCTGAATAACCAGAGCATATTTGTATCTGCCAATGCTAAGGTCAACCTCATCAATACATAGGGCAGATGTGAGCTTAAGGCGCGGGAGATCAACATATCTGTCAAAAACTCTGATGGCGTAGGTATCAGATACATTGAACTGTGCGGCAATCTGGGATGCGGAAAGATTAAAGTCACGAAAGGAGTCAACGATCAGGAAGTCTATTGCATTGGTTACTCTCCTGTTTCTGCCGACAAAAGGGAAGCTGTCAGACACAAGATATCCGCATTTGGAGTTCTGACACTTCCATTTATGCTGGTGGAGTTTAAGAACCAGTTTGCGTCCGTCCTGAAGGATCTGATGGTTTACAGTTCTTATGTAGACACCTTTTGAGTGCATACGAAAGCCGCAGAGAGGGCAGAACTTAGCTTCCGGCGGATATTCCAGCCTGATGAGAAGCTCAGATGGGGGAGATGGGATGATCTCGGTATTGAGCTTGTTAGCCTCTTTCAAATTTAAAAGATACATGATAAAATTGTCCATAATGATTTCCTCCTGTTAAATTAAAGAATTACCAAAAATAGAATAAGGGAGGAAAGAAAAAGAGACAAGGAGATGTTTAAACAGACATCAACCTGTCTCTTTTAAAATTTTATCTGAAACTGCTGCTCCACCAAACCAGCCCACTAAACCAGCCCACCAAACCAATGGCGAAAAAAGCAATCCCACCAAACCAGCCCACTAAACCGTTACCCCACCAAAAAGTTTGGATACCCCTTGCAGGTTGCCTTACAGGCGCCTTTTTTTAATGTTTGAATCAAAAAATCTGCA
>CAVKOQ010000242.1:0-2166 GCA_963657995.1 bacterium
CACAGGTAAGCTACTACAGCAGCATGATTCAGAAGAATCCGGATTGGGATTATGCGGGCGTATATGCAGATTATGGCATATCCGGAACCAAGGTAGCAAAGCGTGATGAGTTTTGTCGAATGATTCAGGACTGCGAGGATGGGAAAATCGACATCATACTTACAAAATCCATCAGTCGATTTGCACGGAATACGGTTGACCTTCTGGAGACAGTACGGCATCTGAAGGACATTGGTGTAGAGGTCAGATTTGAAAAGGAACACATTCATTCAATGTCCGGTGATGGGGAGCTGATGCTTTCCATCCTTGCATCCTTTGCACAGGAAGAAAGCAGGTCGATTTCCGATAACTGCAAGTGGGGAATCCGTAAGAGATTTCAGTCCGGTGAAATCAGTACGGCAAACAAGCATCTGCTTGGATACCAATATGATGAGGAGCAGAACTGCTATGTGATTATTCTGGAAGAAGCCGAGATGGTAAAGCGGATGTTTCAAATGTACCTTGATGGCGTAAGCCTGCGCATGATTGCAGAGAAACTGAACAATGCCGGATGTAGATCAGTGAATGGGAAACTATTCACCGAGGGTACAATTCGACAGCTTCTGCATAATGATGTTTACGCAGGCATCATCCGCAGACAGAAATCCTACATACCAGACCCAATTTCAGGCAAGAAACTCGTCAACGATGGAGTCCTACCGCAGTATGTGATTGAAGATGCACACGAAGCCATTCTGGATAAAGAAACCTACGAGAGAGTGCTTGCCGAGCATCAGCGCAGGGAAGGCATGCAGAATCCGATTTATCCTTTCACAAGGAAAATTAAATGCGGTATCTGCGGACAGAACTATTCGCGAGTTGCTGACACACATGCCGGAAGAACAGCACGATGGCTTTGCCGGAGTAAAAAGGACAGAGGACCGAACTGCGGCAGTCAGAGTTTCACAGAAGTAAAACTGCAGGAGATTTGTGCAGAACTGATGGGTACAGAAGAATTTGAAGCACAGGAATTTGAGGAAAAAATCAACGGCATCACGGTCTTGGCAGGGGGTGATGTACAGCTGGAGTTCCTTGGCGGTGAAACGAGAATGTGGAAAATGCCGCCGAAGCCGCCGAAGAAAGAAAAGCGAAAACAATCGATGCGACCGAAAAGAGTGTTTGATGGGCAAATCTTCTGCGGTGTTTGTGGTAGAAGGTTTGGCAGGTCAATGAGCCAAACGAATGATGGCGGCCATATTTTTTGGTCTTGCCGAACAAAGCATGGGCACAATATAACCTGTGACAGCGTGAATTATACTGACTCACAGATTCGGGAGATATTCTGCAAGGTCATGCATCAAACAACTTTTGATGAGGATTTTTTCAATGCCACGGTAGAAAAGCTGGTGATACAGAAATCCGGCAGTATCGATTTCCATATGAAGGATGGGACGGTCAAGAACTTTGAAACGCTGAAGCTTAGAATCAATGTCCATGAGCCTACTGAAACCGATGAATTTATCGGAAAGGTGAAATGCGCGGTCTGCGGAAACATATATCACAAATATTCTTGCAAAGGAAGGTTTCACTATTGGAACTGCTCGGGAAAGTGGAAGGTAAGGACAGACTGTAACGCCAAACATGTATCGGACTGTAATCTTCGAACTGTATCAGCCTACATCATGGGGACAGAAGAATTTAATCCGACAGCCTTTGAACAGCAGGTTAAGGAGATTCTGGTGTTGGAGGACGGCAGCATGACATTTCATTTTTATGACGGGAGGGAGAGAACATGGCAAAGAATGTAAGAACAATTCCGGCTACCATCAGTCGATATACAGCCACTCCGCTAACAACAAAGGAAAAACGTAAGGTTGCCGCCTATGCTCGTGTCAGTACCGACCACGAGGAACAGCAGTCGAGTTATGAGGCACAGGTGGATTATTATACGAACTACATCAAAAGCCGTGATGACTGGGAGTTTGTATCCTTGTACTCTGACGAAGGCATCAGCGGATGCAATACCAAGCACAGAAACGGTTTTAACACAATGGTGCAGGATGCACTGGCGGGCAAGATAAACCTCATCATCACGAAATCCGTCAGCCGATTTGCAAGAAATACGGTCGACAGCCTTTCTACCATACGAAAACTCAAGGACAACGGCTGCGAATGTTACTTTGAAAA
>CAVKOQ010000243.1:0-2144 GCA_963657995.1 bacterium
AATCCTAAGAGAACAAATGCTTTTCTTAAATAGCCAACGGAAGACTCCGGGTCTTTCTTTATATACTCATCAAAATAACCCAAAGCAACGCTTGAATAACCATTCTGCAATGTTTCACGAGCCTTTTCAAGAATCTCTTCTTTGGTCAAATCTTTACATTGAACTGGAATAATGTTAGCTATTGACTCCTTATAAGCTTCAATGACCTTATCTATCATATCGAAAGTTACGATCAGGGAATCATTCTCAACAATTTGGTTTCGATCCACGATATTGCCATAGCCGTTTCTTGTTACATATTCCTGCAAATGCGTAGTCGGGACAATCGTGCCTTTTATTAATCCGTTAATATCATCCATTATTTCGAATATCAACTTATGGTGTTCTTCGTTTGTGTTGTCATAGTTATCATCTATTACAGATACACTTTTTATTAACGTATTAAAAACACTTTGTCTCTTGTCTTTTGTCTCCGCTTCCAACAATGCTGATTTCACTTGTGCATATGTACTGTAAAAAATAGCTTCAATATTGGTCGGATCATTTTGCTCAACCAAATTATAATATTTTTCAGTTTCTTTCCAGTCCTCTTTTTGCTTGGCACGGCGGGCATTAGCAAGGCACTTTTGTACAAAAGCAGAATTGTCTACCTTAACAGTACCTTGAACATCGACCGTACCTTCGATCATCATCTTTTTGGCTTCTTCAACCGAGTATTTCATACCGCAGTTTTGACACACAAATACGCCATCTTGCTTAATGAGATCGGTTCCTCCGCACATTTCACATGTTAATTGCTTCATTATTGATCCTCTCATTTCTTTTTATATTGCGCAGAGTTATTCTCTGCTTTCCCAATGTATACAACACGGGGGAATTTCTCATCTAAAACGGCAGCTTTAAATTGCCTTCCGAAATTCAGTTTCTCGCCTTTTTGAAGTTGATTCCACTCGGTTCCGGGAAACAAGTCCTTTGCCAAAAAAACCTGCCCACTGGGAATGGCAGCTATACGTGTATTTGCTTTTTCAAGCAATTCAGAATAATCCATCTGTCCCCTCATTTCAACAATTTACATTTTCTGCTTCGCTCGTCTATAAGCGAATTAAGCTCTTTAATATTTTTCGCTTTATTTGTAGAGGATTTTAGTTCGCCAACTTTTGCCGTAATCCGGTTTTCAATATCCGCAAGCTGTTCACCGCTCATAGGATCGGAATAACGAATTTTCTCTGCCAACTGCGTTAGCGCTGATTTTGTTGCAATATCCGTTTCAGCATCAGCCTGTAGTTCAACCTCAGTTTGTAATTGTTTGATAAAGAAAGTCTTTTCCTGCACCGTTGCAGATACTCGCTCAATCTCGCTGCGCCCAACATCGGAAGCAATCATGCAGATGACAGATACGCCTGCGATCACTGCACAGGCAACGACCGCGCTCCAAATCGGGAGTGTGGGGATAAAAAGAAATACGATGAGAGCAATGATCTGAACTACAAGATATACAATACCAACATGAACGACCGGGAAACCAAGAAATTTGCTTTTCAAGGATTCACTTCGTCCAAGGGCTGCTTTCCAAATGATGATCTGGGCGGCAAATGCAATCACGGTAAATCCGTAAGAAATCCAAAATGCTTCTGTTTTTGCTGTGGGAACGGCAAACGCAATTACACTGACCAAGATGAACAGGATGCCAAGAATGAGATAGCCCTTTGAACTATTCTTTTTCATCGTCAGCCCTCCCTCTTTACGCCGCACTTGGGGCAGAACTTGCCTGGTTTTGTAAACTTAAAGCCACATTTTGCACAGATGTCGGGAGCTGTCTGTGGCGCACCGCACTCGTCGCAGAATGCTGCGCCGGGCGTCAACGCAGCTCCGCACTGGTCGCAGAAGCGGTTTGTCGCCGCTTGCGGTTGCATCGTTATTCCGGCAAATGCGTCAGACACGGCTACACCAACCATGCCGCCGACTGTACCGCCAACGCCGGCCATCATTCCCAGTCCGATGCCCATATTGGAAAACTGGCCTGCGCCTTCATTTTTGGCGGCATCCTGCGCTACATCAAATCCACGCTCCTGCTGATAGGTGTACCCCTCCTGCATCCGCTTGGTTGCCTGCGCCTGAGAATCGATGACAACTTTCTGTGCTTC
>CAVKOQ010000244.1:0-2139 GCA_963657995.1 bacterium
CTACTACAATGAATACTGCTCCACAAAGTAAAGCACGAATGAATACTTCTCTAAGTCTGTATGATTGGGAAGAGGTTTCTGCCTCTTCCTTATTTAGTACCATAAAAGTGTAGTTGTTAGAGAGTAATTAACTCTGACATGCCTGCTTGGTTTTTATCACTTTTTCCTGTGCTTTCTCGATCTGCTGATCAATTGTAGCAACTGTCGTTCCAGCTTTCCTTCCTCTTGCCATTTTATTTTTCCTCCCTCAAAATCTTACTGATTCCCTCTGCATAATACTTGACCAATGCTACGTCTATTCCAAATGCCTTCAGTATCGTTTTCTGTGTAGCAGTAACTGCATGATCTAAACGATATTTATTGTCGGTCAACCGCACCATTTCAATCTTCTCCAGCTCACGGATCGCGGCAGGCACTGTCATGTAGTTCGGACGGCTATCCAGCTTCAGCATTTCATCTTTCAGACAGTTATACATTCGATTTCGCACGATAAGTGCCAGGAACTCAATGAATATCTTGGAATCTGCAGCAGCATCTCCATAAACCCGCAGGCTCTTATCTCCAAGATAGGATTTATCCCCACGGAACAGCTTCTCCGATGTGTCTCTGCTCTTATAGAGATTAAGTGCTGCTTTGGCATCCATATTTTCTGATGTGATAATGCAAAAATATCCGCTCAGATCATTCTCAAACTCAATGACATCGGTCCGATCTTCCGGAAACAGGAATATCCCGGTCTGCTCGTTGTAATGGAGCCGGTAATAGTGGCTGTATGCTGACGGAAACTCAATCACTTCATTGGTGTGCTTCATCAGCTGCGACTTCATCTTTCTGAGCTTCTTTGCCAGAAGCGCCCGTTCTTCTCCTTCCTTCGAACTGCTGTGGAACAAATGAAAATACCGTTCCTTTTCATCGCTCTCATAAAGCTTTCTCTTAATCGTTGTGCCGTAAACATCGTACTCATCGATGTGCTTTGCCCACTTGTTTTCAAAACTCCCTTTTGTCTCTTGAATCAGAGAATTCACCAGCTTGTTCATTCCTTTCACCATGATGATAAAGTTATAGCCGTGTAAATCCATGCATTCAATGTTCCCACGGCTAAAATAACCGCGATCAAGAATAAATCCAATCCTCTTGTACCCGTAGCCAGCTGCTTTTCCAACCATGTATTCCAACTGCGAGACATCATTGATGCTTCCGGAATACTCCTCATAAAACAACGGCTCCTTATTATGTGTATCGTAGGCAATCGAATAATTAAAAATGGGCTCACCGATATCAACCTTAGGATGTCCATACTCAACGATTTCCAAATCTCCAGCCTGACAGTTTTTGTTCGTTGAATCATAGGAGATATAGATTTTCTCCCTGTGATCACGGGTAGCATTCCAATCATTCAGAAAGTTAGCACTCATCTCCGCCGTCATCGACTGCAGAAGATCAGAAACCTTAGAATCACTGTAAATATGCATGCCGTTTGTAAACAGCGGATGATTGTACGCATAGTCTGGATAATACTGACCTGCATTATTCTCTGAAATTAGACTGTAAGCAGCAAGATCCAGAATGAGTCCTAAATCCTTTTCGCAAATATACTGCTGCAAAATATCATGAAGCTTATAGTCCTCCATGATTTTCCGAATCACCACCCAGGCACCGATGCGAAGGCAACTGCTTCTCTTTGCGCGTTTGCGAAGCTCCGGCAGGTCCTCATCTGGGAAGTATTTCAGATAGTTCTCGTTAGGCAACATCATACTAGGATCGGCTTTGTCACGTTTTCCAATCGTAACTCTTTTCGGATTGGTTATGTTCGACCCCTTTTTGTAAATCCGTTTGTATTCGTAATAAACGTAGTCAGTGTTGCCCTTTGTCCGGTAAGTGATCTTTCCAGTAGTTATGGGAATATTTACCAAAAAATCAAGATACATGCCGCCTTCTCCTTAAGATGTATTTACGCCTTAATAAAAGTATAACAGAAAGCCCTGCAAAAAGTAAGAAAAATGCCTTTTCACAGGGCTTTTTTTCGATTCTATTCGTTAAGAAAATGCATCAGGCGTAAAAAAGAAGGAAGTTCACAATTTATGCTCTTCATCTTCCAACTTTCTGGTCAATCTTTCGATTTTTTCCTTCTGTCTTCCG
>CAVKOQ010000245.1:0-2090 GCA_963657995.1 bacterium
ACCTTTGAACCAATGCCTTTATTCTGATAGTTTACATCCATCATAAATAGCCCTATAAAAGCAGTGTTTTTCTTCGGATAATCTATAATCAGATCCATTACCGCAATCAGCTTATCTCTTTTAAAGAAACCGTAACTGTTCAGAACCCCCTTCGGGTTCACTCCCAGTTGTTGTGCAAAACAGAGAAATGAATATTTTTTTATACTCTGATTTGCTGCTACTTTGTGGATAGAAGTGATGATTTTTTTGTCTGTATGTCAACCTTGTGGACAATCCTCAACCATCGGTATTCCATCCGCTTCATTTTCGTCTTTTAAGACGATTTTGAATATATTTATAAGCATTTGTAACTTCAAATTTAATACTTATCCACCGTCATTTTGACGAACAGATTTTGTGGCAGATTCGCTTTTTTTCAGTTTTTCCGTTACAATAAGAACATAAGAACTTGCGGAAAGAAGGTGGTTTGAATGCCAGTTAACATCACAGAAGAATTTGTTCGTCAGCTTATGGCACAGGTTGATTTTCTGACGGAACAAAACAGCGCATTATCAGCTACTGTTGACAGCATGTATCAGACGATTGTCGAGCTGAATCAAACCATTAAGGAACTGAAAGAACAGCTAAACAAAAACTCTAAAAACAGTTCCAAGCCTCCCTCATCTGACGGACTTAAAAAGCCAACAGTGAAAAAGGATCGAAGTCTCCGCGAATCCTCTGGGAAGAAGCAGGGAGCGCAGAATGGTCATGATGGCATTCATCTCTCTGTCATTTCCAATCCGGATCACATCAGGGAACATATGCATTCTGACTGTACCGAATGCCCTTATCGCACAAACTGTCTTGAGAAAGCCTGTGTGAAAGAAACGCGCCATGAGATTGATGCGGTTGTAACGGTAGATGTCACTGCACACAATCTCATAGAGGTGTATGAATGCCCTCTGCATGGCGGTGTGAAAACAGGAGCATTTCCTGAAAACATAAAGGCTACTGTCCAGTATGGCAAAAATCTCCAAACAATAGTTGTGGCTTTCAACACAGTTGGTGCCGTCAGCATCAATCGTACTCATGAAATCCTGTCTAGCGTATTTAACATTCCGCTGGCAACAGGTACCATCAAAAACATGGTAACCCGATGTGCGGACTCGCTGAAAGATACTTATGAGAAGATCCGTCTGAAAATGGTCACGCTCGGACTGATCCATTGTGATGAGACCGGAAGCCGCGTAGATGGAAAGACTCGCTGGGTTCATGTTGCATCTGATCAGGATTATACATACCTGACTATAAATCAGAAACGTGGACAGACAGGCATGGATGCTGCGAATGTACTTCCGCATGTTCATGGAATCATCGTGCATGACTGCTGGGGTTCTTACTGGAAGTATCATGATGTGACACATGCCATCTGTTGTGCACATCTTCTCCGGGAATTAAACGGCGTGATTGAGAACCATCCGGAGCAGACATGGGCAGTTAGGTTTAAGAAACTCCTGCTCGACATGAAAAAAGTGCGAGATAAGGCACTTCTTTCAGATAAGGATGAAGTCAGTTACTACCACCGTCATAAATTTGATATGGAGTATGATGCCATCCTTAAAACTGCATATGAGGAAAATCCACTTCTAGAAACTCCAGCTAAAAAGCGCGGTCGCCAGAAAAAAAGTAAAGTATTAAATTTGATTTGCAGACTGGATAATTACAAGGAATCAGTCTGCCTGTTTATAAAGAATCTCTGTGTACCCTTTGATAACAATCAGGCGGAACGCGATCTGAGGATGATAAAAGTAAAAACCAAGGTCTCAGGATGCTTCCGAAGTGAAGAAGGTGCACAGGAATATCTTACCATTATGAGTTATATCGGAACAGCCCGTAAGCATGGAATAAATGCTTTCACTGCTATCCGTGAGGCACTGAACGGAACCCCTGACAACATTTTCAACTAATAGGGTACTGAACAGTTACAAAATTTTTTCAAAATATTTTTCAATGTTCGTACAACTCAACTTTGCTCTTTGCTGTATAGATTTTCCATTACTTATGATACCTAGTCGATATCCTTCCAATGAATGTAGCATATCAACCACATC
>CAVKOQ010000246.1:0-2070 GCA_963657995.1 bacterium
GATGAAAGCCGACCGAAGCTGATGAATGAGGTAAACTGGTATAATGTGGATGTCATTACCTGTGCAGCACCGAACCTGCGAGAACGGCCGAGTAACCGATTCAACCAGGACAACGGTGATCAGGCAGTAGAAGTCAGTGACAAGGAGCTTCTGGAAATCCATAAAAATAGGCTGTCAAGAATTCTGGATATAGCTGCATTAAAGGGTGACGAAGTGGTGATCCTGGGTGCCTTTGGATGCGGAGCTTTTCGGAATAAACCGGAAGTGGTAGCCAGAGCAGCCAAGGAAACGATTGTGGATTATCTCCATACATTTAAAACCATTGAATTTGCTGTTTATTGTCCGCCGCAGGATGATACGAATTTCAAAGTATATAAGCGTGTGATAGATGCCTGACTGATTATGGGAGGTGGTTTCAATATGCCATTTATGAAAACAAGTGTTTCAGAGCGAATTGAGTTAATGAGAGAAACGGATCCAGCTTTCAAAAAGGCATGGGATGAATCTCGCGCTGAATATCGATTAATTGGGGAAATGATTAGTTTGTGCAAAAGAGAGAATATACCTCAAGAAGAATTTGTATCATTAATCGGAATCTCAAAGTAGTATTTTGATGAAGTCATTGGGAAATATCCAAAGAATAAGGAGCACCCATATGCATCCAAATAAATTTTTCAACGATGTGATTATGCTGGACGAGCTGTTTGTTTCCGGAGGTGCGCAAGCGCTTCTGGCTTCTGCTCATCCAAAGAACTTTTTGCCAATCCCGGTGAAACTGCCGGTGTACCGGGTTAAGGTCCATTTTGTTACCGAGAAAGGAGTCTACAAGACGGCTGAAAAATATGCTGTTTTGCCGCTGCCATATAATCATCCGGAATACATCGATGAATGGGTCAATATGTTTCTGGAAGATTATCGGAGCAAAAATAAGAAGAACTTTATGAATTTAGAATTGGACGGCATTGAAAAACTTGGGACGGCCGTCCTGACGATTGGCTGATCAGAACCATTGTGTACATATAAATACCTTTAGTCAGTAAAGGTTGCCGCGATGATCCGGAATTCGGATCGTTGGTATTACCGGATCGGAAAATATGTGATAGCGGCGTAAAAAGATACTCACCAAGTATGGCTTTACCTCATCTCAAACGAAATAGATTGAGATTGAGGAAAGTGCATAGTGGTAAAGAAGGCCAATACACTCGAAGAATTATTGGAAGACTGCCCACAAAATATCACTATTACCAAAATGCTGATAAAAACGTGGACAATCATCAATGATCCTTTGTATAAGCGCATTGCATGCAAGATTTCTGGCGGGTCTGATAGCGATATTATGCTGGATGCTGTCTGGCGGTGCGATAAAAGCAACAAGGTAACGTATGTCTGGTTTGATACCGGTCTGGAGTATCAGGCGACCAAGGATCATCTATCTTATTTGGATGAACGGTATGACATACAGATTCAGCGGGAAAGGGCAATTCTGCCAATTCCCCTGTCTGCAAGGAAATACGGGCAGCCATTTATTAATAAACGTATCTCGGATTACCTGGAACGTCTGCAGAGACATAGATTTCAATGGGAAGATGAACCTTACGATATTTTGATTAAGCGCTACCCGCGCTGTCAGACTGCTCTGCGCTGGTGGTGTAATACTGCAAAATCAAAGCAGTTCTGTATTTCGCATCACAAAGGGTTGAAGGAATTTCTGATTTTCTGCCAGCCGACCATGAAATTTTCTTGTAAATGCTGTATCTACGCAAAGAAAAAGGTTGGCAACAGGATGATGAAAGAAGGAGGCTTTGATCTGGATATTATTGGGGTCAGAAAAGCGGAAGGCGGACCACGTGCAACCGCATACAAAAGCTGCTTCGATCAGCATTCTGCAGATTGGAATGATGAACGGACCGGATGGGATACATACAGACCGCTGTTTTGGCTGAAGAATGAGGACAAGCAGCAGTACGTCGCTGCATATCAAATTCTTCATAGCGCCTGTTACACAAAGTATCATCTCAAACGCACAGGCTGTGCTGGATGTTCTCTCGGAAGAGATATACAGGCAGAATT
>CAVKOQ010000247.1:0-2064 GCA_963657995.1 bacterium
CCCATATTCCCCCCGTATTGCCGCCTGTGAGCCGCTGCGTGGCCTCGCAGGGCGAAGGTTGGGTACGGATACCACCCAGCCCATTTTGGAGCGTGTCGGAGAGTTTTCGGTGCGCCGAAAAAGGAGCAGCCGGCTATGAGTTTGTCAAGAGGAAAACGGAGATTTATCACCGCTGTTCTTGGATAAAAATGCATTCTTTCGATGAAAGGTGAGGGCAAAACGAGTATGCTTCGCAAGCCCTTGACTGCTGTTGCATATGGCAAGGACTACAGGCTACAGTTAAATTATTTGCAGGTCAGATGTTGCTGCGGATATAATACGGCTCATTATCACGCAGTACGGCGTAGATAATATTTGCCATTTTCTTTGTAACATGCCCAATGGCGTTCATATACGGTTTCCCTTCGGCCCGTTTCTTCGCCATGAATTCTTTTAGCACGGGATCACAGCGGACAGCAATGGTGGACGCTTGCCAGAGAGCCCTTCTCAGATAGGGAGAGCCACGCTTTGACATATGATTTCGTGTTCCAACGAATTCGCCGGACTGTTTCACAGTGGGGTCAATACCGGCAAATGCTGCCAGTTTAGCGGCAGAAGAAAAACGGGAGATGTCACCGATCTCGCTTAAAATAGTAGCTCCCAATACAGGGCCTACACCGGGGATGGTGCTGAGATATGTATCAAATGAGGAATACAGTGCCGCAATACGCTCATCCAATGCGGCAATCTGCTGTTCAGAGAAGCGTATGTGCTCCATGTACTGCTTAATGAGGCAACCGAAGGCATCGAATTCTTGGACGATGCCAAAAGAATTTTCAGCCAGAGACTTTATTTCTTCTGCCTTCTTCATTCCGAACCGTTTTCTGCTGGGAACAGAAATGATTTCACAGAGCTTATCTGTTTCTATTGACAGAATCTCTTCCGGAGTGGAGCAGTTGCATAGCAACTCGGAGGAGGTTAATCCAAAAATATCTGTGAAAAGAGTTTCGTATTCTGGAAAAACCTGGTCCAATAATGCAATAGCCTTTCGTTTCAAGTCTGCGACAGCATCCACCATGAAGAATCTGGCGCGGCACATCTCCCTAAGTTCGTAGATGTTAGAGGGTGGCATTCCACCCTCGGAGTATCTGCCAAAGCGGATGACTTCGGCAATAACGAAACAGTCATGGTCGTCATTCTTTACCTGCCGGATGTACATCTCACGAAGTGCATTTGATTGAATCGGATTAAACACATGGACGGTGTAACCCTTTTTCCTTAATCCGGAGTAGAGAGCAAGCCAGTAGTGGCTTGTGGATTCCATGCCTATGATGAAATCATTTGGATCGAGGCTTATGGATTCCAGTACAGACAGGAGCGCATGGAAACCGGAGGAATCATTTTTGAAGTTGAATGGTTTTTTGATTTTGCTTCCGCTATCGTCAATAACAGTTGCTTCATGGCTGCGTTTTGCGATATCGACACCAACAATGAACACGGGTAGGACTCCTTCCTCATAATTTCGGACAATTCCTCAAGACCAAATGGATCACACCCTGCTTCGATATGAGAGGAAAACGCATTACGCTTCGACATCCGGCTAATAAATGAAATCCCATAAGGTAGAGGAGACAGACTGCTGGCAGTGAACGAAAAGTCACAAGAGAAGGCAGAGTTGGCGCTGTCCGATAGCGTCATTATATCACATCCGAATATGGTTCGGAAAGATATCAGAGAGGCAGGAAGAACGGCTAAACTGCTCCAAGAAAACGGTGTTTCACGGAGAATAGAACGCCAGATCTTCCTGCATAGATATTCGGCATTATGCGCCACTTTGCTGCAGAATATCTACGGCTGATATTATAGCAGGAGAAAAGCATTGGCGCTTTTCTGCGCCAATGCCATTCACGGCAGCCCGCAGTGCGGACTGCCACAAGGGTTTGCGGCGTTTTGAAAATGGCGCTGATTCCCGTACCATGGATAGGTTTTGACGCTATTATTTGCAAAAATGCCCGTCTGCCCCGTGTTTACAAGGCTTTCGGGACGCGCAGCAGCATAGATAGGAGGTGTGACCCATGGAGGAAA
>CAVKOQ010000248.1:0-2062 GCA_963657995.1 bacterium
AGGAAACTGCCCCGGCCCAGGCGGAAAAGCCGAGTATGACCGATTTCAAGCCCTATGTGGGCCGCAAGCGCAAGCCCGGCACCGACTGCGTCAGTCAGATCAACGACCATCTCTTCGAAGGGCGCTACTCTCCCAAGTGGCCCGATGGCAAGAAACACGCCCGCAATGTCTACGCCCATACCCGCGAGGAGTGTGAGGAGAAACTGAAAGTACTGATTGTGGAGATGAAAGCGGAGATTGCGGAGGCGCAGCGACTGATGGATTTGGGCGAGGGCGATGGGCGGCCACTGGAGGAGAAGGAAGACAAACGGACAAAGAACGGATAAATAGAAAACCCTTTGCAGATGTGAGGATGAATTTCTTACATCTGCAAAGGGTTTATTGGGAATGGAAACTGTCGAACGCAAATTTTGAGATGTTTGGGAAAGCTGATTTATCAACTTGCCTTGCGGCAGTAATAAGACCTCGTAATCGCTGACGACTTTTTATATCATCAGGATTATTGCGGAGAAATTCGTACTCAGTTACAATTTTCTTCCTAAGTGAATTTTTAATTGTAGCCTTTCCTTCGCTGTCGATGATAACGCCTGTCACTAATTTGGGGTATGTTTTAGAATAACCTTTAACCTTTTTGCGGGAAATTTGATAATCATATTTTTTTATAAGAGCCAGCACCGATTTTCTGAATTCTGAGGATATCTTACATTTACTTGAAAACACCACATCATCTACATAAACGGTCATCGTCATATTATTTTTTTCTGACAACAACTGTAACTCATCAAACATTTTATGGTTAACCAGATATGAAAGAATTTGACTTGTTGGAGCACCAGAAATCAGATGATTATAACAATTTATGCCTTTGTCGGCCAGAAAATCATAAACATCTACAAGATTTCGTTGATCCAGTTTTGTTAGATCCACTGTCGTTAAATTTGTCAATATCGCAGCGACATCTGGAGAACAACACAAATCTTCAAAGAAAAAACGATAGACAGTTTCTCGACGGATTGATGGAAAGAACGCAGTTAAATCGATTTTATATAGATTTCGAGCACAATCTCCCAAATGCATGAGGGCATTATCTGAGTAAGATCTTCCCTTAATACCAGAAAAAACATTATTGGGCACTTCGATTTTCCCCAATAATGTTTTTATACGTTTTTGCGCAGCTTTTAATTCGGCCTGCGGCGGTTCTATAAGACGTGGCTTTTTCGACCTATCTACATAAGGACTAATCATGGAAGCAACTCTTTCTTGCTTCAATAAGTCCTCGTTTTTTATATGTAGAATGTATTTCAACATTTTTTTTGGATTGAATTCCATATAACGGACAAACAGTATATTTCAAAAGGTTGTACACCTCAATTCCTAAAATGTGCTGGTGTTAGCTGTTGACTACTTTGCCGATTATCCAACGGACAAAATCAGAAAGTAGTTCAGGGCAGCAAAAGGATACAGCCAGTACGGCTACCATAATCAGTACGATGACGATTACGACAGCAGAAAAGTGAGAACGAGTCTCATTCATGGAAACCTTGTTATTGTCACCATAAACATTGATGTTGATGACAATATTAGGCTTGTCCGCTTTCTTCACGGAATCACCTCCTTGTTATTATTGGCCCCCAAAACTGAGGGGACTTCCCGTCCGCCAATAACAAGGAGATAGTGCAGCCACATACCCTATATTCGCACCAGCACAAATCCGACTTCCCAAACAGCTTGTTCTGTTTTACCTAACACCACATCACTAACACAGTTACAACGAGACATATCTACATACTAACTACGGGTGTAGTTACCATGTGGTGTGTCCGTGTGTCATGGTGTTGTGGTGATGGGATGTTGATAGCGCTTTTGCCGGAAAAGGATGCATTCATACCATAGGTACGATGCCGCCCGTGTTTGCTCACGAGCCAAACGAAGTCTGATCTGACTGCTCGTACTGACAATATAAATTATATCATATTATGGGGAAAAAGTAAAATACAATTTTCACCGCCTGCGCCGCAATAGACAAAGAATAAGAAAAATCCCTCTGAAATCAACGATTTCA